>JBARBP010000266.1:0-29567 GCA_049793195.1 Occallatibacter sp. | reverse complement strand
ACGAAGCCCATCCTAAGCGCAACGGAGGGACCCCTGATCTCCGACCCCCGATCTCTGATCCCTGCCCCCTGCCCCTGGCCTTTACGCCGTAGCCCGCCGCTGCTCCCGCCCGCCCAGCCGCACGCTGATGATCTTGGAGACGCCGGGCTCTTGCATGGTGACGCCGTAAATCATGTCGGCCGCCTGCATCATGCGCTTGGAGTGGGTGACGAGCAGGAACTGAGTTTCCTTGCTCAGGGAGTGCAACAGATCGGCAAGGCGGCCGACGTTGGTTTCGTCCAGGGCCGCGTCCACTTCGTCGAGCGCGCAGAAGGGGCTGGGCTGGAATTGGAAGATGCCGACCAACAGTGCGAGCGCGGTGAGCGACTTTTCGCCGCCGGAGAGCAGGAGCACATTCTGCAGCTTCTTGCCCGGAGGCGAGGCCACGATCTCAAGGCCGCTTTCGGCCTGGTTCTCGACATCGGTGAGCCGCAGAAAGGCCTGGCCGCCCTGGAAGAGTCGTGAGAACACAACGCTGAAATTTTCGTTGATCTTCGCAAAGGCCTCATCGAACTTGGTGCGCGTAATCTGATCGATCTCCTTGATCGTGTCCTGGGTGTTTTCAATGGACTCCATCAGGTCTTTGCGTTGGGTTTCAAGGAACTCATGACGCTGCGCGGTTTCCTTGTATTCGTCGAGAGCCATCATGTTTACCGGGCCCATCTGCTCGATGCGCTGCTTGAGCATGCGGCAGGTTTCTTCTTCGGCTACAAGCTCTTCATCGAGCAGGCGGACAATCTCCGCATCTTCGCGCAACACCTGGGCCTCGACGTTGACCTCTGCCAGGCAGCTTGCCTCAAGATACTCGAGGTCGGAGTGCAGCTTGGCCAGTTCATTGAACCGGCCGGAGCGATCTTCGCGCAGTTGATCGAGCGCCGCGCGCCCGGTCTTGAGTTGTGTCTCCATCTCCGCCAATTGCTGGCGCAACGCCTGCGACTGGGCGGCGATGGTCTGGGTGAGAGCCAGGGCTTCAGTGCGTGTCGCGGCCAGTTCCTTCTTCCGCTCGGCGAGAACGGCGCTCTCGGCGATACGCTGCTCGCGTTCCGCTGTGGCGGCTGTCCGCTGTTGCTCGATGGATTGCACGCGGCGCTCGAGATCGGCATGGAGCCGGTCGATGCGCTGGAAGGCTGCCTCCGCGCCGCGCCGCCGCTCTTCCAGACCCGCAAGCTCCGCGGTGACCTGTGCGGCCTCCTGCTGCAGGCCCTCGCGCTTCTGGCGCATCTCCGCGAGTTGGGACTGCAACTGATCTAACCCCGCCTCGGCCTGCGCGTGCTCCGCCTCCAGCCGCGCCGCTTCTTCACGCTGATGTTCGATCGACTGGCGCTTGGCTTCGCACGCATCCTTGTTGCGCGCGGCCTGCATGGTCCAGTCCTGCAGACGCCGCTCGATGCGCTGGGTCTCGCCCTCCATTTGCTTGAGGGCCGCGCCCAGGTTGGCGGTGTCGGTCTCCGCAATGCGCCGCTGCTCGCTATGCGCCTCCAGTTGCGCGGTCAGCTCCTCGATGGCCCGGGTCAGAATCGCGGCTTCTGTCTCCGCTTGTGCCAGGCTGGTTTCCAGCTTGGCCAACCGGCCTTCGGCTTCGCGCAGTTCGCGCTTCAGCGCCAGCGGACCTTCGCTGGCAGGCTTGCCGCCGGTCACCGTGGCGTTGTGGAAACACTCGCCCTCGGGGGTAAGGAAATAGGCGTGCGGATAAATCGAAGTGAGGCGCAGCGCTTCGTTGGAACTCTCTGCCAGGTAGCTGTGGCGCAGCTTGGGCAGGATCGACTCCAGTGCCCGGCCAAAACCGTTCAGCACCTTGATGGCGTCGCGCAGCGGCGTCAATCCAGTCTCGTTGACCGCGCCTGCGGCTTCGTCGAAGAGCACGCCCTGCGCATCCGCGTGGATGAGAAATGTGGCCCGTCCATCTCCAGCCTTCAGAACCCGCACGCCTTCTTCCGCGTCACCCCAGTTTTCGACAACGACGTAATTGAGCTCCTCGCGCAAGAATTCGTCTACCACGCCTTCATGCGCGCCGCTGACTTCAAGAAAGTCTGCCAGCGTGCCAACGGGAGACGCGCCGTGCCCGAGAGCGCCCGGTTTGAGCAGCTTGCGCACGGAGTCGGTGGAGTAGCTGTGATTACGGATCAATGCCTCGAGTGAGTCGCGGCGTCCGGCAACCGAGGCCTGCTCACCGCGCAACTGGTTGGCGAGCGTTCGCTTGGCGCTTTCTTCAGCGCGCTTCGCTTGCAGCGTTTCGCGCATCGCGGCGATCTCGGTTTCCAGCCGTTTGAGCGCATCGGCTGCGGACTCGAAGCGCAGGTGGGCTTGACCGCTCTCGACGCCGAGGGACTCCTGTTCGTTGCGCGCCTGGCCGATCTCGGCGTGGAGCCTTTCCGCTTCGCGTTCCAGGGCAGCAAGGCTTTCTTCGCCTTGCGTGGTGTGATTGCGGGCGTTGCCGGCCAGCGTAAGCAGATGCATGGCGTTACGGCGTCCGCTCTCCAATTGCCGTTCAGCGCCGAAGACCTCTTCTGCTGCCGCGCGTGCCTCGTGCTGACGCGTCTCCACCTTCTGGCGAAACTCCCGTGCTTCTCCGGCTGCGGACTCGAGGAAGCTGTGCTGTTGCGCGCGCTCCTCGGTAATACTTGCCAGTTGCGTTCGGGTCTGCTCCAGCTCGATGCCGGCCGCGGCGATGCGCGTCTCCAGTTCGCCCACGCGCTCGGTATTGCTGTGTTCGCGGGCTGTAGCCCCCTCAAGCTCAACGGCAGCTTCATTGGCGCGGTCCTGCGCTTCGTGGCCTTCGCGATCAAGCGCGTAGCCTTGTTCGGTGAGCGAGTGCTGGCTGGCCTCCTGTTGCGCGATTACCTCGACCGCTTCACTCACGCGTCCGGAGAGAGCGGCGATCTCCTCATCCAGGCGAGACTGATCTGCGTCCATCAGCGCCATGCGGCTTGAAAGCACCACGCGCAGGCGTCCGCGCAACTCGTCGCGCACGGCAGCGAACCGCTCCGCCTTGGCGGCTTGACGCTTCAGGGAGTTCATCTGCCGCGTGACTTCCTCGAAGATGTCGTCGACGCGTGCCAGGTTCTGGCGTGCACTTTCCAACCGCAACTCAGCCAGCCGCTTCTTGGTCTTGAAGCGCGTGATGCCGGCGGCTTCTTCAATGATGGCGCGCCGGTCGTGCGGCTTGGAGCTGAGCAACTGGCCAATGCGTTCCTGACCGATGATGGCGTAGCTCTCCGGCCCCAGGCCCGTGCCCATAAAGATGTCCTGAATATCGCGCAGCCGGCAGAGCTTGCCGTTCAGCAGATATTCGCTTTCGCCGGTGCGGAAAAGGCGGCGCGTGATGACGATTTCGCCCTTCTGCGGCGTGCTGTGGAACCGGCGGCGGCGTATCTTCAGCACCACGGCCTGCGGACCTTCTGCCGCGGCCTGCGATTCGCCGGTCTCGCCTTCCTCGATCGCTTGTCCAGGCTGCTCGTTGGCGATAATCTCTTCGGCTTCCGCCGCGCGGCGGCTGCGCACTTCGTCTTCGTCCCAGTCGGCCGGTCCATCATGCTCGACCACGACTTCCGGCTCCACGGCCACGGGTCCCTCGTAGGCCTCGGGATCGACCATGGTCAGCGTGACTTCCGCCATGCCCAAAGCCTTGCGATCGCGCGTTCCGGCAAAGATAACGTCCTGCATGTGCGTCCCGCGCAGGCTTTTGGCGCTCTGCTCGCCCAGCACCCAACTGACCCCGTCCAGGATGTTAGATTTTCCGCACCCGTTCGGCCCTACGACAACGGCAATACCCGTTCCGGGCACAGTCAATTCCGTGCGGTCGCAGAAACTTTTAAAGCCGAGAATATGGATCTTCTTTAATTTGAGCATCTCTACTCCATTCTTGGTGTGAATCGATGGACCTTGGGTGCGATTACGTTTTATTGGATGCCAGCGGCATTTCTGTACCTTTCGGAAGGGATCAAAGTTACCACCCGATTACAGACTCTACGGAGCTTGAGAGGCAGGGTCAACGGCGGTGGAGGGGGTTTTTGTGGATAAGGGAGTCCGGAATTCCTGTTCTTGGAAAATGTTAAGAATGCGGCCCAAAATGGGGATTTTCTAACAATTTTAATCGCGGTTTTGCACAACCTTCTCTATCTCTCGGACCTCGCCCCCGACCCTCGTTGGCGACACCGGTCATAAGCGATACCGAAGCTCAGCGAGGGCGAGCAGGTAACAAATAATCTAAGGATTCATCGTTTTGCCTCACCGTCAAGGTGGCGTTACGATGGTAAGGGTCTGGCATAGCGGACGTTCCGAAGTGTTTCCTCTGGAATCCTCGTGTCAAATCTTCGTATGATATGTAAGGAGAATCGCAATTGTTGAATCATTTCATTTTACTTATGGAAGCGGCGAGACTAGGTTGAATGAGAGACATTTGACCGATTCTGGAAGAGTGCCCGGTCGCTTGTTAGCCGCAATCCAGAAGGTCAATCAGCGACGCAGGGAGTTAGAGGCAGCCCGGCGCGAAACCCCAGCGACATTTCCACATACAGCAAGGAGACCTACCCATGTCTGGACGCGAGACAAAGACCCCCGGACCACCGATAGTCGACGATCAGAACGCAATGTCAGGCGACGCGAAGTGCCCATTTCCACACGGCGCCCGCAAACACACTTTGGCTGGAACCCCAACGAACGCAAACTGGTGGCCGGATCAGCTGAACCTGAAGATACTGCGCCAGCACGCGCAACTCGCCAACCCCTTGGGTGAGGAATTCAATTACGCCAAGGAGTTCAAGAGCCTGGACCTGAATGCGGTGATCAAGGACCTGCATGCCTTGATGACGACCTCGCAGGACTGGTGGCCAGCGGACTACGGCCACTATGGGCCGTTTTTCATCCGCATGGCGTGGCATAGCGCGGGCACCTACCGCATTGCCGATGGCCGCGGCGGCGGAGGCCGCGGAGCACAGCGGTTTGCTCCCCTCAACAGCTGGCCGGACAACGTGAGCCTGGACAAGGCGCGCCGGCTGATTTGGCCCATTAAGCAGAAGTACGGCCGAAAACTCTCCTGGGCCGACCTGATGATTCTTGCCGGCAATGTCGCGCTGGATTCGATGGGGTTGAAGACCTTTGGGTTCGGCGGCGGGCGCGAGGACATCTGGGAGCCGGAAGAAGACACATACTGGGGACCGGAAACCAAGTGGCTGGGAGACGAGCGCTACAAAGGAAACCGTGAACTTGAAAATCCCCTGGGCGCTGTTCAGATGGGCCTCATCTATGTGAATCCGGAGGGGCCCAATGGCAAGCCCGATCCGGTGGCCGCGGCAATCGACATTAGGGAGACGTTCGCGCGCATGGCGATGAACGACGAAGAGACGGTTGCGCTGATTGCTGGCGGGCACACGTTTGGCAAAGCCCATGGCGCTGCCGACCCGGTCAAGTATGTCGGCCGTGAGCCAGAGGGCGCGGGTATCGAAGAGCAGGGCCTGGGGTGGAAGAACAGTTTGGGCAGTGGCAAGGGCGTCGATACAATCAGCAGCGGGTTGGAGGGCGCATGGACCGACAACCCCGTGAAGTGGGACAACGACTACCTGGAGAACCTGTTCAAGTACGAATGGGAACTGACGAAGAGCCCCGCCGGCGCGCAGCAATGGACCCCCAAGGGCAGCGCGGCAGCCAATACAGTGCCCGATGCGCACGACCCCAGCAAGAAGCATGCGCCTATCATGTTTACGACAGACCTGTCATTGCGAATGGACCCTATCTACGCGAAGATCTGCCGTCGTTATCTCGCGCACCCCAAGGAGTTCGCAGACGCGTTCTCCAAGGCATGGTTCAAGCTGACGCACCGCGACATGGGGCCGATCTCGCGCTATCTCGGCCCTCTCGTTCCCAAGAAATCGCTACCGTGGCAGGATCCGATTCCCGCAGTGGATCACAAATTGATCGGGGCCAAAGATATTGCGGCGCTGAAGGCCAAAGTCCTGGCATCCAAACTCTCCATTTCCCAACTGGTCACTACGGCGTGGGCGTCAGCTTCCACCTTCCGCGGCAGCGACAAGCGCGGCGGGGCCAATGGCGCACGCATTCGGCTTGCGCCGCAGAAGGATTGGAAAGTGAACCAGCCGGCGGAACTGGCGAAGGTCCTTTCGAAGTTAAAGGCGATCCAGAAAGAGTTCAACGCCGAACAATCAGGCGGCAAAAAGGTCTCGCTCGCCGACCTGATCGTTCTGGGCGGCTGCGCAGCCGTCGAAGCTGCCGCAAAAAAGGCTGGCCACAACGTGAAGGTTCCTTTCTCGCCCGGACGAATGGATGCATCGCAGGCGCAGACCGATGTGGCCTCGTTTGCCGTGCTGGAGCCGGCCGCGGATGGGTTCCGCAACTACATTCGGCGGGGTCTGGAGGGATCGGCGGCGGAGCTGCTGGTCGATCAGGCGAACCTGCTCACACTGACTGCACCGGAGATGACGGTTTTGATTGGAGGGCTGCGGGCGCTGAATGCAAACTTCGGAAAGTCCGCACACGGGGTCTTCACCAAGCGGCCTGAAACGTTGTCCAACGATTTCTTCGTCAATCTCCTCGACATGAATTCCAAGTGGCGAAAGTCCGCTAATTCGGAAGGCGTTCTGGAGGGACACGATCGGGCGACTGGAAAGCTCAAGTGGACGGGAACTGTAGTCGATCTGGTCTTCGGTTCAAACTCTCAGCTTCGCGCCCAGGCGGAATTCTATGCGTGCAGCGACTCGCAAAAGGCGTTCATTGGTGACTTCGTCGCTGCCTGGAGCAAGGTGATGAACCTCGATCGTTTCGACCTCGCCTGATCTCGACTGTTGCAGCAACCTCAAACAACAAAAAGGGCGCGCTAACCAGCGCGCCCTTTCTGTCGCGCGATGAACCCAAAAGCTAGAAGCTAGAAGCCGTCTGTCAGTTCGCCAGCACCGCCCGATACCGCACTTTATTCTTCTTCACCTTCTCGATTGCTTCGTTGGCCTTGGCCATGGGGAAAAGTTCTGTTGTGGCTTTCACGCCGTGACGGGCGGCTACATCGAGCATTTCGCGTAGACCGTAAGGGCTGCCGACGGGGCTTCCGCTAATGGTTCGCATCCCTGAGATGAGCGGAAATGCATGGATGCACACCGGCGACGGCGGCACACCGACAAAGCAAAGCGATCCGGTCGGGCGCAAGGCCTGCAGGTAGATTCCCCAGTCCTGGTCGGCGTTGGCGGTGGTGAGGATAAAATCCAGACTCCCCGCCACATCCTTCATGGCTTTCGATTCGCGGCTGTTGACGAATTCGTCCGCGCCCAGGGCGCGCGCGTCCTTTTCCTTGGCGGCTGAGGTGGAAAAAGCTGTGACTCGCGCGCCGAAAACGCGTGCGAACTGCAGGGCCATGTGGCCCAGGCCTCCGATTCCCACAACGCCCACGCGCGAGGAGGGGTTGATGCCATGGGTCCGCATCGGGCTATAGACAGTGATGCCGCCGCAAAGCAATGGAGCAGCTTGTTCGCTGGCAAGAGCTTCAGGAACGGGAATCACGAAGCGCGCATTGGCGCGGACGCGGTCGGCAAAGCCGCCATGACGATGCACACAGGTTCCCTCTGCATCGGGGCACAGGTTCTCGAGTCCTCGCAGACACCACTCGCAAACGCCACATGAATTCGATTGCCATCCAAGACCAACACGCTGGCCGACTTCCAGGGCCCGTACCTCATTCCCAACCGCCGAAACTGTCCCAATGACTTCACTTCCCGGAATGAACGGATAATGGCTGATGCCCCAATCGTTTGAAATCAGATGAAGGTCGCTATGGCAGATGCCGCAGTGCGTAATGGCAATCTCGACCTCCTGCGAGCCCAACTTTCCAGGGTCATAGTGGAAGGGAAGTAATTCTGCTCCCGCCGCATGTGCTGCAAGTCCTTGAATTTGTGGCATGGTCTCTCTGAATTCCTCGTAGGGGGAATAAGTGCCGGCTTTGTTTCACCAAGGCGCCGGAATTGCAATATGAAAACTGTGGCTTTCCCCAGCTTCAGTTTAAACCGCCTCCCGCCTCAATGTGGAGATTGATGACCTGAAAGCCGTAGAGGACGCCCCCAGCCGGGGCATCGCCGGCTACAACCGCCGATTCTCCATTCAGTCCGGCTGCCTGTGCGGAACGCAGCGGCTCGAGTGCGTTGGCAACGGAAAGAGGCAAGCTGGTGAGGGTATTTCCGGAGACGCCTGCCTGCGTTTCAGGCACTAGCAGACTCACATAAATCCGGTCTGCGGCGTGCTCGCGGGTATATTGCGCCAGCAGCGAATCAAGATCGGGCTGCCGGCCGGAAAACTGGGGCTGATTGAGCGTTCGGTCCAGCGTGCCCGCATCCGAAACAAGCAATCGCAGGTTTCCTTCGCCCAGCCTGGCCGGCAAGGTGATGGGAATGCGGACGTTGCGCGCCGGCTGCTGCCAGGGGCGAATCGTCGCCTCCAGTTGAATTGTGTCTCCGGCGTGGACAATGTCGCTTGAAACCAGCCGGGCACTCTCCAATTCCACCTGCATGCGCTTGGGAACGGTCTGGACATGGACGTCGATTTCCCGCACGGTGCCTTGCCGCGCGCCGTTCGTGTAGAGTCGCGTAAAGTGGTCGCCGGCCAGCAGGGCAGCTTGCATGGGAGCGGGCATGGCATCATTCGGTACTGCCCAGACATTGATCGGCGAAGCGCCGTGGCCCTCAATATCGATGTTGCCCGTCACGTGATAGCTCGAGTCTGCGGAGCTGTCATTGGATTGAAGCAGCGCATTGTAGAGCGTTACCTCCATGGCCTGCGGAGTGAGCGAAGGCAGATCCAGGATCTCCACATTGACGGCCCGCTTGCCTTCCGGCGAGTCAATGGCAATATGCATGGGGATCATGTGGGCGCGCGCGCCAAGGTTGCCGCTGATGGCGGCGCCGCGGTCCTGGGTGAAGGTGCCAATAGTAGCGCCGGTATTGATGATTTTGAAAGCGTTCAGCGGCGAGGCCAGCGTGGCCACCACATCGGCGGTGGTCATGGGCAGCGAGATGGGTCCCGCCTGAAGGATGGGATGGCCGCAGGCCAGCAATCGTTTTGAATCGATGTAGGTGACGGTGCAGGTGGCGGAGATTTCCTCGTCACCTCGAATCAGCTGCGCACTGACGGCAGAGCCCGGCTCCATGGCAGCCTCAGCTGCCGCCGAGAGTTCGGGGTTGGCCTGGCCTGGGGCTATGCCTGCGATTTCGCTGGATGCTCCGCCCACTCCTCCAGCAGCCACTTCCGCCAGGCTGGATCCGGCCATTTGCTTCTGCCAGAGGTTTATAGCTTCGGGTCGGAATCCGCTCATCACCAGCGGGGTTTCCATCATTTGGAAGTTCATCTCCGGCGCGGGCTGAGCTGAGGGCTGAGCCGAGGATCCTATATCGCTTGACAATGAAGCCTCTCCGCCACCTGGAATCGAATTTTGCCCCGCTGCGGCGGCCGTTAGATTGTTACCCGGAAGATCCCTCACCTCCAGCATCTGCTCGATAGGCGTGATGCCGGCTATGGGTTCCTTGCTGAACTGGCCAATGCGGTAGGAGAGCGCGCCCAGCAACTTGTTACCGATGTAGACCGGACTGCCGCTCATACCCTCCACCACGCCCGTGTATTCAGGCTTCGCGCCGTGGAGCTGGGCAAGGATCAGGTCCTGGCCTGGGCCGCGCGCTCCGCGCAGAACGCCGAGAATCTCCACCTCCATTGCCTCCGGCTTGCTGCCTGAAAACACCGTCCATGCCGTGCCGGTCAAGCCACGGTGAACCTGGCTCAGGGGAAAAACTCCGCCACTCGACGGAGGCGGTCCTGACTCAGTGTGAACGGCGCTTTGTGCCCGCAGCGGGACCGGGCTCAGCAGAACGGCCGAGACCGCGACCAGCTCAAATGCAAGCGAAAAGACAACCGGGACCAGGCGCTTAGCTGTTTGCTTCAGGGAAGATTTCACGTCTATAAGATTACAGCCGGAGGGCACCTGCAGACGCTGGAAGCTGGACGCTGTCGGTGCTGCCGGTGAATCCCGTATGCTGTACAGCACAGAGGTTGCCATGCCTACGCCCCGTCGAATTTCCTTCCCTGCACGCTGTCTCCCCCTTGCCATGCCGCTTTTTGCCGTGGCTGTTTTGGCAATCAATCCGTTGACTCGGGCACAGTCCCAGGCTCAGCCGTCGACGCAGCAGACCCCGCAGCCCGATCAATCTGCGCCCTCATCTGGCGGTCCATCGGGTGATACAGGCGTCATTGCGGTGCCTAAAAGGAAGGATGTGCCTGAGGAGGCGCCTCCGCCAGCTCCGGCTGCGCCTAAAGTCAAGAACCCGGAAGAGGTCGGCAATGTCTCTCTGCGAATCGACGTTCCTGAGGTCACAGTGGACGTGGGCGTGCTTCTGGAAAAGAACCATGAGTTTGTGCCTGGCCTCAAGCCGGCAAACTTCCGCGTCTACGAGGATGGCGTGGAGCAAAAGGTCATCGGATTCAAGCGCGTCGAGGCGCCCATTACAGCGCTGCTTCTATGCGAGTTTGCCGCCAACAGTTATTACTTCATCTACGACATGAAAAATGCCGCCTGGTCTTTTGCCCAGCAACTACGTCCGCAGGACTACGTGGCCATGATGACCTTCGACATGAGAACCCAGATTGTCACCGACTTCACCCAGGACAAAAATCAGATTCTGCAGGGAATTAACTCGCTGGTGATCCCCGGTTTTAATGAGTCGAACGTATTCGACGCGCTGTACGAAGGACTGGACCGGCTGGATCGTATCGAAGGGCAGAAGTACATCATCCTGATCGCCACCGGGCGGGACACATTCTCAAAGCTCACCTTCGACCAGATGCTCAAGAGAGTGAAAGCCAGCCGGAACATCACAATCTTCTCGGTTTCAACCGGCGGGATGCTGCGGGCGATGACTGAGGGCCGCGGCGGCATGGGTGCACAAATGCGCGATATGGACTACCTGCAGGCCGACAATGAGATGAAAACCTTCTCCAGCATCACGGGCGGCATGAGCTTTTTCCCGCGCTTTGAAGGAGAGATGCCCGACATCTTTCAAAACATCAACCAGACGATCCGCTCAAAATACGAGTTGGTCTACCGTCCTACGAATCCCAAGCAGGACGGCACCTACCGCAAGCTGCGGGTGGCGCTGGTCGACGACGAGGGGCAGCCGCTGCGCTTCCAGGACGAGAAGAAGAAACCCCTCAAGTACGACATCATTGCCCGCGACGGATACAACGCCAAGCAGGAAGTGGAGTAATAGCCGAATGCGTACAGCCTGGAGAATCCTAAAGGTCGCCAAGCCTGCTTGAGCGGGCAAAGACGGTAGCCCCCGGGCGCAAGCCTGGGGAATTAAACCAGCGATCCGCGCCTCAGCCCACTTGAGCGGGCGTAAGACGCTTCCCGCCGGTTCAACCCAATCCTCGGCCACCTCTTGTCAGTTGATCGCCCAATAATGTCCCTCCACAATCCAAGGTGTTAGCCTGTTCGCAGCCATTCTCCAGCTAAGTTGACTGAGGTATTCGCATGTCTTCCGATGCCGCATCGTCTTTATCTCAAATTCCGAAGCAGCCCATTCGCGTAGGCGTTGCCGGCTTGGGCCGCATGGGCATGATCCACGCGCTCCATATTCATGAATTGGCGCAGGAGTCCGATCTCTGCCGTCTGACGTGCGTCTCTACCCTCGACAAGAAGGCTGCGGACGCGTTTCTGGCCATGACAGGCACGGCGACGCCTGTGTTCGACAGCATTGATGCATTGGCAGAATCCGGCCTTTGCGACGTCACTATTATCGCTACAAATACGCCGCTGCATCGTGAACACGCTTTGAAGATGATTGAGGCCGGGCAGCGTGTCTTTCTCGAAAAGCCACTTACCGGGACGCTGCATGGCGATCGCGATTTCGCCGCACTGCTTGAGCGCGAACATCCGCAAGCCTTGATGCTCGGCCTTCAACGCCGCTTCGACGTGCCCACGCTTTTTGCAAAGCAGCTCATCGACAGAGGAACGATAGGCCGGGTATTCAAGATCTACTCTTCGCTCGAAGATTCAGGCCCCGCCCCGGATGGATTTGCGAGTCCCGGCATTTTGGCGGACATGGCGGTTCACAACGTCGATGAGGTCGTTTGGTTATCGGGCCGGAAACCGAAGCTGGCGATGGCGATTGGTTCCCGCATCTACAGTCATCGGCTCACCACCTGTCAGGAGGATTTCGACGACGCTCTGATGCTGCTCGATTTTGGCGATGAGCTGATTGCGCAGATTCAGGTAACGCGCAATCACGTCTCAGGCTACCGCGGCGAGACTGTCATCTATGGCGAAGAAGGTTTGATCCGCATCGGGTGCTTCAATCAGAAACTTCTTGAAGTGAATGTGGAGGCTTACGGAAGGCGGGACGCGAAGGAACCGATAGCTGTCAGGAGGTTTGAAATGCGGCGCTATGACCAGCCGCTTCCGGAATTCATCGATCGCTATGGCGCGGCTTACAAGGGAGAACTCAGGACTTTCCTGGAGTGTTGCCGCGACGGAAGCAGCTTTCCGATAACGCACCTCGATGGCCTGCGCGCGCAGGAGATCGTTGCGGGGGCTATGAGCGCATCGATTCGGAAGGATGACATGGCCGCCATCGACTACAAGGAACTCCCTTAGAAGGCACAGCTTCGAACCGACATCGGCCTGCTTTTCACGTCACACTTTCAGGACGACCACGAACAAAGGTCCCAGCGGTGCTGCCAACCGTCCAGCTCCTGGTGTATGATTCTCCCGCCGCGTCCCCTTCGTGGCTTATCGCTTGCTGTCGTTCTTAAGCCAATTGAGAAGAGGGAACCCTTTCTCCAACGGAAGGCGCTCGCCGATTTGCAGGCGAGGCCGGCTGAGTTGAAAGCCGCTTGCGGGATGGTGGCGCGGGAATCCCAAGGAGGAATCAACCATGGCGACATCGACGGAAGTCCATCCGGGCAAACTGAGCGATCGCGTGAGCTTTCGCCCGCGTTATGGCAACTACATTGGCGGCAAGTGGGTCGAACCCGCGTCCGGCCAGTATTTTGAGAACATCACACCCATCACGGGAAAGACCTTCTGCGAGATTCCGCGCTCGAACGCGAAGGACATTGAACTGGCGCTGGACGCGGCCCATGCGGCGCGCGAGAGCTGGGGACGCACCAGCCCCACACACCGTGCCGTGATTATGAACCAAATTGCGCAGCGGATGGAAGACAACCTCGACCTGCTGGCGCTGGCCGAGACCTGGGATAACGGCAAGCCGATTCGCGAGACCACCGCGGCCGACCTGCCCCTGGCTGTCGATCACTGGCGCTACTTCGCCGGCTGCATTCGCGCCCAGGAAGGGGCCATTTCAGAGATCGATCACGACACTGTTGCTTATCACTTCCACGAACCGCTGGGAGTGGTGGGACAGATCATTCCCTGGAATTTCCCGATCCTGATGGCGACATGGAAGGTTGCGCCGGCGTTGGCCGCGGGCAACTGCGTGGTGCTGAAACCGGCTGAGCAGACGCCGGCCAGCATTCTGGTATGGGCCGAGTTGGTTGGCGACCTGCTGCCTCCCGGAGTACTCAACATCGTGAATGGATTTGGGTTGGAAGCGGGCAAACCATTGGCGTCCAGCTCACGAGTCGCCAAAATTGCCTTCACCGGCGAGACCACCACCGGCCGCCTGATCATGCAATACGCCAGCCAGAATCTAATTCCAGTCACGCTGGAGCTTGGCGGCAAGTCGCCGAATATCTTCTTCGCCGATGTGCTGGAAGAGGATGACGACTTCTTCGACAAGGCTATCGAAGGCTTCGTGATGTTCGCGCTTAACCAGGGCGAAGTCTGCACATGCCCGAGCAGGGCGCTGATTCAGGAGAGCATCTACGATCGCTTCATGGAGCGCGCGCTCAAACGGGTTAAAGCAATCAAGCAGGCCAATCCACTGGATAGTTCGACAATGATTGGCGCGCAGGTTTCCAGTGAGCAGTTGGAGAAGATCCTGAGTTACATCGACATCGGCCACAAGGAAGGCGCCGAGTTACTAACCGGTGGCGGCCGCGCTCATCTCGGCGGCGAATTAGAGGACGGTTTTTATGTGGAACCGACCGTCTTCCGAGGTCACAACCGCATGAGGATCTTTCAGGAAGAGATCTTCGGGCCGGTGGTTTCGGTCACTACATTCAAGACCGAGGAGGATGCGCTGGCAATAGCCAACGACACTCTTTACGGACTTGGGGCGGGTCTCTGGAGCCGCGACGCCAATCGCTGCTATCACCTTGGGCGCGGCATCCAGGCTGGACGCGTGTGGGTCAACTGCTACCACGCCTATCCGGCGCACGCGGCCTTTGGCGGATACAAGCAGTCCGGCATCGGCCGCGAAACGCACAGTATGATGCTGGACCACTATCAGCAGACCAAGAATCTGCTGGTAAGTTACAGCCCAAAGAAGCTGGGCTTCTTCTAGGGAGCAGGAATGGCGGAATTACCCTCCCAGGTGCTGGCGACCGACCTCGCTATCCACCTGACAAGAGTCTTGCGGCAGAAACATGGGCCGCTCATGTTCCACCAGTCGGGGGGCTGCTGCGACGGCAGCTCCCCAATGTGCTATCCGCGCGGGGAGTTCATCACCGGCGACTCGGATGTGCAGTTGGGCGAGGTGGACGGCGAGCCGTTCTACATGAGCCGAAGTCAATTCGAATACTGGAAGCACACGCAACTGATTCTCGACGTGGTGCCTGGCCGTGGCGGCATGTTTTCTCTCGATGGGCCGGAGGGGATGAGGTTTCTCATTCGCTCCCGTGTCTTCGATGATGTCGAGATTAAGGAGTTGCGCGCCGCAGGCCGGATTTGAGATCTGTCGGCTGCCCGATTTCGTGCTTGGTCTTACCGTCCCTCACATCTCAGGTCTCAGGGGCGAGATCCCTCGGCAGGCTCTGGTGCGTCCACCCTTTTGACTGTCCGAAAACGAACAGTTCTCCCCTGTAATCGGTCACTCGGCAGGCGGATCAGCCTGCTTTTTCCTTTGCCAACCTGTTTATTTTCAATGCGCACTAACCAGACCGCCAGTGGCTCTATAAATGCAAGTACCTGGCGTGATGGATATCGCACGCCCAGACTTGAAGCAAAAGAAGAAGCGCCAGTTGATGATCTGGACTGGCGTCGCGGTGGTGGTTCTAGCACTGTTGGGTTTCGCGGTTTCCCGGCTCAAGCCGGCCGCGCCCACAGTCGATCGATCCACTATCTGGCCAGACACGGTGAAGAGGGGCCCGCTGGTGCGCCAGGTGCGCGCGTCGACGGGCAGCCTGGTGCCGCGAGAGGACTCGATCGAACTGATCCCCGCGCAGACGGACGCGACTGTTGTCCGCATCCGGGTTCTGCCCGGCGCCAAGGTCACTCCGGACACCATTCTCCTGGATCTCGCGGATCCTCAGCTTGAACAGGAAGTGTTGAATGCGCAGTTGGCGCTCAAGGCCGCACAGGCCGACTACAAGAGCCTGCAAGCGACGCTGCAAAGCACGCTGATGGACAAGAAGACCGCCGCGGCCCAAGTCAACTCGGACTATACGCAGGACCAGTTGCAGGCGCAGACTGATAAGGCGCTCTACGATCTGGGCGTGATCTCCGGCCTGGCCTACAGCAAGTCCAAGAGCACGGCCGACCAGTTGGCTGCTCAACACCAGCTCAGCACCCAACAACTGGATGTAAACGAGAAGGCGATTGAGGTGCAGCTTGCCTCGCAGCAGACCAAGATCGACCAGGCCAAGGCGTTGCTCAATCTTTATCAGCGGCAGGCGGCGGCGCTGCAAGTCCGGGCCGGCATTACTGGTTCGCTGGCGCCGCTGGCGACTCCGCTGCAGGTTGGCCAGCATGTAACCGTTGGAACCTCGGTGGCCGAGGTGATCCAACTCGACAAGCTCAAGGCGGCTCTGCAAATCGCGGAGACCCAGGCGCGCGACATCCAAATCGGCCAGCTAGCTTCAATTGACACGCATAACGGGATTATTCCAGGGCATGTCACGAGAATCGATCCCTCGGTAGTGAACGGAACGCGCACCGTTGACGTAGATCTTGATGGGCCGTTGCCGGCCGGAGCGGTGCCGCAGTTGAGTGTGGATGGAACGATTGACCTGGAACGCATGACCGATGTGCTTTATGTTGGACGGCCTGCGCTGGGCAATGAGAACTCGACACTCAGCATGTTCAAGATCGACCCGGACGGCAAAGGCGCGACGCGCGTTCCTGTCAAAGTAGGCCGCGCATCGGTTAACGACATTCAGGTTCTGGAAGGGCTCAGGGAAGGCGACACTGTGATTTTGTCCGACATGTCGCGCTGGGACAACGTGGATCGCATACGGCTGGAATAACTGCAGTGAACAGTGGACAGTGAACAGTGAACAGGAATGCCGGCAACCGCTGACATCCAAACACGAATCGCGAACCACTGTGCACTGCGCACTGTTCACTGAAAAGAGGGGGAACGAATGGCATCGAATGGCACATTGATCGACATCGAGGATCTGACCAAAGTCTTCTACACAGATGAAGTGGAGACGCACGCGCTCTCCGGAATTCATCTGACCATCGCGCGTGGCGAGTATGTGGCCATGTCGGGCCCCTCGGGCTGCGGCAAGTCCACGCTGCTCTCGATTCTGGGACTGCTGGACACGCCGACGGGCGGCAAGTACCTGCTCAACGGCAACCCAGTGGAGAACCTGAGCTTCGCCGACCGTTCGCGCATCCGCAACCAGGAGATCGGCTTCATCTTTCAGAGCTTCAACCTGATTGGCGATCTCACGGTCGAGGAAAATGTCGAACTGCCACTTACGTATCGCGCCGGCATGCCTTCCGCCGAGCGAAAGAAGCGCGTCAAGGACGCCCTTGAACGCGTCAATATGGCTCACCGCATGAAGCATTATCCGGCGCAGCTTTCCGGCGGTCAGCAGCAGCGTGTGGCCGTGGCGCGCGCATTGGCGGGTTCACCCTCCATCTTGCTTGCTGACGAGCCCACCGGCAACTTGGACTCGAAGAACGGCGAAGCGGTGATGCATTTGCTTGCCGACCTGCATCGCGAGGGATCGACCATCTGCATGGTCACGCACGATCCGCGCTTTGCCCGGCATGCCGAGCGCGAGGTTCATCTATTCGACGGAAAAGTCGTTTCTGAAAACGAGCTCAAAAAGCTCGAAGCAGAAGCGGAGGCGTAATCATGCTGCTCCAAAACGCAATGCACGATCTGCGTTTCGCTTTGCGCCAACTGCGCAAGGATCTGGGATTCACCGCGCTCGCGGTGGGGACTCTGGCCCTGGCGATTACGGCCAACCTCACCATCTTTAGTTGGATCAACTCGACGCTGCTCAACCCCATTCCAGGAATCGCGCATACGAGCGACATGATCACCATCATGCGTGGAGATCGTAGCGAGCATCCTACGCCTCCGTTTTCTTACCTGGACCTTGCCGACCTGCGCAATAGCACGCACTCATTTTCTGGACTGATTGGCTATCACGACGACTATATGTCCATCACCGGCTCGGGCCAGCCGGAACGCATCTACGGAACGCTGGCCTCGTCGGACTACTTTGAAGTGCTCGGTGTGCGGCCAATTCTGGGCAGATCGCTGCTTCCTGCGCTGGCAACGGAACGCACAGGCACCGCAGAAGCAGTGCTCGCCTACGATCTGTGGCAGAAGCGCTACGGCGGCGATCTTGGAATCGTCGGCAAGACCATTCAGATCAATCTTCATCCTTATACGATTGTCGGTGTGGCGCCCAGGGGCTTTCAGGGTTGCAAGTCCGGCCTGCGTTCCGATATTTGGATTCCCCTCGGCTTGGACAAGCTGATCTGGGGCTCCAACCGCATCAACGAGCGCGATACCCTCTGGCTCAATGTATTGGGCAAGCTTGCACCGGGAGTGGATCGCGTGCAAGCCGAGAGCGAACTCAATGTGCTGATGCAGCACATCGCCGCACGCTTTCCCGATCAGCATCTCGGCCCCAACAATATCTCCAGCGACCCGCTTTGGCGTTCTCCCTTTGGCGCCAATGTCTACCTGTTTGGAACGCTGCCGATGCTGCTGGTGCTGGCTGGAGCCCTGCTGCTGCTGGCCTGCGCCAACGTTGCCAATCTCCTTCTTGTTCGCTCGGTCGGGCGACGCCGCGAAATGGCGATTCGCCTGTCGATGGGCGCGAGCCGCTGGAGAGTCGTGCGTCAACTGCTGGTCGAAAATCTTTTCATCGCTCTGGCAGGCGGCGCGGTTGCGCTCATGCTCACACTCTGGACCGCCGGCACCATGTCGGCCTTTCTGCCTCCCACAACTCTGCCTCTTACACTCAATGGCCATGTCGACTCTTCGGTGTTCCTGGCCACTTTGCTTGTTTCGGTTCTTACGGCCGTAGTTGCGGGCGCAATCCCGGCACTGCGCGCCTCCCGCCTCTCGCCGGTATCGGTCCTGAAGGACGAAGCTCTCAGCACCACCGGCGGCCTTTCCAAATCGCGTCTGACCGGCGGCCTCGTCATTGCGCAGATTGCGCTCTCACTGCTGCTGCTTACTTGTGCCGGGCTATTCGTGCGCAGCCTGCAGAATGCGCAGCACTCGGCTGTGGGCTTCGATCCCGACCATGTTCTGCTGACAACATACGACCTCGATCCTGTGGGTTATACGGGAACAACGGGTACTGAGTTTGACAGGCGACTGCTGGAGCGCGTGAAGGCCTTGCCGGGAGTCCAGTCGGCGACGCTGGCGGACTTCGCGCCACTCAACTTCACCATTCACTCCGACTTCGTTCAGCCCGAGGGCTATGTGCCTCACCTGCATGAATCCATGGAAGTGGACCGGGGGCTGGTCGGCCCCGGCTATCTTGAGACGCTGCGGACGCCGTTGATCGCCGGGCGCGACTTTACCGCGCAGGACAACGCGACCAGCATGCCTGCGGCAATCGTCAACCAGGCACTCGTCGATCGCTACTGGCCGGGTCAAAACGCCATCGGCAAGCGCATTCAAGTGGTGGGAGGATGGTGCACGGTGGTGGGCGTCGCATCCAACGGCAAATACCGGCGCATGACCTACGATCCTGCTCCCCTTGTGCTGATGCCGCTGCTGCAGCGCTACACCAGTCAGGTCATTCTTCATGTGCGCGTCAACGGCGACCCGCAGGTCTTTGCTTCCGCGGTTGAGCGGACCGCGCATGGGCTCAACGCCGATTTGCCGCTCTACAACCAAACCACTCTTCGGGAAAATATGCAGATGGGGAGCGTCTTTGAGCGCATTGCCGCGGCCTTTGCGGGCTCATTCGGAATACTGGCGCTGATTCTTGCGGCGGTTGGAATCTATGGCGTCGTTGCTTACACCACCCGGCAGCGGACTCACGAAATCGGCATTCGCATGGCGCTGGGCGCCGGGCAGGGAGATGTTTTTCGCTCGGTGCTGGGACTAGGCGCGCGCCTCGCGCTCTTTGGCCTGATCGCCGGTTTGGTTGCTTCTTTCGCATTCACGCGTTTCCTGCGCGGTATGCTGTTTGGCGTCGCGGCGGTCGACTGGATCACCTTCGCATCGGTTGCGGCCGTGCTCTTTCTGGTTGCACTCGCAGCCTGCTATTTTCCGGCGCGTCGGGCCGCAGCAGTGGAGCCGATGCAGGCACTCAGAACCGAGTAACAATTGGACGAAATGGATTTTGAGATTGGAGTAACTCGAACATCATGATCGAACTTAAAAATGTAGAACGCAGTTATAAAAACGGTCACACGGAAACCTGGGTGCTGCGGCGTGTCGGTCTCACCATCAAGGAAGGCGAGTTCGTCACCGTGATGGGGCCCTCCGGGGCAGGGAAGTCGTCGCTGCTGAATGTGCTCGCGCTGCTCGACGATGGGTGGCTTGGCGAGTATTGGTTCGGCGAAACGCCTGCGCACTCGCTCAATCGCAAGCAGCGCGCGGATCTCGCTCGCCAGCGGATCGGCATGGTCTTTCAGAGCTATCACCTGCTCGACGATTTGACCGTGGCGGAGAATATCGACCTGCCGCTCTCGTACAAAAACCTGCCCGCGAAAGAACGCCAGGGAATGGTGGCCGACATTCTCGATCGCTTTCAGATTGTGGCCAAAAAGGATCTTTTCCCGTCGCAGCTCTCAGGCGGGCAGCAACAACTTGTAGGCATTGCGCGCGCCGTTGTCCACGCGCCCGCGCTTCTGCTTGCCGACGAGCCCACCGGGAATCTGCACTCTTCGCAAGCGCGAGAGATCATGGAACTTTTCTGCCAGCTCAACCGCGCAGGCACAACGATTGTGCAGGTGACGCATTCGGAAGAAAACGCGCGCTACGGCAAGCGCATTGTCGAATTGCGCGACGGCTGGCTGACGCGCGATGAAATCTTGCCCGACAAACCGATGCCCGAAAAACCAACGGAGGCTGGCTCCAAGTGAACCGTTCTGAAAACCGTTTTCATAAATCAAATCCGGCCCGCTCGATTCAGGCCGTAGCGGCTATCCTGCTGTTGCAAGTGAACCTCGCGTTGGCGGTCGAGCCCTCCGGCGCACCTGCTGCCTCGGCCCAAACGGCCGCGCCCTTGCAAACGCATCTGGGCAGCGTTCCCTTTGACCAGTTGCAGCACGCATCGCGCAACCCGTTCGATGCCTATCGCGGTAAGGCGGTCCCACCGCCCAGTCTGGCAAACTCCACCCGTCTCGATTCGCTTATTCGCGACGGCAAGCTCTACCTGTCGTTGCAAAACGCCATCGATCTGGCTCTCGAAAACAATCTCGATCTGGTGATTGCGCGCTACAACCTTCCCATTGCGCAGATGGACGTATTGCGTACGCAGGCCGGCGGTTCGGTGCGCGGCGTAAATACGGGTGTGGTTTCCGGAACGCCAGGAGGTGCGGGCGTTTCATTCGGAGGCAATTCAGGCGCCGGCGCCGGAGGCACTTCAGGCGGTGCGGGTGGCGCGGGTGCGGGCGCCTCGGGCCTTGTGCAGTCCACCCTTGGCACTGGCTCCAACGTGAATTCCTACGATCCGCTTGTAAGCGCCAAAACCTGGGTGGATCACACCACGCAACTGCTGCCCAACCAGATTCTTTACGGCGTTCCGGTAATTCACCAGAACACGTTCGAGGGCGACATCACTTACATGGAAGCGTTCCCCACCGGCGCTGCGATCCAGGTGGCATGGGACAACAACCGACAGACAACCAACAGCCCGAACAATACGCTCAATCCGCAGCTCAACTCCTATTTCGAGTTCTACGCGAATCAGCAACTGCTGGCGGGCTTTGGCCTGGGTCCAAACCTGCGCTTCCTGCGCATTGCCAAGACCAATCAGAAGGTCGGGGACATTGCCTTTCGCGCCCAGCTAATCGCCACCGTCACGCAGATTTGCGACCTGTACTGGGACCTGGTGAACGCCTATGATATCGAACAAGTAGGAGAGCGCTCGGTAGCCTTTGCCACCGAGACTCTGAATACGGCCCACAAGCAATTTGCACTGCAGGCGATTCCGGAAATGGACGTATTGAAAGCCGAGGCGGAATTGGCCACACGCCAACAGGACCTGACAATTGCACGCACCAACCTTGAATTGCAAGAACTCTATATGAAGAACGCCGTCACCCGTTCGCTGGACGATCCGGTTTTGCAGGAGATGCCGGTGGTGCCCACCGATCATATCGGCACCAAGGTGGAACCGGATACAGCTCCAGCGCAGGACATGATTGCCAACGCGCTCAAGAACCGGACCGAGCTACAGGAGTCGAGCTTGGTTTTGGAGAACAGCGAACTGAGCCGCAAGACGGCGCGCAACGCGCTGCTGCCTTCGCTTTCCGTGTACGGGTTTTACGCAGGCACTGGATACGCCGGAACGGCCAATCCCTTGAACAAAACCGCCGCCGACGTGCCCGCTGGCTTTACCGGCGCGGTGGACAACGCATTCAATTATTCCTCTCCTGAATATCAGGTAGGCTTTCAATTGAGTGTCCCGCTGCGCAACCGCGTCGCCAAGGCCGACCAGTACCGTACCGAGCTCGAGTACCGGCAGTCGCAGGTTTATCTTGAAGAGTTGAAGAAGCGCATTCGCATTGAAGTGCGCAACGCGCGCTTTGCGCTCGAACAGGGCGCCGGACGCGTGGATGCCGCGCGTCAGGCGCGCGACCTGGCCCAGAAGACGCTCGATATCACGCAGCAGGAGCAGAAGCTGGGCGCCGGATCGAACCAACAGACACTTTCAGCGGAGCACGATCTGGCTCTTGCCGACTCCGCGCTGGTGGCTGCCGAGACCGACTACGAAAAGGCGCGCATCGAAGTGCGGCGCGCCACCGGATCTGTGCTTGAGGACTACGGCATCTCGGTCGCCGATGCAAAATCAGGCGTCGTGGAGGCAGACAATTCCCGCTAAGCAAGAAAGAATTCGCGTTCTCGCGGCCGACGATCAGCCTTCGATTCTGGAGGCCGTGGAGCTGCTGCTGGCTCCCCACGGCATCGATGTTGACTGCGTGCGCTCGCCGCAGCTGCTTCTTGAAGCGCTCAGCCAGCGCGACTACGACGTCGTCCTCATTGACCTGAACTACACGCGTGACACCACTTCAGGCCAGGAAGGCCTGGACCTGCTTGCGCACATACAACAGTACGACTCGCGCCTGCCGGTGATTGTGATGACGGCCTGGGGTAACATCGGCCTTGCGGTCGAATGCATCAAGCGCGGAGCGCGCGACTTTGTCCAGAAGCCGTGGGAGAATGAGCGGCTGCTTTCCCTGATCCGGGTTCACGCGGAACTGCGCCAGGCGCTGCGGCGCGCGCGTCAACTTGAACTTGAAAACAGACTTCTCCGCGCAGAAGGCATGCCGGAGTTTATCGCCTCAGCACCCGCAATGCAGCCGGTATTGGAACTCATCGCCCAGGTCGGCCCCTCCGACGCCAACGTCCTTATCACCGGCGAGCACGGTACCGGCAAAGAGATTGTCGCCCGGCTGCTGCATACCGCATCGCCGCGCGCGCGCATGGCGCTGGTGGCCGTGAATGCCGGAGGGTTGCCGGAAGGAACTTTCGAGAGCGAGATCTTTGGTCATGTGAAGGGCGCCTTTACCGACGCACGCTCCGATCGTATTGGTCGCTTCGAGTTGGCCAATGGCGGCACCTTGTTTCTGGACGAAATTGCCAACGTTCCCTTGCGCCAGCAAGCCAAACTGCTGCGCGTGCTTGAGACCGGCGAGCTTGAGCGCGTCGGGTCTTCGCAAACGCGACGAGTCGATGTCCGGCTGCTGTGTGCCACCAACGCCAAACTCGACGAAGAAGCCAAGACCGGCAACTTCCGCGAAGACCTGCTCTTCCGCATCAACACGGTTGAAATTCATCTTCCGGCTCTTCGTGATCGACGTGAAGATATTCCGCTGTTGGCCGCGCACTTTCTTGATCGCAACCGAGCGCGCTATCGCAAGCAGGTATTGGGTTTTTCGCCCGCCGCCATGCAACAGTTGATGCAGTATCCGTGGCCGGGAAACGTGCGCGAATTTGAACACACGGTGGAGCGCGCGGTGCTGCTGTGCCGCGGCGAAGAGGTAGAGCCTGCCAATCTGGCGATTACCGCCTCGCGCACTGCCGCGAACTCGTTTGAGAATATGAGTATTGACGAGGTTGAAGCGCTGCTTATCCGGAAGGTCCTTCGCCGTTGTGACGGCAACATCTCGCAGGCCTCGGAGGCCCTGGGGTTGAGCCGCGCCGCGCTCTATCGTCGCATTGAAAAGTATGGAATCTAATCAGCTAGCGCGCAGGCGGCGGCGCTCTGTGGTGCGCCGGGCGTGGCTTCATTGCCTGCTGCTGGCGCTGCCGGCGCTGGTCCTGGCCGCCCTGGTGTTCTATCGGAGCCACATCGGGCTCACGCCCGCGTTACTGCTCGTCATCTGCCTGCTTATATATCTTTTGCTCGTGGCTGCCACTTTGATTGAAGGATTGGTCCGGCCGCTGCAGACGCTTTCAAATGTTGTCTCGTCGCTGCGCGAAGGCGACTACTCCTTTCGTGCGCGTGGATCCGCCGCACCGGATGCCGTGGGAGAGTTGGCCGGGGAGGTCAATGCGCTCGCCGACCTGCTGCAGAAACAGAGAGTGCGATCTCTTGAAGCCACGGCCCTTCTGGCGCGCATCCTCGAAGTAATGCATGCGCCGCTGTTCGCCTTCGATCGCGACGATACGCTGCAACTTGTGAACAACGCCGGGCTTAAGTTGCTGGGTCTAACAAATGCCCGCTGCTTTGGCCGCAACGCAAAAGAGCTCGGCCTGGAAGCACTGCTGCAGGCTCCCGATCAAACCATTCATTCCTTCAATGCAGATCAGAAATCTCCAGCGGGCCCGGTGCGATGGCTGTTGCGCAAGGCGGCTTTCCGGCAGGAAGGCGCACCGCACACGCTGCTTCTACTGGCCGATGTGAGCGTGCCCTTGCAGGAAGAAGAACAGGTTGCGTGGAAGCGGCTTATCCGGGTGCTGGGGCACGAACTTTCGAATTCGCTGGCACCAATCAAATCCATTGCGGGCAGCCTGCGGGAGCGCGTGGATAGCTTGAAAGGTGAAGACGGGACGCTGCACGATTTTCGACGCGGGCTCGGTGTAGTGGAGAGCCGCGCAGAATCGTTGCACAGGTTTGTGCAGTCCTACAGGCAACTTGCACAGTTGCCTCCGCCGCGGCTTCAGCCGGTCCAGTTGGGGCCGATGATGGAGCGCGTTGTGCTTTTGGAGCAGCGGGTGCCCGTCGAGCTCGATCCTGGACCTTCTGCCATGCTGAATGCCGATCCCGACCAGCTGGAACAGATGTTTATCAACCTGCTTGCAAATGCGGTGGATGCTTCACTGGCGAGAGACGCGCAGCCAGTGCGCGCCAGTTGGAAAGTGGCAGGGACTTCGGTGCTGATCAGCATTGAAGATCGCGGCCTGGGCATTGCGAACGTGGAAAATTTGTTCGTTCCGTTCTATACCACCAAGCCTTCGGGAAGCGGCGTGGGGCTGGCGTTGGCGCAGCAGATCGCTCGCGCCCATGGCGGCGAAATCCAGCTTGTGAATCGTGAAGACGGCGAAGGCGCGCGCGCTACCATACGCCTCCCTATACCGGAGTCTTGAAGCACGGAGCGCGTTAGCAGGGCGCGCGTTGCCTTAATCGCAGACCAGCGCACCTTCAGGGAAGGACTGCGCCTCGTCCTCAGATTCGGCGCGCGAGTCCGCTGCCTGAGCCCCGCCATCTTCAATCCTGGGCGTGAAGAAGCGCTCCACCTCATCCAGAACACCAGCTCCGGTACGGGCCTGATAGATAGCCCCGCGCAACTTTGCGCCTCCCGGCACTCCGTGCGTGAACCAGGTCGCAAATTGCTTCATCTTTCCCGCAGGATCGCCCATACGCGCATCCCGTGGCAAATCCTTCGTGGCGTCCACTTCCACCAGTAGCATCTCAAAGTAGGCGCGGATCATGTGGTAGCGGTCTTCCATCGTGGGCCGCTCGTACTCGCCTGTCGCCGTGTATTGTGCGATCTGGCGGAAGATCCACGGATTCGCGGGTGCGGCCCGTCCAATCATTACCGCGTCGCATCCGGTCTCAGCCACCATGGCGGCGGCATCCTCCGGTGTGCGGATATCTCCGTTGCCGATGACCGGAATCGTTACCGCCTGTTTGATTGCTGCGATCCACTGCCACTGCGCCTGTCCGCTATATCCTTGTTCGCGGGTGCGGGCGTGGAGCGCCACGGCGTTGAGCCCTTCGGCTTCCGCCATGCGCGCCAGTTCCACGCATACAATCTGTTTTTCGTTCCAGCCCATCCGGAATTTGACCGTGAATGGAATCGCGACCGACTTGCGCACGGCGCGCAAGATATCGCCGATCTTGGGCAGGTCGCGCAGAAGCCCCGAGCCACCGTTGCACCCCACCACACGCTTAGCCGGGCAACCGAGATTGAGATCTACAGTGTCAAAGCCGGTCTCCTCAATAATCCGCGCCGCCTCCGCCAGCGTCTCCGGATTCGATCCAAAGATCTGCGCGCCAATCGGGTGCTCGTCGTCATAGAAGGTGAGGTAGCGGCGGCGTTTGGTCTCCCGCATCCTAGCCAAACCGTCGGCGGAGGTGAACTCGGTCATCAGCAGCCCACAGCCCGACTGCGCATTCGTCACGGCCGTCTCAACTGTGAGTTCGCCTTGGGAATCGGGTGCCCCAGGTCTCGATTCTGAGACCTGGGAACTCCTGCCGGGATCGGCCCAACCTTTGGCTGATCCAGAGAACAAACTGGCATGTCGAATAAACCGTCGAAACACGGTATCCGTAACACCGGCCATGGGAGCCAGCACGGTAGCGGGGGTTACCGCTACGGAGCCCAGACACACTTCGGCCGGCACACGTGCCTTCTCAGGCATCGCGTGCTCGATGGGGTTGTCCCATTCCTTCCGAACGGTGAATCCCTTACCAGCCATGGGCTCCTGGAGATGCTCAATGTTGACTCTATAACGAAGTTGGGCCTCCGCCGCAGCGGAGGCCCAATCGCGCTAACCGATTGTTGCGGCGCCGTTTACTTGGCTGCAGTTGCCTCGCCGGCCTTGGCATACTTGCGGCGGAACCGTTCCACGCGCCCTGCTGTATCCACCAAACGCTGCTTGCCGGTGAAAAACGGGTGGCATGCCGAGCAGATTTCCACGTGAATGTCGCCCTTGTGTGTCGACCTGGTCTCAAAATTGTTTCCGCAGGCGCACATTACCTTCACCGCGGCGTAGTTGGGATGAATCTTTTCCTTGGGCATCGCTGTAGAGACAAACCTTTCCTTCAATTGTTCTCCTCTATTGTAGGGGCGTTCGGGCCGTTTAGCAATTGGTTAAGGATGGCCGACTGGGACAAAGCGTGGCCTTTCAGCAGGTTGTCCATTCAATCGGCAGAATCGACGGGAACCCGCAAACCCGACTCATTGGGTTTTTTAGTTCCTGCTTTTCACCGCCTTCTCAATCCCTGCCTCGGCCAACGGAGCCATGGCCGCGTAACCCGCCGCCAGCGGATGCACGCCATCCCCACTCAGCGAAGCCGGCAGTCCGCCCCTCTCATCCTTCATCGCCGAGTAATAGTCCACATATACGTAATCCCTCTCCGCGGCATACGCCTTAATCCACTCGTTCAGCGCCACTACCTTTGGCGCGGGCGTCATCCCCGGATGCCACGGAAAATCGAACGCAGGCAGCACTGAGCACATGACCACCTTGATGTGATTCGCGGTCGCCATCTCCGCCATCGCAGCCAGATTGTCCTCGGTCTCCTCCAGCGTCATCGGCCCGGTGTTCTCCGCGATGTCGTTGATCCCGGCCAGAATGATCACTGCCTTCGGTTTCAGCGCGATCACGTCCTGGTGAAAGCGCAGCACCATCTGCGGTGTCGTCTGGCCGCTGATGCCGCGGTTGATATATGGCTTGCCTGCAAAGGAGCCGTCCAGGTGCCAGCCCTCCGTAATCGAGTCCCCCATGAATACAACCCGGTTCTCGCCCGCAGCCGGCGCCCCAAGCTTCAAATCGTCCTCCCTGAATTTCGCCAGCCACGGAAAATCCGTCAGCAGCAACTGATCGTGCTTCCGCCGGTTCTCATCGTTCGGATGCCCTGAAGCCGTCGTCGCTGGCGCGCCCTGTGCTGGCGCCTTCGTCTCCGGCAAACTCCCCGTCTCTTGACCGCGAACCAGAGGCGAAACCATTAAACCCGCCAGAGCCAATGCAAACAACTCAACTCGGAATCTCTTGCGATTCAATTGAACCTCGCAGTCTTCAGCGCCGGCGCTGATCTGGCTCAGCGGAATCGCTGCTTCCCGCCGCCCATCTGATTGTAGAGAACCGGCTCCGGATCCCGCGCTCTTTTCCACAAAACCGCACCGGACCTGCACTGGCACACTTACCGCGCGCGGTGCGCTAGGCTTGAACAAGATGAGCAATTGCACGATCTGCGATGGAGCGGGGCTAGTGCGGGTGGTTGACGCCGCTGGTAACTGGGTTTCTCGCCCGTGCGAGTGTCAGGAGTTAGAGAAGGAACAGCGCCGGATAGCGGCGGCGCGCATTCCTGAGCGCTATCGTCATTACACCCTTGACGGCTACGAGACTGCCTTTCGCGGCGCGCACCCTTCGCTGGGCCAGGCGCACTTGACCGCACGAAAATTTGTCGAGGCTTACCCAGTGGATACTGCGGGAAAGGGATTGCTTTTTGTGGGCTCCATTGGCGTCGGCAAAACTCACCTCGCCGTCGGAGTTCTCCGTCGCCTGGTCCAGGAGCGCGGGGTCAAGGGCCTGTTCTGCGACTACCGCGAGCTGCTCAAGAGTATTCAGAACAGCTACAATTCGCAGGTTCAAACCACCGAATTGGAGCTGCTTAAGCCGGTCTTTGCGGCCGAGGTGCTGGTACTCGACGACCTGGGTGCGCAAAAACCCAACGAGTGGGTCTGGGACACGGTCGCCCTCATCCTCAATTCCCGCTATAACGACAAGGTCACCACAATTATTACGACCAACTATGCGGATTTGCCGGCAGCGGGCGGTGGTCTCTCCGATCCAGAGCGTGCCGCGCGCGAGCCCACCCTCGGCGACCGCATCGGCGATCGCATGCGCTCGCGCCTGGCTGAAATGTGTGTGCGTGTGGAGATGACTGGCGAAGACTTTCGCCAGACGGTGAAACGCGCCCGCTTCGGCTAACGCGTCCTGCATGACGCCGCAGCGCGTCTAGATCGTCGTATTTAATCGAGCACAATCAGAAAACCCACATGCTGCACAACAGCAACAGCATTGCGGCAATGGTCATGCTTTGGTACACCAAGGCCGTCTGGCGGGGGTGTTCGGAGACGCCGGACGGGTTTTGAGAGGTGCGTGTCAACTCGGGGGAGGTGAGCATCGCGGGCCTGCCTTTCAGCAAGTGTTACGAATTGTCGTTGACGCCGGGTCCCGTCGCACCAGTGATTCCTGCGTACGGGTCTTGCGTCGCGTTCCTACTGCACAGTCTTGCCCTTATAGATGCAATTTAAGCTAAGAAGTTACCCCGCGCATTAACATCAAGTCAAATCGATTGACTCAGGTTCCCTTATCGGCACCTCCCCGACAATTTTCAATCCCCCTGACGCAGTTGGAGCGGCATCGGTAATCCTCCATGTGTTCCCTCGCGAACGGGTGTAGAATTTCGCTCGTGAGCACTGGTCCCCAATTAATCCGTCCAGCGGAAGCGGAGACGCGAAACTGGCTGCCCATCGCCGTCGCTGCCGGAGTTGTCGTGGCCGTCCTCGTCGGCTTGGTGCTGTACTTCGGGCACGGCAAAGCCGCGGCTCCCGTCATGCCGGTCTCGACCGCGATCGATCCCTACTCTTCCGACCTGCTGATCACCGGGCTCGCGATGAGCGAGTCGTCAAACCTGGCTGGCGGCAAGGTTACCTACCTTGACGGGCACATTGCCAACCATGGCAACCGCGTCGTGACCGGAATCACCGTTCAGATTCTCTTCCGCAACGTTGCCCGCGAGGTCGCGCAGAACGAAACCCAGCAGCTCAAGCTCCTTCGGACGCGCGACCCATATGTTGATGTTGAACCGCTCTCCGC
>JBARBP010000265.1:0-74745 GCA_049793195.1 Occallatibacter sp. | reverse complement strand
GTAATCAGGTTTTTGAGGCTTTGTAAGGTTTTAGCTAGGCTCTCGCCCGAATGGGGTTTCAGGACAAGAGTGACTTTTTTCTTAAATTGGGGTATGGCCTTCGGATCGGGCGACGTAATGCTACCTTCGAATCGAACTCCGACGAAATTAAGGCCATCCTTGCTGAAGTAACCAAATTTACTCTTGCTCTTGGGCTCATCCAAGGCATAGATTCGCAGGCCCAGCCCCTCAAGGAGTGCTTTGCATAATTCATGAGCGCTTTCTGCTTCTTCCCGGGTCTTGCACATCACGACAAAATCATCTGCGTACCTAATTAGCTCGAAGCCCTTTTTCGTGACTGTTTGGTCAAACTCGTGTAAGTAGAAATTCGCCAGCATAGGTGATAAGACCCCCCCTTGCGGGATGCCGGCGGTCGCGCCTACAAAAAGCTTCTCGTATTCGAGCTGAAAGGCTTCTAAATTATCCAGCTCTTGCTCGAAGCATTGTCTCAGTGCCGGTAAGAGGCTCCGGTGGCGCACTTGTTTCGCGAACTTGGCCCAAAGCCTTGACCGATCAACTGTGCCAAAAAAGTTCACGATGTCTGCTTCGAAGTAATGGACGTAGCCGCGAGCGACCAGTTCTTGCACCCTCCTAATGACCGCAGGGACACCTCGATCTTGACCCTTGATATAAGCGAAACTGCACGGCAGATCAAATTTGCCGAAAGACGGCTGAATGAAAAGGGCTAGAGCCTTCATCACTACGCGGTCTCGGACCGCCGGAATCTGAAGAGGTCTTGGCTTGGTCGAACCAAATTTAAAATACACGCTAGGGCGGAGGCGGCACATGTGATACTCGCCGTCCCGGAGCTCCTTGCTGATTCTTCGGAGGTTCCAATCGAGGTCTGCCGAGAACGCCTCGATCGTTACACCGTCGCAGCCCTTGGATTTCTTCCTCTTAGCAAGCTTTTTCCAAGCTTCGCGAAGGTGGTTGACCTCTGATACTTTGCGTAATGCCGTGGATGATCTCATGTAAGGTATCGCTGCCTGCGGAGAGAATTACGAATGCAGGCAGCGTTTTCGTGTGCATTGTGTGAGACACACGAACAAGATTCGTGCTCTCAGCGCCAACGCATTCGCTTCGTGTAGAAGCGACGCCTCCACCAATAGTCCAACGCTTCGGCGTTCGGACTACCCGAATGCCTGGCGATGGAATGGGGGCACCAATGTTTAACATTATATGGCGAATATGGGAAAAAACGGCGAATAACTTCGTTGCGGCTCAATAACCAGTCCCGACAAGTCGGCTTCTCGAACGCTTCCCCAGACCTTTGACGGCACTCCAGCCGAATCACCGCCAATCCGAAAGCAACTCCGAATTTGCGCCATCCACCCAAACCGCCGAACACCCCCCGCACCCCAGCGAACGCCAATGCCCTCCGAGCCGCCCGCTGGGGTCTTCTTTCACTGTTCACTGTTCACTGTTCACTGTTCACTGTTCACTGTTCACTGTCCACTGTCCACTGTTCACTGTCCACTGTTCACTGTCCACTGTTCCCCGTTCCCTGCCGTACTCCCGCTCCACCCCTCTCTCCTCCTCGTCCTCCACCCATGGATCCGGGTCTCCCTGCCATGGAGGATCCAACGCCAACTGCTGCGCATAGGTCAGCTCGCCCGGCTTCCGCGTTGACACCAGCAACTTTCCATCCATCAGCAAAACAAGCATCTTCGCCGACGCCGCATCTCCTTCCGCTGCCTTCTCGGCCAGCCTGGTGGTGATCGCAGTCGACTGCAAGATCGCGGCGCGATGCGCCGCCCTTTTCAGCACCTCCTTGCCATCCGTGCATCCTTCCTCCGTGCTCTTCTGTTCTTCTGCCTCCCTCGGTTGCGCCTTTGCCTTGGCGCGTTTCCGCCCCTTGCCGCCCTTCCTGCTCCTGGGCTTTCCGCTGGGGGCGCTCCCTGTCATGCTGCTTGCCTTTTTCTTCTTCCACTCCGGCTTTAATGCGGCCATCTCGTCTCCATTTCCGGCCAGCGCTCCACGAACACCGCGTCCGCAGAAAAAGTGCATCCGGCAATCCCACCTCGGAACTGCCGCCGAAAATGCATCTCAGAATTGTTGCCTATGATTTCTAAAAATGCCGGTATCTTTCGTCTCCCCTGCGTTCACGCGCCGCGGAGATGGCCAATACAAGATTAGGAAGGCCACTTGCCTTCCGCCCTGCACTTCCGTCAATTTTTCTTGTGTCTATTTCAAGCCTACCCGAATTCCACGTAATTCTCTGCAAACCGTCCCCACTCCCTTAGTCCCGAGTCCCTCAGTCCCTGTTCCCTGTTCCCTGTTCCCTGTTCCCTGCTCTCTGATCTCTGATCTCTGATCCCTGACCCCTGATCACTGTTCCCCGTCCAACGCCTTCCTCCACTCCCGCGCCTCCATCAGTTGCTCCAGTGTCTTCCCGTATCGCGGCACGATCCCGTACACCAGCTTGCACCCCATCGCCTCCGCCATCCGCGACAGCGACCGTAGCGTGATCGCACCCTTCAGCTCCCGCCTTTCCAGGTCGAACAACACTGAACGGTTTATTTCCGCATTCGCCGCGATCTCCGCCACCGGTATCCGCAGAACCGTCCGCGTCGCCCGCAGCAATCCATTTATCGGGCTCAGCACCCGACCCGCCTGCCGGAATGGCCGCATCTCCTCATCCAGCTTCCTCTTCAATTTGTCCTTCTCCGTTGCCTGCATCCGATGCCCCTTTCTCGTCGTCTTAGTATTCCCACGTGGCCGCTCTTTCACCCCACTCTCTAAGCATGACCCAAATGGCCCTAATTCTCTGCAAACTGCGCGCAACATTGAAATACACCGTCATTCGTCGCAAATCGTCGGCATATATCCGTCCATTTCAAGAAAAACGACGACATATATCCCCACATTTTTCCGCCAATTTCCGTTGAGCCACCAAATCTCCACCCCCAGCCCGCCATAATTCGTCAAAATTCTCTACTTTCAGGCTGACAAACGCATCTCCGCCCACTCTTCCGTGACCACAGACCACTGATCGCTGACAACTGAACACCGACAACTGCCGGGTGCCCCATCTGGGAGCCCTCTGGGCACGACGTCCTTGTTTTTGTCGCGTGGGTGGGAAACGCAGAATCTCAACCGAGGGGCTTTTCTATCTTCTGTCCACTCTCCACTGTCCACCGTCCACTGCTTTAAACTCATCGCAGGCCCGATTTCCCTCGAAGGACACACCCCCTTGGAAAAAATTCTCCGCTCTGCGCTTGTCTCTGCTGCCTTTCTCCTGCTAGTCGTCGCGCCGTCGATCCGGGCACAAAAGCTCACCGCCGCCAATGCCCAGGCGGCCACGCTCGAAGACCGGCGCAAGGCCCTCGATGCCGTCTTTCACGACTACTGGGAAGACCTGCTCAAGCACGACCCGGAGTATGCTTCCTTCCTCGGCGACAAGCGCTACAACGGCCAGCTCTCCGACTATTCTCTAAAGGCCGTCAACGACATGCTGGCGCGCGAGCAGAACTTTCTCATGCGCCTCGCCGCCATTGATCCCACTGGGTTTACTGAGCAGGAGAACACCAGCCGCGAGATGTTGCTGAACGAACTCGCCCAGGATCAGGAGGCCGCGGACTTCAAAGAGTGGGAGATGCCGGTGAACCAGATGGACGGCATCTATGACGATCTGCCGGATCTCGCCACGCAACTGAGTTTTACCGAGGTCAAGGACTACGACGACTGGATCGCGCGCCTCCATGCCATCCCAACTGCCTTTGAACAGGTCACGACCAACATGTCCCTGGGCATCGAAGATGGCCGCGTGCCGCCGAAGATTCTGCTTGAAAAAACGCTCGCGCAGGTAGAGTTGCTCGCCCAGCAAAAGCCCGAAGACTCGCCATTTGCGCTCCCTTTGAAGAAGTTTCCTGCTTCCATCTCTGCCGCAGACCAGACCCGCATCCGGACCGAGGTGCTGGACGCCATCCAAAAAGAGGTTCTGCCCGCCTACCAGCGCTTTGCGCGCTTCATGAAGGTCAGCTACGTCCCCGCCGGCCGCACAGACCCCGGCATCGCCGCCCTCCCCGACGGCGCAAAGTACTATCAGTTCCTTATCCGCCGCTCCACAACAACCACCCTGACCGCCGACCGGATTCATCAGATTGGACTCGATGAAGTCAAGAAGGACGAGGCCGCGATGCTCGAGATCGCCCGGAAACTTGGCTTCAAGGATTTGGCCGATTTTCGCGCCAGCCTCAAGACCAATCCCAAGCTCAAAGGCGACTCGCCCGACGCGCTGCTGGCCGCCTATCGCGGTTATCTCGCGCCCATGCAGGCCAAGCTGCCAACTCTCTTCGGCCGCTTGCCCAAAGCGCCGTTTGAAGTTGTCCAGATGCCGGCATACATGGAGCAAACCTCGCCGCCCGCCTACTACCAGCCCGGCACGGCGGACGGTAGCCGTCCCGGCCGTCTGCTCATCAACACCTATAACGCCGCTGATCGAAACCTCTACTCCGTGGAGGCCATCGCCTACCACGAAGGCATTCCCGGCCATCACCTCCAGATCTCCATTGCCCAGGAGCTTACCGGCGTCCCTACCTTCCGCAAATATGGGGATTACACGGCCTTTGTCGAGGGCTGGGCGTTGTATACGGAGCATCTCGGCAAAGACGTCGGCCTTTATCAGGACCCCTACTCCGATTACGGCCGCTTAGAAGCCGACATCTGGCGCGCCATCCGCTTAGTAGTAGACACCGGCGTCCACTCCCACCACTGGACCCGCGATCAGATGGTCCAATACTTCCACGACCACTCGGCGATTGACGACACCACGGTTCAATCGGAGGTGGACCGTTACATTGCGTGGCCCGGCCAGGCGCTGGCCTACAAGATCGGCCAGCTTAAGATTCTGGAACTACGCGACCGCGCCCAAAAAGCTCTGGGCAGCAACTTTGACATCCGCGCCTTCCACGATGAGGTTTTGGACTCAGGCGCCATCCCACTGGATGTTCTGGAGTCCCGCATCGAAGCCTGGATCGCGGGTCAGGAGCCTTCAACGAAGTGACATAATCCGCACTGAAGGGCTTGGACCGCCCGTGATATTCTTAGCAGTTCCTGTCACCGGTGGTCCCAGCGACCCCATATCTTATTTGTCGGTGCGGCGCCCGCATCGAGTGGAGAAGTTGCGATGAAGCGTATTTTGGTTTTGGCACTTTTGGCTTGCGCGTGCGCCTTCGGACTGCATGCCCAGGCCGTGGATACCACCGTCTGCGCAATTGTCAAGAATCCGAAGGCGTTCGATGGCAAGATTGTCCGCATCAAGGGCACTGCCGAGGCCGGATTCGACCAGTTCATAGTGAAAGACAGCAGTCCATGCGGGTTCCCGGTGGATGGCATTTGGCTTTCGTATCCGCCGGGGACGAAGGGCAAGGCAGGCCCGGCGGTGATGTTGCAGGTTCAGCCCGCGCACAACTTTGCGGGAACTTATACTGCGCCAACACGGACGCCGGTGGAACTGGACAAGAGCAAAGACTTCAAGCAGTTCGATAACCTGCTTTCTCAGCCGCACAAGGGCGGGGGCATGTGCCTGGGGTGCTCGCGTTACGCGGTGACCGCAACACTGGTGGGCCGTTTGGATGGTGTGGAAAATGCAGCGCTACAGCGCGACAAGGCTGGCAAGATCATTGGGTTCGGCGGCTTTGGGAATATGAATGCCTATCCCGCGCGATTGGTCCTGCAATCGGTTGCCGACGTTTCGCAGAAAGAACTCGATTATTCGAAGTCCGACGCATTAACCAAGGATGCCCCTGCGCCTCCTGCGGACAACGAGGGATACTTTGACCCACTCGCTGCAGCTGAGAAATCCATTGCCGCGCTGGCAGGAGTCCCGGCGGGTGCCCAGGTTGAGAAGGATGTTGCGGTTTTTGGAAAAAAGGGCGAACACACCGGCGTGAGCATAATCTATGCCACCACAAACGAAGCATCGCCAAAGGATGAGGCGCCTGGCACCAAGGATTCGCCGGACGGCATTCTCTTCAATTGCATCGTTAACCAGAGTCGCCTGGACCAAACGCAGACGACGCGGGCCGTCATCCACATGGGCCAGCATGTCTCGGATTTGCGCAGCCCACAGCCTGGCAATGAAGATGCTCCGCCTTTTGTACTGGAATACAACGGCTGGACGATGACTGCGGCAGCCGCCATATCCAGCGGTGATAAGTTCCTGACGATGCCGGGAGGCTATCTGCTTTGGAACTTGACTTGGAAGCCTGAGGAACGCAATTCGAACATGGGAGAAACTCTCAAGAAGTTTCTCGCGAACGAGGCGGCTCTGAGCATGTAAGTCAACGGATTGCTGCATAACAGCATTCTGGCCTTCATACCGGCCGCGTCGAGCTCGTGAATCTCAATGAAGGCACGAAACTGCGCGGCCGAAGTGCAGGCGGGTATTCTTTAGTTCCGGGCTCCCACGCGGTTTCGGCCGTGAGAGTTATCCGCTACAGCACTCGTATTTCGATAAGGAGAACAGAGAGATGGCAGAGATCGCCGTTGAGGCCACAGAGGTACCGGCGCAGTTGCCGAAGGTTCGCGTTGCGGTTCTGGGCGCGGGCAAGATGGGCGGCATTCTACTGCAGGCATTCTTGAAGGAGAACCTGTTCACTCCGGAGCTGATCCACGGCACCGTGCAGCACGCGGAGCGCGCACTCGCGTTAAGCACCCAGTGGGGCGTGGATGTGAGCACGGACAACCTGAAGGCGGCCAGCGAGGCCGACCTGATTCTGATCGGCGTGAAGCCGTTCCAGGTGGCCAACCTGATCGCGGAGATCAAGCCCGCGCTTACGCCTGCCAAGACGGTGGTTTCGTTCGCCGCGTCGGTGAAAACCAGCGCCATTGAAGAAGCGGCTGGGATGGACATCGCCGTGGTGCGCGCCATGCCTAATACGCCGTCGGCTCTGGGCGCGGGCGTGGCCGCTCTTTGCCGCGGGCGATTTGTTTCCAACGAAAAGATGGAACTGGCGCAGCGCATCTTTGAGACCGTTGGGCGCACGGTGGTCGTGGACGAGAAGCACATGGACGCCGTAACCGGGCTTTCGGGTTCGGGCCCGGCATATATCTATATCATCATCGAGGCGCTTGCCGAGGCGGGCGTAAAGGTGGGGCTGCCCCGCGATACGGCGACGCAATTGGCGGCGCAAACAGCTTATGGGGCGGCGAAGATGGTGCTCGAAACCGGGTACCATCCTGCTCTGCTGAAGGATGCGGTAACCACGCCCGCAGGCTGCACGATCGACGGCATTCTTGAGCTCGAAGAAGGCGGACTGAGGGTGACGCTGATCAAGGCTGTGATGCGGGCAACGGAGCGGGCGCGGCAACTGGCGGCGGGGTAAATACAGGGACCGGAGGTCGCGGGTTAGAGATCATAGGAGCCGTTTTTCGGTGGAAACGCTGATCTGCTAACCTGCTGTCTTGCCGATACAACGACCCAATTGGCTTCCTACTTACCTGCCGGAGCTCGACGGCGTGCGGGGTCTCGCCATTTTGTGGGTGGTGCTCTACCACTGCAATCCGCGGCTGAAGGGCACTTGGATCTACTATGCCACGCTGTGGGGATGGGCGGGGGTGATTCTGTTCTTCGCGCTCTCCGGATTCCTGATCACTTCCATTCTGCTTTCGACGCGCGACAAGCCGCGCTACTTCCATAACTTTCATGCGCGCAGGGCGCTGCGAATCTGGCCGGTTTACATTCTGCTGCTGGTGTTTGTTTATCTGAATGCGCCGTGGTTTATTGGCCCCAGCATAATGGACGCGATCAAGACTGCGCCGTGGCTGGCGTATATCTTCCTGGTGCAGAATCTGTTTCATCTAGCGCTGCCGCCGGCCATCGGTCCAACGTGGGCGCTCTGCATCGAGGAGCAGTATTACTTTTTCTGGGCTCCGCTGGTCAAGTATCTGCGCAGGCCTTGGATGCTGGCTGCCCTGCTGCTGTGTGCGTTGGTCGTTTCGCCATGGCTGCGGCAGAGTCATTACGCGTGGCTCACGCCCACTCATACCCTGATTCACCTGGATGGCATTGCTCTTGGGAGCTTGGTGGCGCTGGGGATGCATACGCTGCCCATCGGCCGGCGCACCTGGCTCTGGATCGGCCTGGTTTCGCTTGTTGCCGGAATTTGGGCTGCGGCCACTATCGCAGGCGGAACGGCATTTCTGGATTCTGCGCTGGCGGTTGGATTTGTCGGCGGAGTACTGGCGCTGATCGCCTCAACAGGCGCGAGTAACCCAATCAACGCGGCGCTGCGCAGCGGGCCGCTGGCTTTCTATGGCCGCATTAGCTACGGACTTTATATGATCCACATTTCGGTGTTTATCTATTTCGGCTGGTTCGACCTGCGCATGGATCCCTACGGCATGGTGGGCAATGTGGCTGTTGTCATATTCCGCCTGGCTGCTTCAACGGCAGTGGCGGCGGCGCTGTGGTATGGGTTTGAGTCGCAGATATTGAAGCTGAAGCGACATTTCTAAGGTGAACTTCGATTCGCAGATCAATGCAAAATTGACTAGACCGGCCTTGGCCAAAACAGCAAAGACATGACGACCCCACAAGATCGAGACACAGGTACAGTGCTACTCCTGTGTGTCTCGCCGAGCGAGCTTTGTCTACAGAGTGTGGCCAACAATCACGAACAGTGCCAACAGAAAGAGGGCCATGCTCGGTACCGCCGTTTCCCTGCGGCGCACATGGTAAATGACGGCGGCCGCCGTCAAAAGGGCAAGCGCCGAAGCTGCCACCAACGGCAGAGCGACGGGCAGGCTGGGGCCGGTGGGCGCGACAATGGCGAGCGCCAACAGGGCTTCAAACAGGCCGATTACCAGGATGATCCCATAAGGGAGCCCAAGTGGGAGATCCCGGTGCCTTGCTCCCAGCGGCTTTGGCCTGCGCCGGTAACTCAGCATCTTTCCAATCCCGAAACATAGGAAGACGCCCGCTGCTAAGAATTCCATAAAGCGGTCTAGATTAGTCATCGTTACCCTGCCTTCGTTTTTCGCCCGCGGAATGAGTTGCGCGCGGCGTGAATGCGGGCTTCGTCGATCTAAGGTGCCCTTAGAATCAGCGAAACATAAAGTTTATGTGAAGTCAATATCAACAGTACATAAAGGTCGGTGTGTTTGCGTATTTCACGAAGACGGCACAGGGCCGGTTCTATCCTCTCCGGTCAAATTCCGGTTAGAGACACCGCATTGCGATGACGAACAGCGCCATTAGAAAAAGCACAATCGTGGGTGCCGCAGACTGCTGACAACGCACGCGATAGATGCTTGCGGCCACCATAAGCAGAGCGAGCGCGATCGCAGCCGTGGTCACGATCTTGGCCGAAAGCGACGAGCCGACAGGTGCGATCAGGGCCAGGGCCGCAACCGTTTCAGACAGGCCGATCAGGGCCGCCCACGTGTAGGACAATCCCGCTAGGCCACTAGTTTTCCTGCTTCCAGGTTCTTCCCCCTTGCTGTTGTAACTAAAGATTTTGCCGAGTCCAACGCATAGGAACACGACCGCCAACAGTAACTCCATGACCCGGTCGAGACTGTTCATTCATACCCCAGGCGTCGCTCATCCCCGCTCGGCTTGCGGAGGTGAAGAGCGTGAATGCGGGCCGTGGCAGTTGATGGAGCCCTTGCGATAAAGAAACCATGAAGGTCATGTGGATGTTATAAGGACGTGAGATTCGATTCTGCGCATTCCGAGGAACACGTTTTGGGCGTAAGAGGTCGTTTGGCGATCGCGCCGGGGAAAAGGCGCTCGCCGAGTCCCCTGGACCGTTCACCGTGGCCAGCGCTCAAAAAGCACGAAGATGGCGAGCAGAAACAAGGTCACCGCGGGAGCTGCTTCTTCCTTCCGACGCAGGTGATAAATGCCAGCAAGCACCATAAGGAGAGCCAGTCCGGCGGCGCCAATTCGCACCAGTAGATGTCCAGCAGCGAGTTCCGCAGGCAAGAATTCGAGGGGCACTACCACAGCCAGCGCTCCGGCAATCTCCACAACGCCAATGAATGCGGCCTGCCTCGACGAGATGTCCCCCGGACGGCCCTTGAAACGGGATTCCACTACGCCTAACAAACGCTTGTAGGCAAAAAGCTTGCCGGCCCCGGTAACAAGAAAACAGGCTGCCAAGATAATCTGGGCAATCCAAGCCAGGCCGTTCATCGTCACCCCTGCCTTTCGCCGCGACGCCCACCGCATGAAACCGCTGCTTGCGGTGCAACCGATTGAACCGCGGAACCGTGTCCGATGTCAAGAGCGGTCCGATACATCGCTGTTTCACAATTGTCATCGAAAATGGAATGGGGGGGCGAACCCCACACAACGGGTCTTCGTTTCTTCCGGTTGTGATATCAGTCACCCGAGCAGGGCGCGGCGGCTGCTAGGCTTTTGTCAAGGCCTGCCGTCGTCGATTTCGCAGGCAACGCTCAGAAACAGACTTCAGCACGCGAACTCCCCCGAGAGGTACACCATGGTCAAAGGCACAAAGAGCGCATTAGCGAGCGAGCCGGCAACGCAGGGGCCCCTGAACCCAGAGACCCTTGACAAGATGAACGCCTACTGGCGGGCCGCCAACTACCTCTCTGTGGGTCAGATCTATCTGAAAGACAACCCGCTGCTGGAGCACCCACTGACGCTGGACGACGTTAAGCCGCGGCTGCTGGGCCACTGGGGCACCACGCCGGGGCTCAACTTCCTCTATGTGCACTGGAACCGGCTGATCCGCGAGCGCGGACTGAACATGATGTACATTATCGGGCCGGGACATGGCGGGCCGGGCCTGGTGGCGAACACGTATCTTGAAGGCTCATACTCAGAAATCTATCCGCATATCGAGCAGAACAAGGACGGCATCAAGCGTCTGTTCCGGCAGTTCAGTTGGCCATATGGAATTCCGAGCCACGTCGCGCCGGAGACGCCCGGATCGATCCACGAAGGCGGCGAGCTTGGCTACTCGCTGGTGCACGCGTACGGCGCGGCCTTCGACAATCCCAACCTGATTGTGGCCTGCGTGGTGGGTGATGGCGAAGCCGAGACGGGGCCGCTGGCCACAAGCTGGCACTCGAATAAGTTTCTGAATCCGGCGACCGATGGCGCGGTGCTGCCCATTTTGCACTTGAACGGATACAAGATCGCAAACCCGACGATTCTGGCGCGCATTCCTCATGCCGAGTTGGAGGATTTGATGCGCGGTTATGGGTACGAACCTTTCACGCTGGAAGGCAGTGATCCAGCGGTGATGCATCAGCAGGCGGCGGCGATTTTCGATACCATGCTGGACCGGATTGCGGCGATCCAGAAGGCGGCGCGCGAAGGCGGAGAGACGCAACGGCCGGCGTGGCCGATGCTGATCATGCGAACGCCAAAAGGATGGACGGGGCCGAAGTTTGTGGACGGCAAGCCGGTGGAAAATACCTGGCGCGCACACCAGGTTCCGTTGTCGGAGATCTTCGAGAAGCCGGAGCATTTGCACATGCTCGATGAGTGGATGCGCAGCTACAAGCCAGAAGAGCTGTTCGATGAAAAGGGGCATTTCCGCGCGGATCTGGCAGAGATTGCGCCCAAGGGACGGCTGCGCATGGGGATGAATCCGCATGCGAATGGTGGATTGCTTCTGAAACCGCTGAAGGTGCCTAACTTCCGCGACTTTACTGTGAAGCTGGATGCGGGACGTGGCCAGAAAGACGTCGAATCGACGCGGGTGCTTGGGCAGCTTCTGCATGCGGTAATGCAAGCAAACAAGACAGAGAAGAACTTTCGCGTGTTTGGACCCGATGAGACTGCGTCCAACCGGCTTCAGGATGTGATTACGGGGACCGGAAAAGCCTGGATGGCGGAGACGCTTCCGGTGGACGAGAATCTGTCGGAGACCGGGCACGTGATGGAAGTGCTGAGCGAGCACATGTGCCAGGGGTGGCTCGAGGGCTACCTGCTGACAGGGCGGCACGGGTTCTTCTCCTGCTATGAGGCGTTCATCCACATCATCGACTCGATGGCCAATCAGCACGCAAAGTGGCTGAAGACCACGCGCGAAATTCCCTGGCGCAAATCGATCGCGTCGCTCAACTATCTGCTGAGTTCGCTGGTGTGGCGGCAGGATCACAACGGCTTCTCGCACCAGGATCCGGGTTTTATCGATCACCTGGTCAACAAGAAGGCCGACGTGGTTCGCATCTATCTGCCGCCGGATGCGAACACGCTGCTCTCGGTCGCGGACCACTGTTTGCGCAGCCGGAACTACATTAATTTGATCGTCGCCGGCAAGCAGCCCGCGCCGCAATGGCTCACGACGGACGAAGCCGTGGCCCACTGCACCACCGGTCTTGGTGTGTGGCCGTGGGCCTCGAACGGCGACGGCGAACCTGAAGTTGTGATGGCGTGCTGCGGCGACGTGCCTACGCTGGAGGCATTGGCCGCGGTTTGCTTGCTCCGCGAGAAGGTGCCCGATCTGCGCATTCGCGTGGTGAACGTCGTGGACCTGATGACACTGCAGCCGACAACTGAGCATCCACACGGACTGCCGGACGAGGAATACGATCAGATATTTCCGCCGGCCACGCCGGTTGTGTTTGCGTTCCATGGATATCCGTGGGGGATACACCGGCTCACTTACCGGCGGCATAACCACGACAACATTCATGTACGCGGATACAAGGAGGAAGGGACCACGACAACCCCCTTCGACATGTGCGTGCTGAACAACATCGACAGATTTCAGTTGGCCCTGGATGCGATTCACCGCGTGCCTCGACTTAAAGCGATGTCTGTGCAGGCGGAACAGTGGTATTCGGAGCAGATTCAACGGCATAGGCTGTATGTTGCCGAAAACGGCGATGACCTGCCCGAGATAAAGAACTGGCGCTGGCCCAAGGATCGGGCGGGGTGCTAACTGCGAAAGAAATGTTGGGTGCCCCAGGTCTCGTCTCTGAGACCTGGGACGCGACAAGCGATGACTTACTAACTGAATACCTCACTAACTTACTAACTTGCTGATTAATTCGGCTCTAACATTGAAAGGTACGTATCGATGCCGTCTTTACCTGTATTAGTTCTGAATAGTGGTTCTTCTTCCATTAAATTCTCGGTGTACGAAGCCGGAAACGGCGAACGGCGCAAACTGCACGAGGGGGCGGTGGACGGCATCGGCACCGATTTGGGCAAGTTCTGGATCAAGGATGCCGAAGGCAACAAGCTGGTGGATCAAACGCCGGCGCTACCTAATCGGTCTGTTGCTTTCAAGCTGGTTGCCGATGCGCTCAATTCCGGCGACTTCCCTGCCCCTGCGGCCATCGGCCATCGCGTTGTGTGTGGCGGGCCGACGGTGCAGGAAAACCAGCGCATTACGCCGGCATTGATCGACGAGATTGAGCGCTACACGGACTTCGCGCCGCTGCATACACCAATCGCGGTCTACATCATGCGCGAAGCACTGCAGCTTTTTCCCGGTGTGCCTAACTTCGCGATTCTCGACACATATTTTCATCGCACCATGCCGGAGGTGGTGACGCACATGCCGATTCCCGAGGAGTACTCGGCGATGGGCGTGCGGCGCTATGGGTATCACGGCATTTCATATGAGTCGATCGTGCTCCAACTGCAGCCCAACGTGCCGGAGAAACTGATCGTCGCGCATCTCGGCAATGGCGCTTCCATCTCCGCGATTCGCGGGGGTAAGTGCCTCGATACTTCCATGGGTTTGACGCCAACCGGCGGCATCATCAGCGGCAGCCGAACGGGTGACATCGATCCCGGCGTGCTGCTGTTTATTTTGCGCAAGATTGCCGAGACAGAGTCAAACGCATCGGTTGCGGCGGACAAATTGGAGGCCGCGGTCAGCAAGAAGGCTGGATTGTTGGGCGTGAGCGATCTCTCGAATGACATGCGCGATCTGCGCGACGCCATCAAGGATGGCAACACCAAGGCGCGCCTCGCGGTGGATAAGTTTACTTGGACAATCGCTAAGTGGATCGGCAGTTATTTGGCCGAGCTCGGCGGACTGGACATGCTTGTATTCACCGGAGGTATTGGGGAAAATGACATTGCCTCGCGCGCGGAGATCTGCTCCGGGCTGGGTGCACTTGGAATCGTAATTGACCCCGCGCGCAATAATGTTCGTGGAGCAGCTACGATTTCGGCGGAGAGTTCCGCGGTAACTGTCCGCGTGATTCCGCCGGCAGAAGATCTCATAATCGTGAACCACGTGGTGCGGCTGCTAACAGAGTAAGACGCCGCGAGTTTAGTTTAATTTTGCGGCTTGCCCGTTCATGTCGAGGGCAGGCCTCAATTCTTTATGCGCCGCCGCTTCCCTGTTCTACACTGATAAGTTGCACGGAGAGACTCTGTCGATGCCGGTCACTGCCGTTCCTGTTGATGCAAAACATCTTCCCTCACCCGCGCTGCGGCGCTTTGCGTGGGGGGTGCTGGCCTATTTTATTGCGGTGATTTTGTGGGGCACGCTGGTGCGCGCGTCGGGCTCGGGCGCCGGCTGTGGCAACCATTGGCCGCTGTGCAACGGCACCGTGATGCAGCACTCGGCGAGCATTGAAACGCTGATCGAATTCACGCATCGGCTCACGAGTGGGCTCTCCTTCTTTTCGGTTGTGGCTCTGTTGGTGTGGACTTACAAGACCACTGTGCCTGGGCACTTGGCGCGCGCATGGGCCGTAGCTTCAGTTGCCTTCACGATGGTGGAAGCGATATTGGGCGCGCTGCTGGTGAAGTTGGGACTGACGGCGCAGAGCCAGTCGCCGCTACGCCCCGCTTACCTGGCCTTGCATCTGACGAACACTCTGCTGCTGCTGGCTGCGCTCACGCTCACCGCCCACATGCTGAGCCGCGGCAAAGGATTCATGCGCGGGAGCATCCGGCTGGTTGCGCCATTCGGCGCGATCGTCGCCGTGCTCGTCGTGATGATTGTGGGCGTGACCGGTTCGCTCGCGGCGCTGGGCGATACGCTCTTTCCGGCCAGTTCGCTGGGGCAAGCGCTGGCGCAGGATTTCTCGTCGGGCAGCGGTTGGCTGGTGCGCTGGCGCTGGACGCATCCTACGGTTGCATTTCTCTCCAGCATCTTTCTGATTTGGATATTGGTGCGCGCGGCGCAGCGACCCACACAAGGCAAAGCACATTGGGATAATCGGGGACTCTCCGCGCTGGTCTTGCTGCTGCTGGCAGTGCAGTATGTGCTAGGCGTGCTCGATGTTTTTCTACTCGCGCCGTTGTGGTTGCAGGTAGCCCACCTGCTGGGCGCGGATGTGCTGTGGGTGGCTCTGGTGGTGCTTACAGCGCGGTTGACGCTGGAACCGGTGGAATTTAGTTAGCGAAGGTAGCGAAAAGGCCCCATATCGGGGCCTTTTCTGTTAACGCATTAGCGGTATTCTCGCTAAAAGTTGAGCCGCTCAGTCTTCGAGGACGGGATGGTAGTGGCTCTTCCAACCCATGTAGCGGGCGGCTTCGTGAATCGACTTCGAGACGTCGCTGAAGTTTGCTGCCACGTGATGCTCGAAGCCCTCGCGGCAAATATACTTCAGCAGCTTCTGCAGCTGCGGAATCTCCGCAACGCCTGCACCACCGAATGTTTCCAGCGGATCGTCAGTGAATTTGCCCGCGCCGGTGTAGCCACGCACAATGCCGTGCCGGTCGTCTGTGGAGTAGCGCGCATAGCTCATTGTGCCGGCCTTGACGCGGCCGACGCAGGTGCCAAATGTGTTCTCCTTGCCCACCGTGCCGGCGATGATCTCCTGATAGTCCATGCGGACATCTTTGAAGAAGTGCTTAGGCAGGTTGGAGCAGTGGAAGCAGACGCACTTGTCGGGGTGATTGCCGTAATTGTTGTTCCAGTCGAGCAACGCGGACGGCGTGCCCGAGGCCAGTGCCAGCATATACATGCTGAGCGTACCCGGAACGTCGACTTCGCACGCCGAAGGAATGAGGTTGTTGCTCATCATGCTCATGATCGTGCAGGGCACGATGCCGAAGAACTCTTCCATCGAGGTCCAGCACTGCACGGCGCTAATGGTGACGTTGGCCTGTTTCATCCAGCCGTCGATGACTGCGCCGAGCTTGGCCATCTTCATGAGAGCGGCGTCGGCAATTCCAGCAGTTGTAACATACGACTTGATGGCGGCAAGCTTGGCCTGCGCGGCGTCGTCGGTGTCCTTCATGCGGTTGATGCGGCCGAATATCTCGCTTAGGTCGATGGTCTCGATAGTGATGCCATTGGTCTCCAGGATGCGCTCGGAGTAGCGAACGGTATTGAAGGCCGTGGGACGCGCGCCGATGGAGCCGATGCGGAGATTCTTGAGGCCTTTTACGATGCGGCAGACCGCCGAGAACCACTCGAGGTCGGCCTTGAACTCGGCTGAATCGAGCGCCTCCGTGTGCAATGTGGTGAGCGAATAATTGAGACCGTATTGCATCAGGTTGTTGCAACAGCTCATTTTGCCGCAGAAACTGTCGCGGCGGGTCTTGATGGTCATGGCGTCCGAGCGGTCGGGCGTCGCTTGCACCAGGATGGGCACTTTAAGCCCGGAAAGGCGAATAGCATCGACGATGCCGCGCTCTTCGCCAAAGTTGGGAAGTGTGATGATGATTCCGTCAATATCTTCGGCGTGTTTCTTGAAAAGCTCGGCACACTTTTGCGACTCCGCGTAAGTTTCTACTGCGCCGTGTTTTGAGTCCTCAGGGCCGAGCACGATGGGTCGAGCGCCCGCGGCTTCAAGAACCTTGATGATCTCATCGCGGCCGGTTTTTGCCAGGTGATCCGGAAAAAATCCGCGATTGCCTACAACGATGCCAAATGTCATTGCTCTTTGTGCTGCCATTTTCTTAGCTCCCTTTCAATTTATCGCTTACGCGGCATTACTTTGTCATGAACGGCGCGGAATTTTCTACTTGCCCACGTGTCCGGGTCGAAACTTTACAACATAAAACAATCCTAGAAGCGCCAGCACACCGCCCCACCATACGGGCGTGTGTAGGCTGGTCAACTCCACGGCGGGAGGATAGTTTGCGGTCTGCCATTCGTAGATTCCGTAGCCGAAGATCATCCCGCCATAGATCAGCAGGAGCACTCCAATAAAGAACCAGATGGGAATTCCGGAACCATGCATAGGCGTAACCCCTTCCCTCTTGCTACCAGAAGATAATGTTCAACGCCGCAAAGATGACGCCGACCAGGAGAGCCCAAGCGTATTCGTTGCGGTAAAACGGAACCGGTTCTTCCTTCGGCAAAACAGTCGCGCCGTAAACCAGGCCATCGAGTTCAGCCACTGGCCGCGGTTTGGTTAGCAGGCTGACCAGGACCACGACGATGGCCGCAAAGACGAATGCCCAAAGGGCTCGAAAAACATTCTCAGCCATTGGCTTGGCGTCGGGCGAAAGCGCGACGTCTGCCAAAGCGGAGGGGACCAGCTTCACCCACATGAACAAGCTTGCAGAAAAGACGATGCCGAGCAGTAGGCCCAGAAAGCCTGCCAGCTTGGTGGCGCGCTTCCAGAACATGCCGAAAAGAATCGTGGCCAGCAGCGGAGCAACAAAAATGCTGAAGAGCGCCTGCACGTAATCCATGATGCCGTGGGCATGCATCACCAGGTAGGCCGCGCCGATGGACACTGCGACGCCAATCAGAATGGACAGACGCCCGACCAGCACATAGTGGCTGTCGGAGCCTTTCTTGTTGATGAGCGGCTTGTAGATGTCGTAGGTCCACACGGTCGAGAAAGCGCTCACGTTGCCGGCCATGCCGCTCATGAATCCGGCGATGAGAGCGGTGATACCGAGACCGAGAAGGCCAGGGCCGAGATAGCGGACCATCATCAGCGGAAGGGCCTGGTTGTAGCTGTGAAGTTCCGCGCCGGGCGCTCCACTGAGGACTCTCCGCTGGTAGTCGGCCGGCAGCGTGGTCTTGGCCATGGCTGCAGAGCAGGTGGCCGCGTCGTCGACCTGTCCGGAAGAGGTCACATTACAGGCGGCCACCACGTCTTCGCCGACAAGCTGACGACGACTGCCATCGGGATTCTGCAGCAGCACGAGGCCGAGCAGGCCAGGGAGGATGACAATGAAGGGAACAGCCATCTTGAAGAACGAGGCGATGATCGGCGCCATGCGCGCGGCGCGCAGGTTGTGGGCGGCGAGCACGCGCTGGACGACGAGAAAGTCCGTCGTCCAGTAACCGAAGCTGATGACAAAGCCGAGGCCAAAGACGATACCTGTCCAATGCACTCCCATCGGGTTGGCAGCGAAACTGCCCGTGTCGCGCCACAGGTGGAAGTAGCTGTCTCCATGCACGCCGGTCATCGATTGCATGTTGACCATGATCTGCTTTTTCAGGCCGGCGACTCCGCCAGTCTGAATCAGGCCGAGGATGGGAACCAGCAGCGCGCCGCCCCAGATGAGGACGAATTGCAGAACCTCGTTGAAGATGGCCGAGCGCAGACCGCCAAGTCCGACGTAGATGGCAACGGCAACTGAGGAAACGAAGATGCTGAAGCTGATGTCCCAGCCCAAAACGACCTTCATGACCACTGCCATGGCGAACATATTGACGCCGCTCATCAAGATCATTTCGGTGGCGAAAGAAAAGGCTGCCACGCTGCGTGCCCCACCGCCAAAGCGGAGGTCGAGATAGCCGGGGACCGAGTGGGTCTTGCAGACGTAGTAGAAGGGCATCATCACCAGTCCGAGAAAGAGCATGGCGGGAATTGCGCCGACCCAGTACCAATGGGTGGCGAGGATGCCGTATTGATAGGCCGAACCGGCCCAGCCCATCAGTTCGAGCGAGCCAAGGTTGGCCGAGACGAAGCTCAGGCCCGCAATCCATGCGGTCATTTCGCGGCCGGCCATGAAGAACTCTTCGCTGGTATTTGAGCGGCCCTTGAGGTAGAAGCCGATCCAGAGCACCATTACGAAGTAGATGGCGATGACGGCCACATCGAGAGTCCGCAAATGAGCGAGGGGTTCGGTGCTGAAGGTGAGGAGGGCCGGCAAGGAGCCGAGGGAGCCAGCGGTAGCAGCGGAAATCGATCCGAACATTCGAGTCACCTAAGTGGCTGAAGGCGTCCGCATTGCCCTCGGACGTTCGCACTAAGTAAATGGCTTTACTCCATCACCTGTCAAGCTGCAAACCAGTGCCGTGGTGGAAACAGATCGTCTTACGCGAAAGCAGTCCCGTCAAATCCGACGGTTAGCGCAAACGGCAGCAACCTCGTCGAGAAAGCGTTTACTCGACAAAGTTTAGCACAGCCTGGAGGAGTTGGAATATAGGTAAGCTACCTCCCGTGAGTCCGCAACAAGATCAGGGCTATTGGGAGAAGGCGCCCGGGGATCGAAGTGGAATTCAAGGTCTTAAACGCATGACCTGGGGCATCCGCGCAAGCCCGTCATTGGAAATAGTAACTCCGGCTTCTATTCGTTGCCGGCCATGACTTCATGGAGCCAGCCGGGAGCCTTGAGCAGTTCACGGGGACGCGAGCCGTCAGCCCCGCCTACCAGGCCGTCGCGCTCCATCAGGTCGATTAGATGCGCAGCCCTGCCGTAGCCGATGCGAAGCCGCCGCTGCAACAGGGACGTGGAGGCCTTGCCGAATTCGAAGACCAGCCGCACTGCATCGTCGAACATGGGGTCGTTCTCGTCGGGATCGGGATTGGAACCATCGACGCTGGCGCGCTCGTCCTTGGGCGCCTCCAGGAATCCTTCGACGTACTCAGCCTGGCCTTGCTCCTTCCAGAAGGCGACCACGGCAGCCGTCTCCTTTTCGCTCACATAGGGCGCGTGCAGGCGCATCAGACGGCTGGTTCCCGGTGGCAGGAAGAGCATGTCACCGCGCCCAAGGAGCGCTTCCGCACCGTTGGTGTCGAGGATAGTCCTGGAATCAACCTTTGTGGCCAGGCGGAAGCTGATGCGCGTGGGCACGTTGGCCTTGATGAGTCCAGTGATGACATCGACGCTGGGCCGCTGCGTGGCCAGAATGAGGTGAATGCCGACGGCTCGCGCCATCTGCGCAAGACGGGTGATCGACTCTTCCACATTTGCGCGGTCGAGCATCATCAGGTCCGCCAATTCGTCAATGATGATGACGATATAAGGCAGCGGTTCTTCGTCCTGATCATTGTCGAAGAGGGAAGGCATGACACCTTCAAAGAGCTTGTTATATTGGTCGATATTACGAACGCTGCGCGAGGCCAGCAGCTTGAGGCGACGCTCCATTTCCCGCACCGCGTTGCGCAGCGCGTTCGCGGCCAGCTTGGGCTCGGTGATGATGGGCGTAAACAGATGCGGAATGCCCTCATACATGCCCAGTTCCACGCGCTTGGGATCGACCAGGATGAGGCGCACCTGAGCCGGCGTGGTGCGGAAGAGCAGGCTCATGATCATAGCGTTGATGGCCACCGACTTGCCCGAGCCGGTGGAGCCGGCGATGAGCACATGCGGCATGGAGGAAAGATCGGCGGTGACGATGCGGCCGTTGATGTCCTTGCCCATGGCAATTGTCAACCGCGCCTTTGACTTGGCAAAGGTCTCGCTCTCGATTACATCGCGCAGGTGGATGGTCTCGCGCTCGTGATTGGGCACCTGAATGCCAACCGTGCTCTTGCCCGCCATACGCTCAATGAGGATGCTTTCGGCACGCATGGCCAGGCACAGATCGTCTGCGAGGCTGGTAACGCGCGAGTACTTCACGCCCACTTCAAGTTTGACCTCGTAAGTGGTGACCATGGGCCCAGGATTGATTTGAACAACTTGGCCGCGCACGCCGAATTCGGCGCACTTTTCAACCAGGACCTTAGCCTCGTCACGCAACTCATCCTCACGGATCGTCTGAGGACCCTCGCCGGCATTGAGAAGCGTGCTGGGCGGCAGCTTGAAGCCGCTCAGATTCTTGGGGGCAACGGTGGCCGTGCGCAGGTCCGCATCGGCGCGGGAGTGAATGGCGATCTCGCCGGCGGGCCCGGTGGCAGGAACCGGTTCGGGTTCGAAGCGTAGGGGCGCGGGCCGCTTAGCCGCAAGCCCCATCTCCGCGGTGCGGGCCTCAGAAATCTGCGCGGTTGAATGCTGCGCGGGAACAACTTTTTGTGGGACGGCGGACTGCAATGGCGAAGTCGCAATCGGTTGCGCGGGCTCTTCCGCGACACGTTCCCAAATGCTTGTCTTGCGTACCTGAGGCACGATTGGAATCTCTTCGCGAGCCTGTTCAGGATCCGCCTGCTCGAAGCCTGCGCGCCGGAAGGCCGGAATTTCGTCCAGAGGATCAGCCTCGGCCGCCCGCTTGCCACGGCCGAAAAGCCTGGCCAGGAATCCGGGCCGGCTGTCAACGCTTTCTTCTTCAGGCTCAGGACCAGCTGCCCGGACAAAATGCAGCGCCGGGGCTGCAACGTTTCCTTCGTCGCTCTTGAACTCGGGCTGGAAGCTACGTTCGGCCCTCTGTTCCGCGCGCTCCTCGCGCCAATTCTTCCAGCGGTCAAGCAAGCTGCGAAGCTGAAGCCAGCGTGTCTCCGCGGCCTCTTTGATGACCCAGAAACTGATGGCGGAAGCGAAGTAGAGCCCCGCGGCAGCGAACACCGCGGCCACAAGCCATGCACCCTGAATATTGAGATAGGTAACCAGAAGCCCGGCAATGAGCCGCCCAGCGACGCCCTCGGTTGGGAGGATGTGCATCCACCGCCAGTGCCAGGGCATGAGCCCAAAGACGGCGGGCACAAAGACGAGCGCCAGCAAAGTGCCGGTGCAGCGCAGCAGCGCCGAACCGCTGGGGCGCGAACGCATCCAGGTCCAGCCGATGCCGCCAAGCCACAGCGGCAGCAGGAAGGCGGTCAGGCCAAGCGCCTGCAGCATAAGATCGCTGAGATAGGAGCCAAGCAGGCCGACCCAATTGCGCACTACATACGGGGGAGCCGGATCGGTGGCCGTGTTCAGTGATGGGTCGGAGGCGCGCCAGGTCGCCAACGCCAGAAGTAGAAGCAGCGAAACCAGAAGCAGCACAAGCCCCAAAAACAGATTCAGGTGGCGGCTTCGCGTAGGCGACAGAACAATCCGAATAGGCTTCATGGCGGGTATTCCGCTCCTGGACGCCGCGCTTCGATTCCCTTGTGATCGGGTCCGGCTAGCTGGTCACATCGATCCGGTTCCGGGCAAGGTCGGCAATGCGGCGAGAAAAATCCCAGAGCAGCCTTTATTATCCCCGCCCGCAAGGTGGATTCCGGCTAGTACAAAGCGGGAGGAACCATGTTGTGGACCCCCGAGTTATTGCCCAGATTTATTGGTGGAGAAGTCCTTCGGTCCGCAAAACCTCAATGCAGCGCTTCAGGCCCTGATCGTAGGTCAGGATGTCGCACTGCAACCTGGTAGCGACTGCACAAATGAAGATGTCTACCGGGCCGCACTCGACGCCGTTATCCCGACAAACATTGAACAGTCGCGCTGCTTTAACGAAATCCTCGGCATTGATTTCCTCATCGCGAAATGGGTCGAGCAGGGCTTGCGTTTTAGCGAACCTTGCTTTTTCCCTGATTCCCGAGAGAATCTCTTGACGGATTGGACCTATGATGATCGCTCGGCCCTCTCGAATGACCTCTTGCAACTGCGCAATCATTTTGACGTTGCCGGCCGAAATTTTGGTTTGATCCTGACGCCGGAGCGCAAGCGACCACACGCAAGTATCGACGATCGTCTTCATCTTTCATCGAGCTCGATGCGGTCGAGTTTGCGCATTTTTTTGTAGTCGTAAGTCGGATCGAAGTCGATGGTCCCAAAGTGGTCGAGGATCTCTAGCTGCTTGCGGCGGCGGATGTATTCGTCGAGAGCCGCAGTCACAGCCTCCTTCTTTGTGGCATGGTTCCCAATCCGGCGGGCCTCGTCGATAAGGCGGTCATCGATTGCAAGGTTGGTCGGCATGGTCACACCTCTCAATGTGTAGAATACCACACATCTGGATGTGTGAAAAGCAATCAACAGCGTGCTGTTCCATTTGTAAGTTCTTCAAAATCAGCTGCCGATGTACTTTGATCCCCACAGCAGCAGAGCGCTGCCGAGCAGGATCCTATAGATAGCGAACATGGTGAATCCGTGCTTTCGGACCCAGTGGAGAAACCATTCGACAACGCCCAAGGCGACGATGAACGACACCACCAGGCCGATCGCCAGCACGATCCAGCGCTCCCCATTCATGACTACGTGCGCGGTAGCGACGGCGGCATCGGCGGCCTTGGAGGCGTGAACCTCTTTAAGGAAGTCCCAGCCGGTGGCAGCAATCATGGTGGGAATGGAGAGTAGGAAGCTGAACTCCAGAGCAGCGGGACGGCTGAGGCCGGCCATCTGGCCGGAGGCAATGGTCGACATGGAGCGCGAGGTACCGGGAAATACCGCCGACAGCGTCTGGCAGAGACCGATCCAAACGGCTTGGAGAAAGGTCATCTCCTCCACGTGGGTTGTGCTCGCGTCGTACCGGCTGGTCCGCCAATCCACAATCCACATGATGATGCCGCCAATGATCAAAGCCAGCGCTATCGCGGTCAGGCTGCCTAGGTTCTTTTCGCTCCATTTGCGCAGCGGGAGCGTCGTGGCCGAAGTCACTGCAAAGGCAATGAACGTGAGAGAAATGGGATGATTGAGCCAGGTGCGTTTGCCGTCCTCGCCGTGGGGAAACGTGCGCACGAAATTCACGATCCGTTCGAGGAACAGGATGCACAGCGCCAGGATTGCGCCCAATTGGATGACGATGGTATACATCCGCCAGTAGGCGTCATCGAGCGGGATTTTCATCAGCGCTTCCGCAATGCGCAGGTGCGCCGTCGAACTGACCGGCAGAAACTCGGTCAGACCTTCCACAATTCCCAAAATGATCGACTGAATATACGGGCTCAAACAGCCTCCGGGGAGCGGTTACGGTTTACTTGCGAATGAGTTTCCCCAGCTCATTCGCGGTCGATGCCATAGACTGGGACGCCTTCATCCAATTTGTACACCAGCGCACCCGCCCGCCATGCATAATCTGTTGACGCAAAGTGATCTTTCAGCCTTCCGGCCAACTCATGAGCATGGCTCTTGGCATTATCGCTCTTTTTGTCGTCTCCGTCGGCGGCAAACATGTCCCGGAGCACCGCTTGCCTGTAGACGGCCTGGTAAAGTGCCTGGGCCGTGCGCGGACCGTCGGGGTGCTCGTCGGCGTACTTCTCGTATATCTCCGACTCCTTCTCCGGGCACTGAACCGCTCCCTGCCAGTCGCCGCAAAGCTTGTTGTCGATAAGGTCGAACGCCGCCAGATCGGCCCAGCGCGTGTGCGGGTAGAGCTTGATTACCTTCTTCAACGGATCCTCGTCCATCTGCTCCCGCATATAGGCATCCTTCTCGTGGGAGGAGCGGAGCGTCGAGGTGTCGGACTTCTCGATCTGCCATTGGATGTCGGCCGCCCGCCATTGCGCCTCAGGCGCCAGCGACGAGTTGGGAAACATCTCATAGAGCCGCTGGTAGAGCAGCCGAGCGCTCTTTGGAGCGTTTACAGGACCGCGTGGGTCCGACGCCAGAGACTCCTGGTTGGCCGCCTCGCCCATCAGCACCTGATCGCCGTTGGGCGTGGTTTCTTCCACAATCCCCTTAGCCTGGATCCAGCCTGAGACGGGCGGTGGTGTCTGGTCGCTGCCGATCAGGGGAGTGTCTTTATCCTGCTGCAGCAGTTCGATATCGGTGTTCGCGTAGACGCGCATCCACGGCCCGCTTTTTTCAGCCACCACCATCTCACGGCCTATCTGGACACGGTCCACCTTTTGCGAACCGAGGTCGGGTGCAACGTAGATCCAGGTGACCCGCAAGGCTGTGGCGCGCGGCCCCGCCATTGGCTTCTCCAGTTGATCGCCCTTCTTCTTTTGGGCGCCCATGGGCAGGGCGGCACAGAACAGGGCGAGGACGAAAATCATTGCGCGGGTTGCGGGGATTCGGGACTTCATCGCTGCAGAAATCATAGACGAGTCACCTTATCTTGGGTTTATGCCAAGGCGGGCAGCGATGCGCTGTGCCGTGGCAAGGCGCTTTTCGGCGATCTCGCGCGTTGCAGCCCGCGCGGCTTCAAGCACTGCGGCAGGAGCCGTTCGTGGAGTACCGCTGTCAAAGGGCGGCTCCGGGGCATATTCGATCGAGAGCTGAATCTGCTGAGCAATCCGATCACTCCGCAGCAGCGAGGCCACACGGAGCGCACCGTCAATTCCAGCCGTGACACCGGCGGCGCTCACGTGCTTGCCGTCCACCACAACGCGCGCGTTCACGGGAATCGCTCCAAAGTACTCCAACAGGTGAAAGACCGACCAATGCGTGGTTGTCCGCACTGAGCGCAGCAGGCCAGCCGCGCCACATAGCAACGCGCCGGTGCAGACGGAAAAAATATACCGTGCGCCGGCGGACTGGGTGCGAATGAACTCGAGAACCTCTTCATCGTCCATCAGCGCCTCTTGTCCCCATCCTCCGGGAACGATAAGTAAATCGAGGGGCGGAGCCTGAGCAAATGTTGTTTCCGGGGTGAGGACCAGTCCCATGATGTCGCGAACGGGCGTCGTCTCCTTCCACAGCAGATGGAACGTGGCGTTGGGAAGCCGCGAAAGGACTTAAAACGGGCCGGTCAGGTCAATCTGGTTGATCCCCGGAAATACGACCGCGCCAATGTTGAGATGCTCACCCCTGTCCGTCATCGATTCATGCTCCTAAATGGATTGGTAAAGCTCTCAATCAGGCTTGGAGTTAACCTGCCTTTTCCGCAAGCACCTCTGCCAGCAGCGCCGGATCTACGTTGCCTCCGCTTACCACAGCGACAGCCCTTCGGCAGTCCGGCAACTGGGCTGCGTGGAACAGCAGCGCCGCCACCGCCACGGCGCCGCTGGGCTCGGGAACCAGGCGTGTGGTGGCCACAATCGCTCGCATGGCGGCGCGAATCTCCGCTTCAGTGACGGTGATAATGCCGTCGACGAACGCCTGAATATGAGCGAAGTTCCGCTCACCCACGCTCTGCGTGCGCAGCCCGTCGGCAAGGGTGCGGCTGGTGAGCTCCGCGCCCCAGGTCACGATCTTGCCGGTACAAAAACTCTCCGCCGCATCGCCTGCCAGCTCCGGCTCCACGCCAAACACCTTTGCGTTTGGAAGCAATTGCTTGACCGCGGCAGACACGCCGCCCAGCAACCCGCCGCCGCTCACCGGCGTCAGGACGAGCTCGACCTCCGGCCACTCTTCGGCAATCTCCAGGCCGCAAGTCGCCTGGCCCGCGATGATTTGTTCGTCGTCGTAAGGTGGAATGACGACGTAGCCGTGCTCGCGCACAAGCTTTTCGGCCTCGGCAAGCCGTTCGCTTGAAGCAACGCCCACATCCACAACTTCGGCGCCTAGCGCGAGGGTCGCCGCGCGTTTGATGGCCGGCGCATTCGACGGCATCACGATGACGGCTTTCGCGCCCACCTCGCGCGCCGCATACGCGACGGCCTGCGCATGATTGCCGCTCGAATAGGTAATGACGCCGCGGGCGATCTCGTCCGGCGTGAGTTGCAGAATCTTGTTGGCCGCGCCCCGCATCTTGAAAGCGCCAATCGGCTGCAGGTTCTCGGCCTTGAGCCGGATCTCCTTCGCTGTTCCGTACCCGGCAAGATCAGGAAACGGCGCGCACACCAGCGGTGTTTTAAGGGCGACGTGAGCGATGCGCGCCGCGGCTTCTCGAATCGCCTCGATCGTGACTAGACTGGTGGTCTCGGATTTCACTTGAGAACCTCGACGCCCAACAGTTGTGCCTGGTGCACGCAATTTCCCAACTGTCCAGTATCGCCGATGAAGCTGGAAAGCAGTGCGGCCTGCGCCGGGCAAACAAAAGCGCGGCAGCCGAAGCCGCCGCGCTTTGATTGTGATCCTGCCATGGTTCAGAAGAACAACTTTCCGGAAATTTGCAATTGCCGCGAACCATACAGGTTGCTGCTGCTGGTGCTCTGTGTAGCGCCGAAGGCCGAAAGCCCGGTGCCCGTGTAAGGCACAAAGCATCCCGTTTCCGTGGAGCCTGTCGGCGGCGTGATGACCTGGCAAGTGTATGTGCTGCCACTTGCTGTCTTTCCCGGCGCGACGAACGTCGTATAGGTGCTGTTCACGCCCGTAATGATGGTGTGGTTAAGCAGGTTGAAGGCCTCGGCGTTAATCTGCATGGAAATGTTGTCGTGAATGGGAATGTCGCGCGAGACCCGCATATCGAAGTCGTTGAAACCCGGCATGTAGATGCTGTTGCGGCCGATCTGCGGAGGATGTCCACTCGTCGCACTTCCCGAGCCGGAACTGATTGCACCTCCGAAGATACCGCTTTGATCGGCGTAGCTCGAAGAGTTGGCGTTGCCCGGGTAGATGGTGCCGCTGACTCCGAGGAAGATTGGCTCGCCACCCGAGGCGACCTCGGCACCGGAGAACTGGAAGTCGTCCAGCAGGGTCTTCATCCATTTGTTGCCGATCATGAACATGGGCCTGTAGACAAAGCTCAGGGTACCGCGGTTGCGGATGTCGATGTCCGACGGCCCGTTATCCCAGCGGATGTTATTAGGATCCGATGGGGCGTCGCCGCCATAGAAAGTGCCGTTGGCGCCGCCGACCTGGCCTGTATCAGTGGCCTTTGCCCAGGTGTAGTTGCCCAGGATTTCGAGCCCATTCTGGAAGGGCCGTTTCACCGTCACGGCCATCGCGTTGTACCAGGTATTGGCCACACTGTAGCCCGTGTTGAAGCTGGATAGCGCGGTGTTCCGCCTGTCGGCGGGCCGGTAAACAGACACTGTAATGATTTTGATGATGTTATTTTTGGCATCCTGCACGGCGTAGCTGGCCACGCCGCTTGGCTTGACCCCTACGAGGTTGGCGTCGATGAAGACCGGAAGCCGCATTCCGCGCGTGCCTACGTAGCCTACTTGGAGTGAGATTTTGCCAGGCAGGGCCTGTTCCACACTCAGGTTCGCCTCATGTGCGAAGGGCGGAACAAAGTTCGGATCGAGACCGTGAAAACTATAGCTGACCCTTGAAGTGGCAGGCAGGTCGACTGTCGGTGCCGCGCCCCCGGTTGGGTACTGCGCACTCGAGAGCGCCGGACCGGGAGCTGAGTAGGGAACGTTCGGGTATTGCAGCTTGCTTCCACTCGCCGGAGGAGTTGGACAGTTGGAGAGCGGGTAGCAACCAGTGAACGTGTAGTTCAACTGCACAACGCCGTTCTCCACCCGCATTGCATAGTATGTGCTTCCCTGGTTCAATGCGGAGAACATTCCATACCCGCCTCGAACAACGGTGCCGGTATACGGTGCCCAGGAGAACGAGACGCGCGGCTGGACACGGTCGATTACGTTCTTGATCGAGCTGGTGTACTCCGACGAGATCGGATCGAACAGGTGGTTCACCAGGCCGGGGTTAGGCGTGAGTTGGACGTCGTAGCGCACACCTGCAGTCAAAGTCAGGCTCGGCATGAGCTTCCAGGTGTCTTCGGCAAAGCCGTCGTACATCTGCATCCAGAAATCGTCCTTGCCCTGAGTTCCCGGCGCCTTGTTCGCCTGGTCGACAGTCTGGACCAATTGACTGTAGCGGTAGCCGGCATATGGGTCCGTGTCGCCGGCCTGGCCGGCGAAAGCATCCTGAATCCAATCTTGAAAGTTGGCCAGATTGGTGGATTCGCCGTAGTTGTACAAGCCGCCGCCCTGGTAGAGGTTGATCATGACCTCGTGGACGATGTTGGCATCGCCACCGAACTTGAAGGTATGTCGGCCCTTGGTAATGGAGAAGACATCGCTTAACTGAATGCGATGCTCATCCGGCTCAGCAATGCGAGGCAGAGCATTGGGCATGCCGAAGACGGCCAGATCCGACGTGTAGGTAGAAGTTGAAGTCCCGACGGCCACAAACGGGCCTGACGCGTTCGCGCCCGCTGTCTCGAGGTCGCGTCCCCACTGCCCATGAAATTCATTCACGGCGGCAGTACCAATTTGCGCTGTCCAGCCACCGACGAGGAACCGCTCGTGGTAGAAGGTCGGGCCATTTACCGAAGGCGCGCTATTGGTGAACGTCGCGGACCCGGTATATCCATATGTCGACTGGAAGTCGGCCCAGTTGAAATCAATAAAGGCGTCATTCCTGTTGTTGATGTGGTAATCCAAACGTGGGAAGAAGAGGTCCTCTTTGGCGACCCGCGACGGCGCGGCCGTGGATTGGTTGATCAGAAATTGGATGCCGGCCGTGCACTGCGTGGCGGTAATTGTACTGGGACAGACCGCGGGATAGATGGCATTACTCGCGGAGACCCCGGCAGGAGCAGATGTCGCCGTTGTGGAAAGGAAGTTGTTGTCCGTGTACAGCGCCTTGCCTACCTTGCGGAAGCCGTCGTAGGTGAAGAAGTAGAACAGTTTGTCCTTGAAAATCGGACCGCCGCCAGAACCGCCGAAGTCCTGTTGCTGGTGGGTGGGTTGCGTCAACAAAAACGCCGCCACCGTCGGATTCGATGTGTTGTGCAACGCACTGTACTTGGTAAGCGGATCCAGTGCATTCAACGTGGGATACCGAAGGGAGTAGAAAAGGTCACCATGGAGGTTATTCGAGCCGCTCCTGGTAATGGCGTTGACCTGGCCGCCTGCCGCCTGGCCGAATTCGACGGAGTAGTTGGAAGTCTCGGCCTGGAACTCCTTGATCGAGTCCACCGAGTAAACAAAAGGAGCACCGTTGGAGCGGCCACGCGCCTCGGAAAACAGCATCTGGTTATTGTTGGCGCCGTCCACGTAGTTCTGGTTATAAAGACCGCTGATGCCATGGAAGCTGATCAGACCGGTTCCGCCATCCTGCGTTACATTGGGCGTCAGCAGCACAAAGTCACTCCAGTTGCGCGCGTTCACCGGCAGATTCTGGACAAGAATTGAATCAACCGCCTGCGAGACTTCGGTCTTTTGCACATCGAGAATCTGTGGGGTGGCAGCGACCTCGACCGTGGTGCTTGCTGAGCTAACCTTCAGTGTGAGATCGATGGTGAGCGTCTGGCCGACCAGAAGCGTGATGCCGCTGGCTTCTATTTTGCCAAAATTGGAAGCTGTCGAGTCTACCTTGTAGTGGCCAGGCAAAAGGAACGGAGCCGTGTAGCTGCCGCTGCTGTTGGTGGTGTATGCGTGAGCTACATTCGTGTCGGTATTGATCACGGTCACCGATGCCCCAGGGATTGCTGCCTGGGCGGCGTCGGTCACGGTTCCATTGATTGTGCCTGCGCCTGCTGACTGCGCTTTTGTTGCAATGCTTGTCACAGATAGGAAGAATGCCGCCAGGACCAGCACGGCTAAACACCGTTGGGGACAAAGACTCTGCATCTTCATTTTTGGCTCTCCTAAGAAAAGAATGATTTGATGGGTTTTATGGGCCTTGAGATACCTTCATTTTACCACTCAAATGCAATAAGACAAAGCACTTACATTGCACTTGGCGTAGTGCACAAAGACCTGAAATTTCAAGGTAAAGGACGAAAAGTTAACCGCGTCCAATGAGAGAATCTTGCTTTTCTTTGTGCGGCTTGCGCTGTGGATATTTTTCTTTTACCGGTTCGCGATTACCCGTCCGTCAATGAATTGTTACATTTCTATTAATCTTGTCGCGCGGCCCCACCCGCGCGGTGGAAAATCTGCCGGTATCCTTGTGACAAGGTACCTACGGCATCCCCGCCGGACCTCGACAATCGCCTCATAAGTCACTCGACGCGCATAGCTATTCATACGCAAGTGCGTCGATTGGGTCCTTGCGGGCCGCCATCCAGGCCGGATAAAGCGCACCACACAATGCTCCAACAAACGCGATAAAGGCCCCATTCCCGATCCAGGCCGCGGTGATCTCGAAATGCTGCGAAGGAAAGACGCGCGCGATCAACAAACGGACGCCGAACGTTCCAATGATGCCCACCAGTACGCCCGTGATCGCGAGCACTGCGCACTCGCGTAGAACGACGCCGACGACTGTCAGCCTGGAAGCGCCCATCGACTTGAGAATGCCGATCTCGCGCGTACGCTCCAATACAGCTGTGTACATGGACTGGAAGATGACGAGGAATCCGACGATGACTGCGATTCCAATGACCACCTCGAGCGCGATATTGAATCCCGGGATCTTTTCCGGCGTCATCTGCGAGTCCCATTCCTGCATCGTCTGCACGGGATAGTTCTCCAGGCCTGGTGTGGCGTGGATCTCTTTGATCACAGCTTCTTGATTAGCCGGATCGTCGCATTTGATGTAGAAGATGGAGGCTTTTCCGTCGGCGCCCATCAACGCTCCCATGGTGTCGATCGGGATTGCCTTGCGGCCGCCCTTGCCCGCCTCGACGATGCCGCAGATGCGAAAAGGGTGGTCCATGACGGGGATGGTATCGCCGACGCGGAGCGGGCCATTTGAGTGAGTCTGGACTCCGTTGACGATTACGGTGCCGCCAGAGTTGGCGAGAACGTCGTCGATGATGACGTCATTCGGTCCTGTGAAAGGGCCACCGGAGAGGAAGACAAACGGCTTCAGAGCGTTGAATGTCGGGTAATCGATGCCAAACAGGATCTCGAGATTGCCGACCGTGGATAGGTTCATAATGGCTGGCGAGACGACGGTCACGTGGGGCAGTTTGCCGAGGGGTATGGCGAACTTGGCGGGCATGGGCGCGCCGCTCACACCATTCATGGTGCTGGCGTTGGAAGGGCGCATCATGAGGTCGGCGCCGATGCCGTTGGTGCGATCCTTCTGGTCGTTGAGCATGCCCATGAAGATGGCGACGATGGATAGAATCATGACCACTTCAATGGCCACCGCGAGCACGCTGATGACTGAACGCAGTGGACGGTGAATCAAGTTGGCAAAGATGAGCTTATTCATTCCCGAGCCTTGCTTCGTACTCGTTTTTTGACTTTTCCAGTCTCGCCGCGAGGGGGACAAATCTGCATGGTGATTCCCTCATCTTCAGGGTAACAGCCTGAAGGAGCGCGCCCGGGTCCCGCGTCCTGGCCGATCACGGATCGACCTCGTGAAACCAACTTCCTGCAGATGTCTCCCATTCTTCTCAGCCAGCCGGTAGGCAGCCTTGCCAGGCTCAGCCCTGACTCGGCAATAGAATCGGCAGACGTCACCAATTCGGCTCGGTTACTGAAAGTGGAGGGGAGCTAATTAACCTTTTGACTGATCGTAGAGCCAGGTTTATTGTGAAAAAATAGCTTACATAGGGCACTACCACCGGTTCAACACTCTGAGCGTCCGCTCCGGCCTGTTCCAGGGTGGAGCGGGATTTGGATGGAGCCAGTGCGGGCCCTTTCACCCGGTTCTGGTCGCCGATGAGCAACTTTGGAGAAGACCTGCGCATGGAGCGGCTATCCCGCGGCATCGCGCTGGAAGACATTACCGCGGTGACAAAAATCAGCCAGCGCTACCTGGTCGCGCTGGAACAGGAGAGTTTCCGTCTGCTCCCTGGCGGCATACTTAGCAAGGGCATCGTACGCAGTTACGTGGGCGCCCTCGGCCTCGACCCGCAGGACTGGACCGAACGCTATCTCAAAGCCTACAACGCCTCCGGACAAATGCTCGATGACGATCGCAGTTGGACTGCATTTGCCTCAAACGTTGGAAAAGCCCGGATCCTGCATCACGAGGTTGTCGAAGTTCGATTGCGTTGGATCGGCGCTGTTGTGTTGCTGGTGGTGGTGGCCGTGGCTGCTTACCTGACCGTGCGCTACTACGGCATGCGCGTCGGCTGGTGGCACGGCCTCCTGCCATTCAAGCAAGCCCACGCCAACTTACACTCCTCTTTATCCTCGATGCGGTTTCTCATGACCTGCGTTTTTCCCTGGTACGGTCGCTGAGCGCCGTTCCATTTTCTGAGCCCTGCAACCATCTGCTCAAGTCCCCTCAGAGCCCTTTGAACGGGAAATGCACCCCGTTCGCTGCTAGCCTTTGCCCCGGCGCACCCCCTGCAATTACCATAGATTGGATGCACCGTCAGGCTCAGGTCTGCGAGTGCAGATGCGCCTCGAATGCAGGTGGGTGGCCAAGCTGAGCACGAGTTCTCATTCGATCAGCCCTGACCGCATTGCAACCAGCCAATCACAGCGTCCGAGGAGCCAAATCGAATCCCTTCAATGGGCAGGAGTCTGAAGTTGAGCGATCGTTTCTTGTTTACCTCCGAGTCAGTTACTGAAGGCCATCCCGACAAGATTGCCGACCAGGTCTCTGACGCAATCCTGGACGCATGCCTGGAGCAGGACCCCTATAGCCGGGTCGCCGCCGAAACACTCACGGCCACCGGCCTCGTGGTCATTGCCGGCGAAATCACCACCAAGGCTTACGTCGACTTCCAGAGCCTGGTGCGCGGCGTCGTGGCCTCCATCGGCTACGACAACGCCCTCTACGGCTTCGACTCCAACACCTGCGCCGTCATCTCCTCCATCAACAAGCAGTCGGGCGACATTGCCCAGGGCGTTGACACCGGCGGCGCCGGCGACCAGGGCATGATGTTCGGCTATGCCTCAAACGAGACACCCGAACTGATGCCTGCGCCCATCGCCCTGGCCCACAAGCTCTGCAAGCAATTGACCGCGGTTCGCAAGAGCGGCAAGCTGCCTTATCTGCGCCCCGACGGCAAGAGCCAGGTCACGGTGGAGTACGACGAGAACGGGAAGCCCTCGCGCATCGACGCAGTGGTGATTTCGAGCCAGCACTCAGAGAGCGTGACCAACGAAGAACTGCACGCCGATATCCTGAAATACGTCATCCAGGCGGTTCTGCCGGCCAAGTGGCTCGACGAGCACACCAAATACCCCATCAACCCAACTGGCCGCTTCGTCATCGGCGGACCTATGGGCGACACCGGCCTCACCGGCCGCAAGATCATCGTGGACAGCTACGGCGGTGCGGGCCGTCACGGTGGCGGCGCTTTTAGTGGCAAGGACCCGACGAAGGTGGACCGCAGCGCTGCTTATATGGCCCGCTATATTGCCAAGAACATTGTGGCCGCCGGATTGGCCGAGCGCGCCGAAGTCCAGCTTGCCTACGCAATCGGCGTGGCCGAGCCGGTCAGCGTCCGCGTTGAAACCTTCGGCACCGGCAAGGTAGGCGAAGCCAAGCTCACACAGCTGATCCGCAAGAACTTCTCGCTCACGCCCAAGGGCATCATCGAAAGCCTCAACCTGCGCCGGCCGATTTATCAAAAGACCGCAGCCTATGGCCACTTCGGCCGCAACGAGCCCGAGTTCACCTGGGAAGCCACTGACAAGGCCACCGCCCTCGCCGAACAAGCTGGCCTGAAGGCTGCCGCCAAGTAATTCCGGCCCCGCAAACCGCTCCAACCAAATGGGACCCATCGATCGATGGGTCTCATTCCTTTTTCACCCTCGCCCGTCCATGACTTAGAATTCTTCCGGGTGCTTGCACCCCCGGTTCGAGGAGCTATTCATGCGTTTTTCTGTTCTTGCCGCACTTATCCTTGGGATGGCCGCGATGGCCGCCGCGCAAAACGCCAACTGGAACTACGAGGGAAAGACGGGTCCGCTCCGCTGGGGCAAGCTCGAACCCTCTTACCGGGCCTGCTCCGATGGCCACGAGCAATCCCCCATCGACATCCGCGGCGCCCACCTCGACAAGGCGCTCCAGCCGATCGAGTTCCACTACATCGCCGGCCCCGTCACGGTTGAGAACAACGGCCACACGATTGTGGTCCACGTCGACCCCGGCAGTTACATAGTGGCCGACGGTCTTCGCTATAACCTTGTCGAGTTTGAATTCCGCCATCCCGGTGAAGAGACCGTCAAAGGCAAGTTCTCCGATATGAGCGCGCAGCTTGTGCACAGGAGCGCCGACGGCAAAATGGCGATTGTCGCCGTGCGGCTGCTTGAGAATCAGAACTTTCCGAATGCTCTGCTCTCCACCCTGTGGGAGCACCTGCCCACCACCGCGGGAAAGTCTGAAAAGGTGGCGGCGCCGATCAACCCTGGCGGCCTGTTACCCGCCGACCGCGGCTACTGGACCTATGTGGGATCACTCACCACGCCGCCATGCACTGAAGGCGTGCGCTGGTTCGTCTTCGAGCAGCAGGTAACCTTGAGTCGCGACCAGTTGCGCACCTTCGCAAACATTTACAAGTTGAACACCCGCGAGATTCAGGACCCGCACGGCCGGCAAATCGAGGCCAACGAGTAACGCTGGGGTCGTGGGTCAAAATTCAGGGTTCAGGAATTCAGTGCTTTTTCGCCGACGCGGCCTTCACTGCGGTAAACGTTACCTGGGGCGCCTTGTCCAGAGTCGCTGCGGCCTCCGCGGCGCCCTTGTGGCCGCCTTGGGCGATCTGATTCTGCCCCAGCACAACCTTTCCGTTTGCAATCGCGGCGTCGGCGGTCCAGCGATCGAACCGCGCCAGCTGCTGCGGAGCACCCCCGGCCATCGCTCCGTGCCGCCACTCAAAGTGCAGCGTCCCTTTGGCAGAGCTGGCCAAATCGGCGCCCGTGTAGCCGGAGAGCTCGATTGTGCCGTTGCCGTCGAACGTGCCACCGCGCCACGTTTCTCCAAGCAATTGGCCAACTGAAACAGGATTCAGCTTCTCGAAATCTCCAGTCAGCGTATAGTCAGGTTTGTCTCCCGCCGTCAGCGTGCCGGTTCCGTGAACACTTCCTCCCAGCAACTCTGCATCCAGACTGGTGATTTCGGCGCCTGCGGGTTTGAAGCGCAACCCCACCATTGCATCCTGAAGCGTAACCGGTCCCAGAACCAGCGAATCGGCCTTCACCATGCCTTCAAGCTGAGGCCAGGCGGGCGCGGAAGAGGGTCGCAGCTTGTTAATCAGGGCAGACAGCAGCGTGCCCTTTTCGTGCGCGCCCAGAATGGCCGTCTGTACGGTGGCCGCATCCAGATCGCCGAATTGCACCTGAAACTGAGTCGGACAGGAATCGGATGAGTTGCAACTCCCAGGCACTGTGAAACTCGCCGTGCCCTTCAGAGGCCCATAAGCGAAGATAACCCCATCCCAGGCGCTGTCGCCTTGCCCTGCAACCAGGCCCACATGCAACGTTGCTTCGGAGATCACCACATGGTTGGCAAGATAATCAGCCTTCCAGTTCGCATTGTGCAGTGTGACCGTTCCGTTCAGAACGTCCGTCGCCGGAGTTGCCACCGCACCGGTGGCAGGCTTTGCCTTCGATGCGCGATTCGCTGTTCCGGCCGCGGCCTCGGGCGCAGGCCCACTGGGCAAAGCGATGCCAGTCGAAAGCTGCGAGGCCGGAGGCTCTGAAACCGGAAGCTCCGTGGCCGGGAGCCACGGGCCCTCGGCCGTCAGGTCAACCGTCAGCGGATCTCCGGCCAGATCGTTCAACGACGCTGCCTGACTGATACCAACCGCATGCGCCAACTCCCTGCCCCGCGCAATGCTCACCTGGCCGCGCGTCGCAACCTGGTAACCCTTGAACCCGAGACGCACATTCACGGTGAGAGGAGCCGTTCCGCCCATCGGAACAGCGACCGTTCCGGCAAGGGCCGATGCATGATCGCGCACGACTGCTGCGGGCTCTAGCACCAGCTTCGGTGCCTGGATGGGCCGGCTGAGACCATTTCCACTCAATTGAAAACCATCAACGGTAAAGCTGCCTGTGAGCGGGCCCTGCACCGGGCTTGCCTTCAAGGAGCGGAGAGGGTGTGCGGATTGGCCGTGCACTTGAATTCTGGACGGGATTTCTTCGTAGCTGATTTTGCCGCTCATCGTGCCTCCCGCCGCAAGATCGGGTCCAATGCCGCTGCGCACGGTGCGCAAAGCATCCAGGGCCGCAGCCACCGGAATCCGATCCATTTCCACGGAGAAGTGCGAGGGTCCGCCCTCGCTCGGCAAATCTCCGGCCAGTTGAATGTGTCCGTCGCCGAGAGGCGAGTCGCACAGCAGGCCTTCCAGCACGCGTTCGGAATAGTGGTAGATAAAACCGCAATTGGCGTCGAAATCCATGGGGACAAGCGGTGCAAACTCGGCGCGGTGTACATCCGTGGCTCGCAGCCTGGTAGTCACCTTGGCGGATGCCGCGGTTCCCTCAAGATGCACCTCGCCCCTCAGGTCGCCGCGCCAGCCCGCGTCAGATCCGGTAGCCAGGCGCGTGAGTTGCCCAAGCTGAGCGTCCCGCCAATCCAGGTCGAGGTGGATGGGCATCTGGTGCAGATCGGACGCATCTTGCGCGCTTGCATTCAACTCCACTACCCCGGTGTCGGCCAGGTCCAGGCTCACGTCGGTGCGCGCCGGCTGGCCGCGCAACCTGATCCGCCACACGCCAGGGCTCTCCTGCCAGAAGGATAGATCGGTGTCGACCAGCGAAAACGGCAGCTTCTCAATACCGTTTTTAAAATTGACGCGCGAATTGGTAGCCGCGATGTAGGGGAACGGCGGCGCCTGTCTTTCGCTTGAGTTCGCCGCGCCGGCATTCGTTGCCGCCGTCCGGAAAAGCGGTTCCAGGTTCCAATTTCCTTGTGGTGTGCGAACAAGGTTCAAGCTGGCGTCATCGACGCTGACCTCGCTGATCTCCAGCCGGCCCCGCCACAAAGAGAGTAAGCGGATGGACGCGATCACCGAGCTGGCCCGGAGAAGCGGTTCGGCTCCAAATCCAGGATCCTCGTCGACAACAAGATCGTAGAGAACAAAGCCCGGCCGGGGCAGCAGACGCAATCTCACAGAAGAGAGCCGCGCCGGCCTGCCCAGCGACGACGCCATCAGGCTCGTGATCCGGCTTTTGTAGCGGCTCACACTCAGAAACGGCGGCACAATGAGCACCGCCAGGATGGCAACCAGCGCCCCCAGAGCCAACCAAATCCGCCCGCGCTTCTTTTGCCGCCCTTGCTCGTCTTCCGTCATGGTCTTTTCAGTGAACAGTGGAAAGTGTACAGTGCGCAGTTTTCAGCGGACAGATTGAAGTTGTCGGTGACCGGCTGTTCACTGTGCACCGTTCTCTGTTCTATGCGTTCACCGCACCACGTGAAACGTCCGGCTCCAGCGCGTGTCAGGAAAAAAGTGCAGCGCCACATGGGCCATCCACGCCAGGTTGGCGCCGACTCCGGTCTGCTCCAATTCGTCCTCAGAAGACTTGAACGACCAATAGTTGAACATCGGCCGGCCCACAATGTTCTCCCTGGGCACAAAACCCCAGTAGCGCGAATCGAGGCTGTTATGCCGGTCATCGCCCATCATGAAGTATTTGCCCGGCGGCACCACAAGGTCCCCACCTACGATGTGATTGGGAGCGTCCACGGCCCATTCTTCAGTAGCGCTCCCATCCTCTGCCGGCTGAATGGTCGGGAACTCGTCGAGGAACACTTTTTCGCTCGAACTCGCGGGAATGTCCATTCCATCCTTCGGCTGGGCTTGTGCTAGGCCGTTGATGAAGACGATACCATCGCGCAAATGAATGTGGTCTCCCGGAACCCCAATCAGCCTCTTGACCAGAAACAGGTACTGAGGCTTCCCGTCCACATCGTCCGGCACAGGTTTGATGAAAACAACGACGTCACCGCGTCTGGGCTCGCGGTAGTGGACCAGCGGCATCCATTTCGCCTCTGGAGCCAGCGTAATGCGATCCACCACCAGGTGGTCGCCCACCAGCAGCGTGTTCTCCATCGATCCGGAAGGAATGACGAAGTTCTGTGCAAGAAACGTGAGAATGAAAAGACCCACCACCAGCACCGAGCAGATGCTGGCCACCGCTTCAAAGGGAGTCTCTTCTACCCTGTCTTCCTGTTCAGGATTCGGTTCGGGTTGGGCTTCGTTCGGCGCTTTGGGGCCCTGAGTTTTTTTCTTTGTCATAGTCGGTGAACAGTGGACAGTGAACCGTGGACAGCTCTCAGAGTCCGGCGGTCAAGGGCTTATCCTGACCACTGTTTACTGTGCACTGTTCACGATCATCACCGCACCACGTGAAAAATGCGCTTCCAGCGCGCAAACCCCGTGAGCATTGATGAAAGCTCCCTGTCGTGTCCGAGTTTATCATCTCCGGCACTCAACGAGGCCTGCTGCACGTCGGTAGTTGAAGGCCTGCGAAGCGAGAAGTAGATGACCAGCGGTCGAGCCACAATGGCTTGCCGCGGCACGAATCCCCAGTAGCGCGAATCCTTGCTGTGATTGCGGTTGTCGCCGAGCACGAAGTATTCTCCCGCTGGAACCACCAGTTCGCCGTTCCGCGTCAGGCTCTCCATCTGCGCCCACCATTCAGGATCCACCTGCGGGTCGGTATAAATCCTGGCAGGAAAATTGTCGCGGAAGGGGTTCGGCGGCGCAGGCTCGAACGCTGCGTAGGGCTCGTCCAGAGCGACGCCGTTCACGATCACGCGACCGTCTTCAATGCGCAGATGATCGCCGGGCAGGCCCACGACGCGCTTGACCAGCAAGGGCGGCTCCGGGTGATGAAAAATGATGATGTCGCCCCGCTGAACATCGCGGTATGGCGCAATCCACTGAAACAACTTGTTGGCCGGCGCGTAAACCTGCTTGTTGAAGAGCAGAAAATCTCCCACCAGCAGCGTGTGCTCCATGCTCTCTGAGGGAATCAGGAACGGTTGAAGCACGAAGGTGAGCAGAAACAAAGCCACCACCACCGTGCGCAGCAGCGAAGCCAGAGCCTCGGGCGCCGTTGGCAGATGCAGCCGCAAATGCGCGAATTGCCTCGACCGGTCCGGCGCCTTGGCAGGAGCGCTCGGAGGAGTGAGCGCGGGGATGCTCCCTGGGATACTCATTCGGCCGATTCTTCCTCCTGAACCCCGCTTGCCTCTGCTGCCGCCTCGCGATCAAGCTTCTCGAGTGCCCGCCGCGCGGCGTCCTGTTCCGCAAATTTCTTGGTGCTGCCTGTTCCGCGCGCCAAGGGCTTCCCCGGTTCCCCTGCTTCCATCTTGAGCCGGACTTCCACGAGGAACCTCTTACGGTGGTCGGGACCACTCTCGCTCTTTACACGGTACACCGGGGTTCCTGATCTGTCCGCCTGCAGCCGCTCCTGGAGCGCCGACTTGTAATTGCCCAGTGCCGCGCCCGAACGCAATTCCTCGGCCAACTGCTCGGCGGCCTCGCCAAGGATCTGACGCCGCGCAAAGGCTCTCACCGGCTCCAATCCACCGTCAAGAAATAACGCGCCAATCACTGCCTCCATCGTATTGGACAGCACTGTGCTCTTGCGTCTTAGGCCCCCTCTCTCTTCATGCCGGCTCAGGCGTAGATGCCGGCCCATCCCGATCTCCTCGGCCACTTGTGCCATATGCTGCCTGCTCACCAACCGTGCGCGGACGCGAGTCAGCTCGCCCTCGTGCCAATCCGGATGCAGTCCAAAGAGCGACTCCGCGACCACCAGTCCGAGAACCGCGTCGCCAAGAAACTCAAGCCGCTCGTTGTCGCCACCGCCGTCGGTCTCGGAATTCCCGGCTTCACCCTCGGACTCAGGTCCATTTCCCTGCTCATGGTCGGCATTCCGGCGTTCAAGATGCTGTTGTTCCTGCGCCGCCTGCTCCTTGGCCAGCGACCTGTGTGTCAAGGCACGCACCAGGAGCTCCGGTGCCTTGAAAACGTGACCCAGTGCGGCTTCGAGTTCTGTCAGAGCTGCTTCCACGTGCGCCTCGCCTGCCCCCAAACTATTTCCGCATCCTCGCGGACACGAACGCGCCCGAAGGCCCGGGCGGGAGTGCCATCCATGATTTGATTCGATGCCATTCTCGGGCTTAGCGGTCCCTGCGGCCAGGCTATTGAGGCTTCGCAGGCCCGTTTTGCCCAGCAGCTCCAGGTATTGAATTGCCGGGAGGAACCGGGTTCACCGAGTCTCCATCCGCGTCCTCGTCGCAGGTATGTCCGTTCACGGAGTAGGCATTCTTCACGCCGCGTTCCGCGGCCAGGCGCGTATCTTCGCGCCCGTCGCGCACAGTGAGCGCCAGCTGGTACTCCGACATAGCTTGATCGCGCTTGCAGTCCAAATCCAGCATGCGGCCAAGATAAATATGCGACCAGGCCAGCAGCCGTTGTTCCTTGCTGGTGGCCAGCGTCTTTTGGAAGTCGTCGATTGCTTGCTCCGGATGTCCGGTCATCGCAGCCGCCCTGGCCAGAATGAACCAGGCGTGCGCACTGTCCGCCGTGGAGGCAACGGTGTCATTTGGTTTCGTCAACGCCTGGTGCGCCAGGGCGCTGGCGTCGGAGATGTCACCGTTTGAAAGCTGCGCCTCGGCCAGGTCCATTCCAGTAAGCTTTCGCGGCTTGCTGCGCGCCAGCACCTCGGCATCCGCTTCCTTGTCGAACTCGATCTGGCGCGTGCGGTGCACCTGTTGGTCAACGTCCATGGTGTACACCATCTCGCCGATCGTGTCTCTCAGGCTGGCCGGGTCCTTCTCAAACTCGATCATCTGCTCGTAAAAATACTGCGTTAGCACAAACCCCTGCCGCATGTCGTGCTGCACCAGGGCCACGCGCACAGCTTCCTGCTTCTGTTCGGTGAGCTGCTGCTCGTGCTGGTATCGCGGCAGTTGCGAGCGCTCCAGGCCCGCGGGAATCACGTACGCAGGAATCCCGGTGTCCATGGTGCGTGCTTCAATCGCTTTGATCATGCACTCCACTGTCAGCGGCACCGTGTCAGACCGGTAACGAAACTCGAGAGGCGCTTCGCGAATCTCTTTCAGAATTGGTTGGGTCCGGTCGATCGCGTTCGCCCGCGCATATAGGAGTGGCTCGATCACGTAATGCAAGTAGGTATGGCGTATGTCGCTCATGCGAATCTTGCCATTTACCGGCGAAACTACCACCACATAGTCGGTGCCGTAGATGCGGGCATTCACCGTGCTCGGCGAAAGCATCGGCTCAATCACCACAATGAACCGCCGTCCGTCGTACGTTCCCGCCGGCATCTTAAGGTAGAGATTCGTCGAGACAATCATCTGCGACAAGGTATCGTGCACCTGATTTGTCGCTTCGTCGTAAGTGTGGTGCACCGTTAGCCAGATGCCGTGCAAGTCCACCGCTTCTGCGAACTCGCGCAGGAGGGGCACGATCTCCGCTACCTGCGTCGCGTCAGGCGGCATCTCCGTCAAGTCCGCGGTGGCTTCCAGTTCCGGCGGAGGCGTGAGGTAAAGCGACAGCGAAATGTACTGCGACACATCCAACTCAGTGCCCGTCATCCGGTGCTGGGCGATATAGAGGCAGAGGGCGTCGCGCTTGTCGCGTGCTTTCTCGCTCGCGGCCAGGGCCTTGTCGATCTCGTCGCGCACCTGCTTGCGGATGGGCGCGCTGTCTTGCAGGCCTTCGTCGTAGCCGCACATGTTTAAAGCCGCCGCCATCGCGAAAACCGGTTCCGCGCTGGTCAGGGAGATGGTCGGTCCCGCCGGATCCACCAACGTCGGCGTTCTCTCATGCACATACGCCTGCGCGGAAGACACACCTTGCTCCCCCGGTAGATTGCTGCTCGATGATTGACCGCTCGACGATTGGGCCGAAGCCGAAGAAACTGAAGTCGCAATCGACAGGCACAGAATAACGGTGAAAACAAAATAATTTGATCGAGTTGTCTTGAATGTCATGAGGGATCCCTGCCTGCAAGTCTAGTTAGACGCAACAGAAGGGTCAAACGCGAGAAGGGTAGGGGGATTGTGAACACGGACTCGGAGCAATAATCGGTCAAGAGTTTAGTCCAGACCCAACTCACAAAAACGAGACCGCCCTGGAAATTCCCGGGCGGTTGGAAGTGTTTTTCTATTCCCTGTTCTCTGCCTTACCCTCTCACTGAAACGCCGGAGAAGGAAAGGACCGCGAGACCTCGAACCGGCTGGCCAAAGAAACGTGCCGGCTCAAAGACGCTGAATAACAGCAGGTTCTCGACCTCTGACCGGGTTGCGTCGTCGTTCGGGCCTGAGACGATGCGATAGTCGTAGACCTCGCCCTCTCCGTTGATATAGGCCTCGATTACCACCGGACTGGAAAGAGCGCTAACGCCGCCGCCGCCCACTCCGCTGGAAAGGTGTACCAGGCGTGGCGCGGTCGGATTGCCCAGCGGCACATCGGTATTTGCTTGCGCCACTTCAGGTTGCGTGAACATGGTGACCAGAACAATCACCGTGCCCAGCAGCACAACCGCACTGGCAAAGCCGGCCGAGGCCTGCAAAAGGAACGGGCCTACCGTATTCCGCCACACCAGGTTCCAGGCGCTAAAGATGCTCTGACGGCTGCGCGCCCGCTCCTGGCTGATGGCCACCCGAATTCGCAGCAAAAGATCGTTAGGTTCAAGAACTGGACCAAGCGCCCCAAGCGCTTGCTGGGTCCGGCGCAGAGATTCCCACTCGCGGGCACACGCCCGGCATCCCTCCAGATGGGCGGCAATCTGCTGCATCTCCCGTCCGTTCAACCGGCCGTCAAGATATTCCGAAAATCTTGCCTGCATTGCATTGCAGCCGTTCATCGCGCCTCCTCTCCAAGGGGCATTTCGAATTCCTCATAGGCAGCCTGGCTCTTTCCCATGGCCGGCGCTGTCAGCAAGGCTTTCAAATAAGCCCGCCCGCGCACCAGCCGCGATTTGACCGTGCCCAAATTAACACCTTCGATCTCAGCCACTTCCTCGTAAACAAATCCCTCAATATCGCGCAGAATCAACGTGGTGCGAAATGGCTCCGGCACTTGGCTGAGCGCAGCCTCCACACGTGCCCGATTCTCCTCGTGCACCATAGCGTCGTAAGGCGACTCGGTCGGATCCACCAGCCGATCTTTCAACCGCATCTGCGTTCCCGTTTCCCTGTCCGTAAAATCCTCGTCGATGGCCACTTCCTGCCGCTTGTGCCGCATCCACCAGCGGCGCTGGTTTGAGGCCTCGCGCAACGCGATCCGGTAAATCCACGTACGCAACGACGACTCGCCGTGAAAGCTGCCCACGCCCCGGAAGACCTTCACAAACACTTCTTGGGTCAGGTCCGCCGCATCGGCGCGATCGTACACCACGCGCGCCAGCAGCGAATAAATCGGTTGGTGGAAGCGCGCGATCAACCACGCAAATGCTTCCTCGGAGCCGGCTCGGAGTTCCGCAATGAGAGCCGCTTCTTCTGACTGGAGCGTCAGCGCGCTGGCAAGATTGCCCATGGTGAGGTCCGCCTGCAATTCAGTGTCCTCCCACCTTACCGCAACTCGTCAAGCTTTGGCATCTGCCTTTTTCCGTTCCAAAGGCGGCTCGGGCGGCAGACCCACTTTGATTTGTCGCGGCCACTCCACCCGGAGGCCAAAACCTGCCGCCGGAAAACCCATGCTGCCAAGGAGTGCGCGGGGTTCGGGGGACACCCGGCTATTTACCGCGTGTCCCGCGCCCCTTATTGTCTTAGACACCGGCACCCCCCTAAAGTGTTCCCGGTCACGCCTGTAAAAGACTTAAACCACGAAAGTTCCTGTTTCCGGAGCACTTCCAGAGCCAGTTTTGACCCTTCTCGCGCCATCGCGTAAAGCCAGCTCTAAACCGTAAACACGATCCGGCGCCCCTTTTCGACGCGGTTCCACCCGGATTCGACCTCCGACAGGGGAACCGGCTCCACGGCGATCTGCAGCTTCCCGGCCGCCGCCATCGAGAACAAGTGCGGAATCGCCGCAAAAATCTTTTCCAGCGACGCGGCGCCAAACCCGCTTCCCGCGATCGTCAGATCGATGCTCCGCAGCGTCGCCCCCGGAAGCGAAATCGTCTTGCCCGCCATTTCTCCCACTTCCACAAGCCGTGTCCGGCGCGTCGCGGTCGTCTTGAAGCCCTTGGTCAATGCCTCCAGCACCAGCTCCGTGGGCCGCCCCCACAGGTAGTCGATCACCACGTCTATCCCCGCGGCCGCTTCCCTGGCCAGCGCCTCCCGAACAGCCTCTTCAGGCTCGCCGAGCGCGATGACCGCATCCACGTCCGCCTTCGCGATGGCATCCACGTTGCGCCCGGCGCCGACCACCCGTTTCGCGCCCATCTGCCGTGCCACCTGCAGGGCAAGCTGCCCGGCCACTCCCGTTGCGCCCATCACCAACACATTCTCTCCGGCCACCAGCCCGGCGCGCTCCTTCAGAGACACCCACGCCGACATACCTGGATTGGCGATCGCCGCAGCCTCGGCATCGCTCAAGTCATCTGGTACCGGAATGCACTTCGATCGCGGAGCCGCGGCCCGCTCGGCCATGGTTCCCCACGGCTTGCGGACAAACACAAAGAAAACCCGGCTGCCATCCTCCAGCACGCCCACGCCATCCAGGCCCGCAACCGCAGGCACATCTCCGCTTGCGGCGTAGTGGGCCCCGCTGGCCATCGACTTCACAATCGGGTGCAGCCCCGCGGCCCGTACATTTACGAGTACCTCACCTGCAGTCGGTTCCGGTTCGCGAAATGACTGATAACTGGGTGGCTGGCCCAGAACATTCACTACTGCTGCCTGCATTGTCTCTCGCCTCCTGGAAACAACTCGGGCTTACTCTCCAGCTTACTTTTGGAACGCACGTCTCCATCGACGAGCGCACGACCTGAATGCGTCTCCAGAGCCCTCGGCCGATCTCTTGGATTGATCTAAGTCCGGTCCAGATTCACGTAAACGTCGCTGATATTCGCGTTCACATCTTTCTGAAGCGGGTTCATCGGGTCAAAAGGTGGATGGCCCTCCCCTTGTGACCGTTCGAGGAACCTCTGGTACCCGTTCGACTGCATCGACTTGAGCGAAGCCACCGTCAGCCGCGCCTGCATCTCCGCCAAGGTCTGGCCGGCCTTTTTGCCAGCCTCCACTTTTTCCACCAGCTCCTCGATGTAGTTCCGCTGGCTCATCATCACTGTGCGGTCTGCCTGCATAGGCCCATGTCCGCCCATCGTGTACTTGAAATCGGCGCGCGCCACTTCGTCGATGGTGCCTGGCCACAACCGCGGATAGCCGTCGGCGATGTTGGGCATGAAACCGTGGACCGCGTCTCCGGTGGCGATCGCGCGCTTTTGCGGGCAAAAAACAAATACATCGCCCGCCGTATGCGAGCGCCCGTGAAACCCCAGGTGCAAATCGAAAGCCGGATCGGCAAGCAGATAGGACTTGTCGAAAGTAATCGTCGGCAACTCCAGGTGATAGTCCTTGATATCCGCCAGGTAGGCCTCCATCTGCCGGATCTGCTCCGCGTAATAGGCCTTCTCCGTCGCCGACGCCGCCTTCTCAGCCCGCTCCCGGATGATCTCGATCTGCCCCGGCACCTCATCCCGCGAAGCCTTCATGCGCGCAACCGCAAACTCCTCCATCAGATGCTTGGTCATCGAGCTGGCAATGAAGTCCACCTTGTTGCCGGTCACGGCATAGGCATGGTCGCCTTGCGTGTGGTCCCAGTGAAAGTGTGTATTGATGACATACCGCACCGGCTTGTCTGTCAGCTCGCGCCGGATCTGGCGGATGATCGACGCCGCAGCCGACGGCTTGGAGTGAGCATCCACAACGACAACATCCTTCGACCGAACAAAGATCGCCGCATTGCAATTGATGATCGCCTGCGGCCGCGCATGGGCGAAATAAACCCCCTCGGCCGCCTTCTGAATGTCGAACAGGTTGGCGTCGCCCGTCGGAGCCGCCGCCCGCGCCCACGCCGCGCGATGGTATGCCAGCTCCAGAACCGACGCCCCCGCCAGTGTGCCTCCCATCAATACGCGAAAAAAGTCGCGGCGCGAGGTTCGGTCCTGGGAGGTCCGGTCCAGACCGGAGTCATGATTCCTGGGTTGGATGTGAGTATGCGCTTCAGGCACATGCGGGTGGCTGTGGCTGTGACCCTTTCCGTGAGCGTGAGAGTCCGTGCTGTTGCACATGTCCGATTTCCTCCGGTTGAGTCTTGCGGTTGGAGATTAACGTCGGGAAGCGATTCCGGTTCGGTGGCCTCCTTGCCGCGCGTCCCCGGAGCCGGTCCAGTGTAGATCACGGCAGCAAACGCTGTCAGCCCGCCGCCAGGCCTCGCTATGATTAGAGCCGGAGGCGTCGCCGCCCATGTTCACCTTCCGCCCCATCGGATACATTCACAGCCCCTACAAGAACACATCTTCAATTCCGCGTGGCCTGGGCGCAAAACATGATGCCGAAGGCGAACTCGAAGTCCTGCGCGCGTTCGAGCCCGGCCTCGCCGATATCGAGGGCTTCTCGCATCTCTTCGTGATCTGGGCTTTCGACCGCGCCGACGGTTACGATCTGATCGCCCATCCACCCTCGGATGAGAAGCGCCCGCACGGCGTCTTCTCCACGCGCTCCCCTCGCCGTCCCAACCCGATCGCCCTCACGGTTGTCGAGTTGCTCCGCCGCGACGGAAACTCCCTTCATGTGCGCGGAGTAGACATGCTCGACGGCACCCCGATTCTAGATATCAAGCCATATTTGTCGAGCATTCCCGCAGAGAATATCCGCCGCGGCTGGCTCGCCGAGGCAGAAGCGCGGAAAGACAGGGAATAAGAGAACGAGGGCAAAAGAAAGCGCAGATTCGGAAATCTAGCCGTCATTCGCAGAACACTGGTCTTCTAGTTCCTTTTGTCCCTTGTTCCCTTGTTTCCTTGTTCCCTTGGTCCCTGCTTTTACGGAATTCCCAATATCTTGTGCGTCTGCAAACTCAGCCGCCACTGCGGATGCTCCATGCAATATGCGAGCGCCAGCTTGGTATTCGTGGCCCGATCTGGCCCGTCCATCGGCTGCAAAAAGAAATGCCGGAACTGCAGCCCTACAAAATCCGATGGATCGGACCCTGTCTGCGGATATACCAACTTCAACTCGTCGCCGCTCTCTTGCACAAGCAGCGCACCTGCCTTGGGGCTCACGCACACCCAGTCGAGACCCGCCGGAGCCTCGATCGTCCCATTCGTCTCGACAGCAACTTCAAAATTGCAAGCATGCAATGCCTCGATCAGGTGCGCATCCAGTTGCAACAGTGGCTCGCCGCCGGTGCAGACCACGAAGCGCCTTCCCGGTGCCGACCCCGCAGGCCACTTCTGCTCGATGCCCGCAGCCAGCCCCTCGGCGCTCTCGAACTTTCCGCCGCCTGGTCCATTTACATCTGCAAAATCCGTATCGCAAAATTTGCAGATCGCCGCATCCCGGTCCTGCTCTCGCCCCGACCACAGATTGCAGCCCGCAAACCGGCAGAAGACCGCCGCGCGCCCCGCCTGCGCCCCCTCGCCCTGCAGCGTATAGAAAATCTCCTTGACCGCGTAAGTCATAAATGCAGTTCTCAGCTAGCTCTTCCGGTTATTCAGCGGATCCTCGCGCCCGTTCTCGCGAAACCCCTTCCGCCGCAGCAGGCACGAGTCGCACTGCCCGCATGGCTCGCCCCTCGGCGAAGGATCGTAGCAACTCCTGGTCAGCCCGTAGTCCACTCCCAGTTCGATCCCCTTGGCAATAATCTCCGCCTTCGACATCGCAATCAGCGGCGTATGGATCTTCAGCTTCTGTCGCCCCTCGACGCCGGCCTTGGTTGCCAGGTTGGCCATCGTCTCATACGCTTCAATAAACTCCGGCCGGCAATCCGGATAGCCCGAGTAATCCAGCGCATTCACGCCGATAAAAATGTCGCTCGATCCCAGCACCTCGGCCCATGCCAGCGCAAAGGAAAGAAAAATCGTATTCCGCGCTGGAACATACGTGATGGGAATGCCGTGCCCCATCTCCTCCACCGCGCGGCCCTTGGGCACAGCGATTTCATCCGTCAGCGCCGACCCGCCAAAGATGCGCAAATCGATCTCGGCAATCTTGTGCTCTGCCGCGCCGATGGCCGCGGCAACTTTAGCCGCCGCCTCGAGCTCCCAAACGTGCCGCTGCCCATACGAGAACGAAAGCGCATAAAGCTCATACCCCTGCCTAAGTGCAATGGCCAGCACGGTAGCCGAATCGAGGCCACCGCTCAACAAAATCACCGCTCTTTTCAATACTCTTGCCATCGCCCTCTCTTCGCACAACGCGCTAACACGCGCGCAGCGCGACTAACTCCGCCAACTCCGCTAACTCCGCTGGCTTTCAAACCCCGCCCTTGCCAATATCCATCGACGGCGAAATCGGATTATCTTCGTCGATGTACGCCTCGGTGCACTGGTCCAGCAAACCCTTGGCTTCCAAAATGAACTCGACCGCATCCCGTGCCGCGCCATGCCCACCGCGATTCGGCGTCACATAGTGTGCCTCGGCCTTCACCCGCTCGCGCGCATCGCCCACGGCAATCGCGAGACCGCAAGCGCGCATCACCGGCAGATCGATCACATCGTCGCCCACGTAGGCAATCTCATCGAGCGTCACGCCGCCCTCGGCCATGAGCTCGCGCACGGCCTTCATCTTGAACGCCTGCCCCTGGTAAATGAACTCGAGCTTCAGGTCGCGCGCGCGCATCGCCACCGTCTCCGAGATGCGCTTGGTAATGATGCCGCACTTGAGCCCACCTAGCCGAGCCAGAGAAATCGCAGTGCCGTCGTGCGCGTTATATCCCTTCGCTTCCACGGCCTTTGAGGTGACCGTGCCATTCACGACCACAGGCACCGGAATGATCCAAATGCCTCCATCGGTCAACACCCCATCCACGTCGAAAAGAATAATTTTGATCTTGCGGGCGCGGTCTTGCGCGGAAACTGTCATGCTTCAATTCTACCTATTGCCCACGGCCGATCTTTCGTACCCGCGCGGCCCCTTCAGGAGACAATAGGACCATGGACCCGAAACCTCCCGCGCTCGACCCAGAGGACTATTACATCGAGGGCGAGAACTTGGTCTTCACCGCGGCCTATCACCTCAAACGCGGCTCCTGTTGTGGCTCCGGTTGCAGGCATTGTCCGTACGCCAAACCGGGCGAAACAGCGCAACCTCCGCCCGAGACAAAGTAGCTTTGCTGCTACGCTCCTCTGTAGCCCAATCGCCCGCAAACTTTTTAAATAGCCAAACATAAACCGACCGTGGTATACATCCATTTCATTAATGAGCCGTCTGGTGCCGGCGCCTCCTAAATTGGCAGGAGGAAGGCAGTCCCCCTCGCCGCGCCAAATCAAATTCGCAAGGAGAACTCTATGCATTTCCTCTGGTGGATCGTCGTTGGTGTGATTGCCGGGTGGGTTACCGGAAAAATCATGAAGGGCGAGGGCTACGGCTTCTGGGTCGATATGCTGCTGGGCATCGCGGGCGCTTTTGTCGGTGGTTTCATCGCCGGACATCTCGGTTTTGCGGCATCCGGCGGAATGATCTACACGATCGTCATCGCCATCCTTGGCGCAATCCTGCTCGTGTTCCTCTTCCGTCTCATCACTGGAAGACGATGACGCTGCCCTAAACATCGTTCCGCCGCGCTCGCTTTTGAGAGCGGCGGAACAACCTTCCCAAGTCACCCCAAAAATCGTTCGCCGCATTAGATCGACTGCACTACTGAGCCGGCCCACCGCCCGTGGTGGAAGCCGGGACCGCCGCCGCCACCAGCTCCCGCACCAGCACTGCAAAGCGTGGAAACGCAAAGCTCCCACCTGCGTCGTCGATGACGTTCAACTGGCACACGTAGGCGCCGGGCTTCAATCCGGCCAGCGGTACATCCATCTCCACTGCCACCGCATCGCGTCCCTGCACATTGATCGCCTTGGCCTGCACCAGCGGTGACTGGTACACCTTCGTTGAGCCCTGAATCAGCTCCAGGCTGCTCAATAAATTGATGCCGGGCTTCGTGCCCTTGGGAGCATTATCGGCTGCTTTTTCGTGCGAAGGATCGTAGACCTCGTACAAGAGATACATGTGCTGATCCTGGCGGAAGACGTGCGCAATGTCAGGCACGTACTCTTCCCCGTTGCGCACCAGCGGGTCGATATCCTTCCCTTCATCCTTGCTTGGCTTTTTGCTCGGCTGGCGCGCGGCGGCCAGCACAATCGAGCTCAGCTTCAGCGGAACCTTCTTCATATCCGGCAGTGTGACATTCGCCTCAAACGATCCCATGCGTCCGGTCTGATTTTCGCGCACCACAAACTTAAGATCGTATTTGCCCGGCGGCAAATTAAAGCTGGTGGTGTACTGAATGTTTTTCTGTCGTGCATTAAGCGCCGGATCCAGATTCAGCTTCACTGTCTCGCGCGCCCTGCCGATGGGCCGCTTCACCTCGTCGATCACTTCGCCAATGATGTCCAGCGTCGCCTTGTCCTTGTCGCCGCCCTGCACAAACGGAATCTGCGAGCCCGGCACCAGCAGCGAAACCGGCATGTAGTAGCGGTTGTCGTCGAGCCGGAAATACATAGCATCGAGATAGACAGCCATATCGGTCGCCGGCAAATCGCTGGCCAGTTCGTCGGTCAACTCCTGCTCGCGATCCTCTTTGCCGGAGTGCTTGAAGTCCGCTGGCGCGTAGTAACCCTGCCGGTATTCGAGCTTCACCCCAGGCATCTTCACCTTGACCGTCAGTTTGCGATATCTTCCGTCACGCGCCGGGTCCGACGAGTGAAAGCCGACGGCGTAGTAGGCAGAAGTGTCCTTCTGGACCTGTGCAAACGCCGGAGCAAAATCGTTCGAGTCGAAGAACGCCTTGCCGCCCGTGTCGCTCGATAATGTCGCCATCACTTCCTGGCTGGCGAAGTTCGCGTTCATGTTGTTGCTGAGCGCGGTTCCGTTGTAACCGCCGCTGCCGCGCAGGCTGCCTGTCGATGCGTCGCCCAACGGACCAATCGCCTGCAATCCGCGCGTGTCAACACTGTAGATGGAGAGATTGGCGCGCACCGCGGCGTTGATGGCCGCACGCAGTGACGCCTGGTTCTCGATGCCGTCGCGCGAAATGCCGCCGGAAAAATACAGCAGCGACTTCTTTTCATCAATCTTGGAAAGCGACTGCGCCACCGCCCGCAGTGCAAACAGCTCGCGGTCGGTGTTCACGTCGTTATACTCACTCTCGTCGGGCGTGTAGCCCGTGGTGTCCTCCGCCTGGTTTGAATTCGCTGTGGCGCCCTGCGCGAACCCTTGCCCCTCGGTGCCGTTGTAGACAGCCACTTCGTTAATCAACGCTTGCTTGTCCCCGGTAAAATCCTGGTCCACCGTCAACGTGTCGCCCAGTGAAACCAGCGCCACCAGATCCGCCGGCTGCATCTTGGACTTCAGAAACGCCTGTGCCGCCACAACGCTGCGATCCAGATCCTCCGGCTGCATCGACGTCAGGTCGAAGAACATCACAATCAGCCTGTGATTGCGCAGGTCTGCGGGCTTGGCCACTACCACGGCCTTCTGTCCGTTGCTCGTCGGACCCGCCGCCAAACCGCTCACCGTGGCCTCGTTCAGCGGCGTCGCCATATCCACACTCTCAAAATCGAAGGTGTCGATCTGCTGCTGCTTGCCGTTCTCAAAAATCGTGAAGTCGCTCTGCTTGAGCCCGTGCACCAATTCGCCCGTCTTCGCGTCGCGCACCACAACGTTGGTCAGCACCAGGTCGCTGTTTACCTTCAGCGTGAAGCCGCCCTGCGGAGCATTCGAGACCTGCGTGGCATCCTGCGCGAGAGTCGGCCCCGCGCCGGGCACAGCAAGCGCTATCGCCGCCATTCCCGCCCCGGCATTTCGCAACCAACCCCTCATCGATTCCCTTCCACTCTAATCTTCGGGTGCCCAAGTTCTCGTCCGTCTGCGCGGATGAGACCCGGAATTGAGCTAACTCCGCTAAATCCCTAAAACCTGAACCTGGCCGTAAATTGAAACGTCCGCATCGGCCCCGTCGAAGTTATCTGTCCAAACTTAGGTTGATTTACCACCGTGCCCACCCCCGCATACTGCACCGTGTTGAACGCGTTATTCATCGTGGCGCGTATCTCCATGCTCCGCGTATCGCCCATCTGCATGGTTTTCGAAAGCGACATGTTATTCGAGATCGTCCCCGGTCCTTCAATTGAATTGCGCGGTGCATTGCCAAAGAAATCGCAATATCCCGGAGTATTCGTCGGCGCCGAGTAAGCCGCCGGATTAAACCATTGCCGCAACGATCCGCTCCCCGCTGTGATAGGAGCACCGGTAAGATTGGGCCTCATTACACCCCCCGTGCCGCATGTGGTGCTGGTGACCGATGCCTGATAACTCGGGCTAATCCAACCTCCGCTCGCAAACTTGAAGGTACCTGAAATGGAGAAGCCCTCAAGTAGATGTGAGCCCGGGCCAGTGGTTGCCCAATGCTTATCCTTGCCGAACGGCAACTCATAAAGATAAGTGCCACTAACGGTGTGGCGTACATCGAGACTCGAATTACCAAGCTCGCCAAGCACATCCTGCCAGTTCTGCACGCCCACACCGGCCACGCTGCCCAGTGCGCCCGCATCGTCAATGGAGTGCGAGTACTGGTAATTAGCTCCCAGCGCAACCCCTCCCGATAAACGCTTATTCACGCGCAACGTTCCCCCATTGAACTTGGAGAACGATACCGCTTGGTCATAAGTGAAGTTCAGCGGATAACATCCCAGCGACCCATTGCACACCGACGGATCGGTCCCAGGGCTGCTTGGAATTGCACGCGGCGCAATCACAGTATCCAGGTGATTGCCGCGCGTGCCATTGTAACCAACGTTCAACACGATGCCCCAGGGCAGCGTCTTCTGAATATCGAGATTCCAAGCCTGCACGTAAGGCAGCGGATAATGCGGATCGATTGCAACGTTCCCCAGTGTGGCCGGAGCGGGAAATCCATTGCCAAGCGTGAAGCACGTCATCGGCACCGCCCGCGCACAGGCCGACGAAGCGCTGTTGCCGCTGGCCTCCTGGTTCGTTTGCAGGTTGGTAAACGGCGGCTGGTGCGCCATCTGCGACGCAAAAGTGGAGTACTCGCCCACCGTATAGTTCATACCGAAGCCCGCGCGCACAACAGTCTGCTTCAGCTTCGGCACGCGCCAGGCAAGTCCCAGGCTCGGCCGAAATGCTTTGCGCCACGGATCGACCAGCGAGCCCGGATAGCCCGCGGTTCCCGCCGTAACTTCGGTCTGCGTGGTAAAACCTGCATCTGGATTGGTTGCGACATACGCGAGGTGGCCGTATTTCTCACTGTACGGCGCGTAAAACTCATAGCGCACACCGTAATTCAACGTCAGGGACGCCGTTGCCCGCCAGTCGTCCTGTGCATATGCGTCCACCACGTTGTCACGAAGGTAGCTCTTCTGGAGCGACGAATTGAGCGAGGTCGATTGCGGCAGCCCCAACAGAAAATCCGCCAACGACGAGCCGGTAGCCTCATCGCCCGCAGCGTCCTCCGTAAACAATCCCGTGAAGGTAAAATTTCCGGTGGCATTGGAGCCGGCTAGAAAATCGCGATGCACGCGCCGGTAGTCGACACCGAAGCGCAGGTTGTGCTTGCCGTGAATCCAGCTCAACACCTCCGTGGCAGAAATCGTCTGCGCGATCGAGAAACTCGGCTGCGTCTCGGTGAGCCCGTTGAGCTGGTTCAGATTGATACCCGGCAGCCCGAAGTTGAGCGGCACATCGTTAGGCACGGTGATGCCTGCCGCGTGCGCCACATCGTTCGCCGTATTGGTAAAGAAGTTTGTCGTGCGGCTGCTGCTGTGGTTCCAGCTTACGTTTGAGATGCTGGTCACCTTGTGGTAGCCGATGGTGTACCCGGCCTGCACTGCGTTCGAGTCCGACGCGCTTTTCCCACCCAGTTCCGGAATAAAGTTCACTTGATCCGAAGCTGAGTGTGTCCAGTTGTAATTAAAGTTGATGCTCTGCCGCAGCCCTTGATTTTGCCCCTGCGCTCTGCGTCCACCGCCGCCGCCCATCCCGCGCCCGCCGCCTAATAACGTCGAGTTCTTGCCCAGCGTACGCATGTAGCGCGCTCCGATCTGCGTGCTGTTCGATTGCTGGCTGGTCAGCAAATGGTAGTTGTAGTTATTCTCGGCGTTGCTGAGGGTCAAGTTCGGCTGCGGAAAATAATTTAGCAGCGACGTTGCTTGCGAGGCAATCAGCCCCGGCGGAATCACATTCGGCGTGCCGTTGTAGTCGAACTGCTGCTGCGTCGCAGGATCGTAGATCGCTGGCAGCCCTGCTGCGCTGAAGTCCCCGCTCCGCTCCTCAAGTGTTGGCACCGTCTCGTAAAACTCTTCGGGGCTCGAACTGCGCGACCCCGATAGCGTCAGGAATACCGTGTCCTTGCCGCTCGGCTTGGTCAGGTGCGGCAGATACGGCGCGCTAATGAATGTAAGCCCGAATCGATTAGTGCCAGACGCCGGCTGGCTTTGCGGCTGGCCAAGCAGCGCGAACGGCTCCGCATTCAACGCCGAGTTGCTGCCGATCCAGAAGATCGCCCCATGCGGCTGCCCTGGATTGAAACCGCGGAAATTGCCGCGCCCTCCACCACCGCCGCCACCGCGTCCACCGAATCCGCCTCCGCCGCCAAATCCATCGCCGGGGCCGCCAAACCCGCCGCCACCGAATCCACCTCCTCCACCACCGCCGAAAAGGCCGCCTGCGCCCGGCAGTCCCTGCCCGGGATTCGCGACCTGATATGCTGCGATCGCATCGCGGATCTGATCCAGGTTCACCCCCGCCAGCGGACTCACCTGCCCCGACTGGCCGCTGATGGCTACCGAATCTCCGCCAAAGTCGGAGTTGCTCGCCACCGTTGGCAGATCCGCTCCGCTTCTGCCCGCCGACCCGCTGCTCGTGTCGGTATCGGCGCTCAACGCGCTGGTCAAGCTCAGGCTCTCCGCTCCAGTGCCCGCCAATTGCTGAATCATCGAACTGGCGGCCTGCAACGTCGGCGCCTGGCTCGCCTGCTGTTCCTGCTGCGCCGCGCGCGAAGCCAGCATCAAATCAAAATTCACTGCCTGGTCGTGGCTCGCTGCGTTCAACACCGCTTCCTGCGCGCCAACCGCAAACGCGGCAAACTCGGTGCGGATCACGTAGCGCCCGTTTTGTGCAAGGCTCATCGACCACGCGCCCGTAATGTCGCTCGTGGTCGAGTATTTCTTCCCGGTCAGCGTGTTCTGCGCCGTAATCGTCACGCCAGGCAGCGGAATACTGCCGCTCTTGACCACTCCATGTAACTTGCCGCCAACAACTGACGGCGCGGCCGGAGTCTGCGTCTCGGCAGCCTGCGTCGCAGAAGCCGGTGCGTCAGCGGCCGGGCCGGGCGCAGAACTCTGCGCTGCAGCTTGCGCGCGTCCCGCAACGCTGCCAGCCGCAAGAATCCCGACCGCACATGCCACCACCAGCGTTGCTCGCCGCATCCATGCTCTCCAACATCTCGTGCCCGTACTCAGTCTGACGGCCTACACTCCACTAAGGTTTACTCTTCGCTTGCCCCTCAGAACTCATCGTAAACTTGGGCATGGCCATCGCTGACGCTGCGCCAGAACAAATTCATCTTCTTGAAATTATCGCGGCTGCTTCCGAATGCACGCTCGCCGATGCGCGCGATTTGCTCCTCGAATACGGCCGCTTCGTTCTCGCGCAACCCGGCGCAGGTCGGTTCTGCTTCGGCACCCTCGAAAAAGAAGCCGCGCAGTTGCCCTTCAGCTATTTGGACCAAGGCGGTGGGAGCCTGATTGCCTATGCACACGATATGCCAGCCGGGTTTGTCGCCTGGCGCGCACTCCCTGCTTCCATCGAGCCCAACGCCTGTGAGCTCAAGCGCCTTTGGGTGCGCCCCTCTGCCCGCGGCCTCTCGCTCGGCCGTACGCTAACCCTGGCCGTCCTGGAGCGAGCGCGCGCCGCTGGATACAAAGCGATCTATCTCGATACCGCACCCGCATCCATGGCCGCCGCGCATCGCATCTATCTTGCCCTCGGCTTTGAGCCTTGCGCTCCCTACAATGACAACCCGGTAGAAGCACTGGCGTACCTCCGGATGAACCTCTGAAAAGGCCACTTCCGCTCTGATCTTCCCAAGACGCAGTCATATGACCTTAGTACTCAAGAAGGTAACCTGCACTCTTGCAATTTCCTTGGTTACGTGTTAACTATTATGACAATAATCTTTTGATTGCTACCACAGAAGTAAACTCTGGCGGCAACGGACAGGACTAAACCTCCAAATGAAAATCGGCACCACGATTCGCGCATACCGTCTTCAGAAGGGCCTCTCCCAGGGAGATATCGAAAAAAAGACCGGCCTGCTTCGCTGCTATCTCTCCCGCGTCGAAAACGGACACACCGTGCCTTCCCTCGACACGCTCTCCAAGATTGCTCAATCCCTCGATCTGCCGATCGCTCAGTTTTTCGCAGACGACTCGCTCGGCCGCCAGTTCAACACCCAGAAGCTCACCGACGAAGAGCTGCGCTTCCTCACGCAGATTCGCCGCTACTCGACCAATTTGAATGAGAGCGACCGCAAGCTCCTGCTCCTCATGGTCAAGAAGTTCGCGGCGACGGCAGTGCGCTAAGTCTAAGCCTCCGATTCTGATAGGCTGGTCCCTGCGCCGGGGATACAGTATTTTCGATTTCGCTCTTCACAAATCAGACGCAGCCAGGCGGCCCCTTCCTCAAGAAGAAGCCACCTTGCTCGAACTCAAGATGCCGACGTGTGAATCGAAAATGCTCTAGAATCCCGTGGCAGGGGGATGCGCCATGGAAAATTCGGAATCATCGCGGCAACTTATCTCAACCAGCTCCACCTTCACACCCGACCGCCGGGAATTCGTCAAGCTGGCAGTGGGTGGCGCTCTCTCAGGCGCTGCTCTTCTTTCCTCCACTGCGCCCGCCTCTGCAACCGTGCACAAGAGTGCCCCGGGCATCAAGCTCTGCGCGCAATCCTCCGCTAAACCAACCGACGATGAACTCCTCTTCCTCAAGCAGATAGGTGCGGAGTACGTCAGCGTGGCGTCGAGTCCCGACCTGCGCACCGCCGAGGGCTTCCTTCAAATCAAGCAGCGCTATGCCGATGCCGGCATCACTGTGTGGAACATCGGCAATTCCAACGTCCACAACATGCCAGAAGTCACGCTCAACCTTCCCGGCCGCGACCAAAAAATTGAAGATTACAAGCAGTATCTCCGCAATCTGGGCCAGGCCGGCATCTACTACACTACCTACGCGCATATGGGCAACGGCATCTGGAGCAGCGGCCGGGCCACCATCCGCGGCGCCTCTGCTCGCGAGTTCGACATGGCTAGCCCCGACAAGGTCGGCGTGTGGGGCGATCAGAAATTCTACGAACCGCTTTCGCACGGCCGAAAATTTTCAACCGACGAGATCTGGGACAATTACACCTACTTCATCAGGCAGGTGGCGCCGGTCGCGGAAGAGAACAGTGTCCGCATCGGTATCCACCCCGACGATCCGCCCGAGCCCGAGCTGGCCGGCGTTCCGCGCTGCATCTTCGCCAGCTATGAGGGCTACAAGCGCGCAATGGAGATTGCCAACAGTCCAAACGTGGGTATCTGCCTTTGCTGCGGCTGCTGGAACGAGGGCGGCCCCGCGCTCATGCACAAGGACCCGGCAGAAATGATTCGAACCTTCGGCGCGGAGAAGATCTGGAAGATTCACTTCCGCAATGTCAGCGCTCCGCTGCCCCATTTTGTTGAGACCTTCATGGATAACGGCTACTACGACATGTCGAACATCATGGCCGCACTGGTCGAAGTCAAATTCGACGGCATTGTGATCCTCGATCACACGCCTGCGGTTGTCGGCGGACACTACCCCGAACAGGCCTATGGCTTCGCCTACATGAAAGCACTGATGAATCGTGCACTGGCCGAAGCCTGAGTCGCGAACTCCACCAACACGCGCGGCTCACTCCATTGCTCTAGACGTCGTTTCCCAGGTGGAAGATCGGCTCCACACCCGCGCCGCCGCTCAGCAGCGCCTGTTCTTCGTGGGCCTCGAGCGGCTTGTAGCTCTGCGCTACGTCCATCGCCAGACGGAAATACCTTTCGTCTCCGGGCGGGAGCGCCGCCGTGATCGGATGGCCGAGCGTCCATCGCAAGCCCAGCGACGCTTCGTTGGGAAAAGCCGCCGGCTGATACCAGCACTTGGGCTCGGGATGCTCCTTTTGCTCGTCCGCGGGCCACACCGACTTGGCCATGCTCTTCAGGCAGAGAATCCCCATCTGCTTTTCCTGTGCCTTCTTCAGAATTTGCGGCCCGAAGTTGGCCTGGCTTGCCAGAACCCAATTCAGCGGGAAAAGCACAGTATCGAAGTTGTAGCGGTCCATCGCCGCCAGCGCCGTCTCTACCGAGTGCACGCTGAATCCGATGTAGCGGATCTTGCCTTCCTTCTTCGCGGCTTCCATCGTCTCCATGGCACCGCCCGGACCGAGCACTTTGTCCAACTCCGCCATCTTGGTAAGTGCGTGAAACTGATATAGGTCGACGTGATCCGTCTTCAACAGCTTCAACGACTGCTCGAGTTGCGCGCGCGAGTCGTCCTTCATGCGGCCCTCGGTCTTGCAGGCCAGGAAGCAGTTTTTGCGATAGGGCGCCAGCGCCGGTCCAAGCCGTTCCTGCGCATCGCCGTAGCTGGGCGCCACATCAAAGTAATTGATGCCGCGGTCCACGGCCTCGGCAACAATGTTCGCGGCGGCACCGGGCTCTTCGTTCATCACGACGATGCCACCGAAGCCGATCAGCGACAGCTTCTCGCCGGTCTTGCCAAGCGTGCGTTTCGCGATTGGATTGGAAGGTGTTTTGGCCGAGGCGCTCATGTTGTGCGCTGAGGCAATGGAGGCTGCCGTAATGACTGCGTGTTTAAGAAAAATGCGGCGTTCCATAGTCTGACTCCTTGGGGTGGAATCTCAGCTTCTCCACAACCGCCCTACCCCGGAACGAGTTCACCCAAATGGCATTTTCCTTAAGAGAATGCCACTTCATACGACACCGAAAAGGACACGTTCATCGCGGAACCGCTCGGACGAACTGCTTACGCGAAGTATTCTTGCACAGATTAAGTGCGGGCGGCTATGGGCGGCACATGGCGGTTGAGAGGCGCTAGCCAAGCGGTGGCAACTGGGCCAGGTAGAAACCGAACAGCACCAGAATCCCAAGCACCATAAGCACCGCGATGCGCAGCCGTCTCTCGAAGAGCGCCCGTGGTGAGCCAATCCGCGGAACCATAGGCAATGCAAAAAGCAGACCGCAGGTAAATCCGCCGACGTGCGCCATGTTATCGATGTGAATGCCCGAGCCGATCACTGAAGTGCCAAAGCTTATGGAGAGCCCGAGCACCAGGTTAAGCACGGCGAAGTAAATCACCGACTTGCGCAACCTCTTCAATTCCAGCGGCGGCACCGGCAGCCGGTGCGGCTTCAGCAGCAAAATCAAGGCTCCGGCAATTCCAAAAACCGCCCCGGAGGCCCCGGCGCCGGCCGGAAACACCGGTCCCGAAGGCCCGTTATGGTAAAGAATCCAGTTCACCAGCGTGGAAAGCAAGTTGCCTGCCGCGCCGGTAAGGATGTACACCGCGATCACGCCCCAGGAGCCCATCAGCGGCTCGGCCAGCAGTGCCAAATTCCAAAGGCACCACATGTTGGTCGCCAGGTGCAGAATCCCCACGTGCACAAACATGGCGGTCACGATCCGCCACCACTCACCGCCAAGCAGCACGTTGCCTGCGTTGTCCGCCCCCCAATGCATCAATTGATCCACGGTGGGACTGCCGATGCTCACCCCGCTCAGCACCATGGCCAGAAAAATTGCGCAGTTGATCCCCACAAGCAGATATGTAGCCGGAGCGGCAGCCCACGAAGGCCGTCGCCGCCGAACCGGCGGAGGCGGGGGCACATATCCGGTGTCCGGAGGAAGAATCTCCGGTTGGGGGACGGGCGGATAACTTCCCATACCCTAACTCTAATGCATTTCGTATAAGGATCGAGGAAGGAATTATTCCTGCGCCGGCAATGATTAAACTGCGTACCGCAATGAGGTGGATTCGCAGATTTGAAGCCGCTTTACGTCCTGACTAACAGCCTAGCCGCGGACCTGGAAGTGGCCCTCAGGTTGTAAGCTAGAGCTTGGTCCTCGCCCATATCATCCAACCGATTTTCACCAAACTTCATCAGCCATTTCGTTTTCCCGGAGGAGCCTGACCGTGAGCCCAAACGCGAGCAACGTAAAACAGATTCGGCGCGCCCTGCTGAGTGTTACCGACAAAACCGGCTTGGTCGACTTTGCCCGCGTCCTGGCTGGCTTTGGCGTTGAACTGGTCTCTACCGGCGGCACCGCCGCGGCGCTGCGCGCGGCCGGGCTTACGGTCAAGGACATCGCTGAGTTGACCGGCTTCCCCGAGATGCTCGATGGACGCGTCAAGACCCTCCACCCCAAGGTCCACGGCGGACTGCTTTACATCCGCGGCAACCGGGAACACGAGGCCGCCGTCGCCACCCACGGCATCCAGCCCATCGACATGGTGGTCGTCAATCTCTACGCCTTCGAAAAGACCGCCGCTCAGCCCAGCGTCGCCTTCGGCCATCTCATCGAGAACATCGATATTGGCGGTCCTTCCATGGTCCGCTCTGCCGCTAAGAATTTTGAAGACGTCGCCATCGTCACCCGCGTGTCTGACTACCCGGATTTAATCCAGGAAATGAGGAGAACCCACGGTGCCGCCTTGAGCCGCGAAACCCGCTGGCGGCTGGCCAGGCAGGCCTTCGCGCTCACCGCCGCCTACGATTCCGCGATTGCCGCCACTCTCGATCAGATTGCGGAAGCCCCGGCTCCAGACTCCGCGGCCGAGCCCGACACCGCAAGCCTGCCCCAGACGCTTCGCATCAACATGCCGCTTGCCCAGTCCTTGCGCTACGGCGAAAACCCACACCAGCGTGCCGCCCTCTATTCCGACGGCTCCGGCCTGGGCGTCGCCGGCGCGCGCCAGCTCCAGGGCAAGGAGCTCAGCTTCAACAACCTCGTCGACCTCGATGCTTGTTGGGAGCTGGCCCAGGAGTTCAGCCAGCCGGCAGTCGTCATCGTCAAGCACACCAACCCCTGCGGAGCGGCCGTCGGCTCAACCGTTCTCGATGCCTACCAGAAAGCGCTCGCCTGCGATCCCGTCTCTGCCTTCGGCGGCGTTATCGGCATCAATCGCGAAGTCGACGCCGCGGCTGCCGAAGAGATCGCGAAGCTCTTTGTGGAAGCCATCGCCGCCCCCGCCTTCACCGGCGAAGCCCGCGAGCGCTTCGCCGCCAAGAAGAACCTGCGCCTGGTTGAAGTGCACTCCGCGCCCAGCCGTCCCGTCGTCAAACATGTTTCTGGAGGCCTGCTCCTGCAGGATGCCGACGGCGCCAGCGTCGCCGAATCCGAACTGGACGTAAAAACCTGGCGTCCGCCCACCGCCGAGGAGCTGCGCAGCCTGCTCTTCGCCTGGCGCGTCTGCAAACACGTCAAGTCAAATGCCATCGTCTATGCCAGGGACGGCCAGACCATCGGCATTGGCGCGGGGCAAATGAGCCGCGTAGACGCTGCTCGTTTCGGTGCCATGAAAGCTGTGCTCCCCTTGCAAGGTTGCGTGGCAGCCTCCGATGCCTTTTTTCCCTTCCCCGATGGCCTTGAAGCCGTAGCCGCAGCCGGTGCAACCGCCGTCATCCAGCCCGGAGGCTCCGTCAACGACGAAAAGGTAATCGCCGCCGCCGACAAACTAGGCCTGGCAATGGTCTTCACCGGCATCCGCCACTTCCGGCATTGAGTTGTGCTGAAGGGATTCGCCGCTGCCACGAGCACTACTTCAGGCCGCCTGCGCCGAGGCCCGACGGATGATAGTGCTCTTGATCCTCTTGCCAGCTTTCTGTTCGGCAAGGCGCAACTCATAGAGTTTCTGCAGATTGAGCCACATCTCTGCCGAGGTTCCAAGCCACTGGCTCAAGCGCAGAGCAGTGTCAGCGGTCAGAGCTCGCTGCCCCTTCAGGAGCTGATAGATCCTATTGGCCGGAACATGCAAAACCTCGGCCACTGCTGGAACGCTCATGCCCAGTGCGTCAAGCTCGTCAGCCAGAAACCTGCCCGGATGGATTGGTTCACGCGCCATAGCCGTCTCCTCACGAGTGGTAATCGCAAATTTCAATATTGAAAGGCCGATCCTGCTCTTCCGGCCACTCAAAACATACACGCCATTGTTGGTTGATACGAATGCTGAACTGCCCCTTGCGGTCACCGCCCAGCGCTTCAAAACGGTTGCTGGGCAGCAGCATCAGGTCGTTTCGGTCAACCGCAGTCTCCAAAATATCCAGACGCCGTTCAGCCTGTTCCTTGAATGCTTGAAACTCTTTCACTCGCTCGCCGGAAGCAAATCGCTCAGTCTGCTTGTCCCGATACTTCGAAGGAGCCTCCGGCCGTACGAACTGAGCCATGCGCAACTATGGCAAAATTGACGCACCACGTCAAGCGGGTGACGCGCAGCCGGGCTCTTGCCATCGAACTCCGCCGCATCCGCTATCGTCTGCCACGATGACCGCCTTTGGTAACGCAAACCCCGAAAAACCTTCGTTTCCCCGCCCCACCGCGACTAATCGCGCGTAAAATCGTCTTAATAGTAGGCAGTGTTGCTCTAAACGGCTGCCTGTGCTGCCTTTCGGCTCTCCGGTACGGTCTTCCCCCCGTCCCCGAGCGTCAAACAGACACGGAATCCCCTGGATGATGAATTTGAAAAATCGTAAGTCGCCCTCCTCGCTCAAGTTTGCCGCGGCCTCTCTCTTGCTTTTGCCGCTGCTCCCGGCCCGTGCCCAGAATGCCCCAGCCGCAACTCCGGCAAAACCCGCGTCAACCCAGCCAGCTCCAACCGCTGCCCCGGGCGGAACACCCACGCAGGATGCCGACCACGCTCAGGCTTACTATCACGTGGCGATGGCCAGCATCTATGAGGACGACGCCACTTCTCAAGGGCAGCCGGAGTTCGTCAACCGCGCCATCGAAGAGTACAAGCTGGCCCTCAACGCCGATCCTGGCTCACCGCGGATCAATGACGCGCTCGCAGATCTCTACTTCCGTGTCGGACGCGTGAAGGAAGCTGAGACAACCGCGCGCAACCTGCTGAAGACATCGCCCAACGACGTTGACGCTCACAAACTGCTCGGCCGCATTTACCTGCGCCAGCTCGGCGAGGGCGAAAACGCCGGGTCCCCTGCCTCGGCCACAAACACCGTTCTCGACCAGGCCATCGCCGAATTTGAAAAGATCGTCACGCTGCTGCCCAACAGTGTCGAAGACCGCATGGTCCTGGGACAGCTCTACACAGTCAAGCACGATTCCAAGAAGGCTGAGCAGGAGTTCAAAACCGCACAGGCCATCGAGCCCGAGTCAGAAGAAGTGGTTCTCAACCTGGCCCGCCTCTACGCCGAAAGTGGCGATTTGCAGCATGCGGCAAAGATCATTGAAGACGTTCCGATGAATGACCGCACGGCCAAAATGGAAGTCGCCCTCGGCGCAGCCTACGACCAGTTAAAGCAGCCAAAGGATGCCATTGCCGCCTATGAACGCGCGGCCGACATGGAACCGGGCGACCCGCGCACCATGGACTCCCTGGCCCAGGCCCTGCTCACCAACAATCAGCTCGACGAGGCGTTCAAGCAATTCACGCAAATGGCGGCAGCCGATCCAGATAACCCCGAGCCTCTTGTGCATATCGCCGAGATTCAGCGCCGCCAAAGCAAGTTTGACGATGCGCTGACCACCATCAAAAAGGCGCGCAAGCTCGATCCCACCAATCTTGAGGCCGGCTACAACGAGGGCCTGCTGCTCGACGTTCTGGGCCGATTCGACGAGGCCACGCAGACCTATTCCGCCATGGTCGATCTCACCTCCCATGCCAACGGCGCATACACTGATGAGGAAAAGAACAACCGCGGCATCTTCCTCGAACGCCTTGGCTCCGTCTATCAGGAGCTGAACAAGACCGACCAGGCCATTGCCTCCTATCAGAAAATGATTGACATGGGCGGCGACACTGCGATGCGCGGCTACCAGGGACAGGTCGATACCTATCGCAATGCCCGGCAGTTCGAAAAGGCAATCGAGGTCTCGCGCAAAGCAGTCGCGGCCGACCCCAAGAATCGCGATTTGAAGCTGATGTTGGCCGGCGAACTTACCGACCAGGACAAGGCAGACGAAGGCGTCGCGATGGCCAAAGGCCTGCTCAACAACACCGCCGATGACCGCGTTGTCTGGGTCGCCCTGGGCCAGATGGATGTTCGTCTGCGCCGCTGGAAGGATGCGGAAGACGCGTTTGACAAGGCTGACCCGCTCACCACGAAAAAGGAAGACCGCACCTACCTCCTCTTCCTGCGCGGCGAGCTGGCAGAGCGCCAAAAGCACTTTGAACCCGCTGAGCAGTTGTTCAAGCAGGTCCTCGACATCGATCCCTCGAACGCCATGACTCTCAACTACCTCGGCTACATGTTGGCCGACAAGGGTGTCCGCCTGCCAGAAGCCCTCAAAATGATTCGCAAGGCCATCGACATCGAGCCCGGCAATGGTGCCTATCTCGATTCCCTCGGTTGGGTCTACTTCAAGATGGGGCAGTACGAGGAGGCCGAGGACAACCTCCGCCAGGCCGTCCAGCGCGATCAGACCGATCCAACCGTCCACGAGCACATGGGCGATCTCTACGAGAAGACCGGCCGCATCCGCCAGGCTGCCACCCAATGGCAACTCTCTCTGGATGAGTTTGCCAAGTCGGCGCCCGCGGACATCGAGCCGGGCGATGTAGCAAAAGTGCAGAAGAAGCTCGACAGTGCCCGCGTCAAATTGGCCAAGCAGGACAACAATGTCGGACCGGGAAAACCGGAGTAAGCCTGGATCAAATGCTGGACCGCGTCTAAAGCGCTGGCGTTAAATCGACCCCGCAACGCAGAACGGCGGCCTTCTCCATGGAAGGCCGCCGTTCTTTGCTTCGTGCTGTTCGTCCACAGTTTTCCTTCTACTTGGCCGTCGCCGCCGCAATGTATACGTCCACATTGCTCTTGTCCACCAGCGAAGTGCCGGTATCGATAAACACCGGATAAGGCGAGAATGCATCGGTGGTGAAATCCTTGCCGGCCTGCACAGGGGTATCGTGAAAGATCTGGTCGAGCGCCTTCAGGCCGACGTACCCCATCGTGTAGGGCCTCTGCACAACAGTCGCGTCAATCGCACCCGCCTTGATCGCGGTCAACGTGTCCGGGCTCACATCCCATGCGATCACGAGCCGGCGCGCGCCGCTCACTCTGGCCACCGCATCGGAGACTGGCTTGCCCGACGCAGAATCAAGGCAGATGAATGCATCGATCTGCTTGGGACCCGTCAGAGCCAGATATTGCTGGGTCTTGTCGAAGGCGGTCTTGGGGTCAGCCTTGATATCCACCACGTCTACAATCTTGAGATCGGGATGGCTGGAGAAAACGTCCTTGATTCCCTTCAACCTCTCTTCGGTGTTGAGCTGGCCCGCAAACGTGAAGATGACAACATTCCCCTTGCCGCCCAGTTTCGCGACGGCCCTCTGGCCGCCAAGGCGCCCAGCCTCCAGGTTGTTGGTGCCGATGAAATAAAGCCTGCGGCTGTCCGCTGCGTCGGAATCGACCGTGATCACCGGGATCCCCGCGCTCGCTGCCGCATCGATACCCGGCTTCAGCACAGCGGCGTCCGATACTGAGATTAGAATGCCACTCGCCTTGGCCGCCACCGCATTATTCAGCTCGGTCAGTTCGGCTTGCGGATCGTATCCGTCGGGTCCCACCACTCTGGCCGTCACCTTGTACTCCGCCCCAGCGTGTTTGAAGCCGGCGGCGGCAGACTGCCAGTAGGGCAGCGCTTGGTTCGCCGAAATAAGATAGAAGACCTCTTTGGTCGAGTGCCGGTCACATCCCGAAGCGAACGTCAATCCCAACGCAACCAACGCCATCATTGTTGCTTTAATTGCCTTCATTTCTACCTCCGCTGAACTTCTTGAAGTATCACGACGGCTGAAGCCGCAGTTCGTCCCCGCGCCAGCCCCTTCAAAAAATCCGGCTGGATGGTACTCCCGCGCGTCGGGCATTGTCCACTTGACACAAGACGAAAGCACTTTATAGCACTCGTCCCAACCCATTCATGGTGATTCAGGGCACAGAGCCTGCACTCCCGTCCCCCTGTGCGGTATAACCAGACGAGAAGACTGAAACAAGCAACCCCGCAATGCGGCCTGATTCTTAATGGACAAAGAGATATGCGTGGAACTCGTATCCTCACACCAGTTGCCGCCGGCAATTGCCGTCTGCGGCGATCCTGACAGCGAACTGGCACGCCGCGCCCACGCCGAAGCGCCGCACCCCTACCGCACCCCTTTCTCCCGCGATGCTGCCCGAATTCTGCACACTCGCGCTTTTCGCCGCCTCGCCGGCAAAACCCAGGTCTTTACCCGCCTGCCCGCTGACCCGCCCGGAGATCACTTCCGCAGCCGCCTCACCCACACCCTTGAAGTCACCCAGATTGCCCGCACTCTGACACACGCTCTTGGCCTCAACGCAGAGCTTGCGGAAGCCCTCGCCCTGGTCCACGACATCGGCCATCCGCCCTTTGGCCACGCCGGCGAAAAGGCCCTTGACACCGCGCTCCGAGCCCACGGCCTCAGCTTCGACCACAATCTTCACGCGCTCCGCATCGTCACCTGGTTCGAAGAACGCTACCCAGCCTTCCGCGGCCTCAACCTGACCCTTGCGGTCCGCGAAGGCATCGTCAAGCACTCTCGCGACTACTCCGCCGCCGCGCATCCCGAGTTGGCAGAGTACTTCCTCGACCAATTCCCGCCGCTAGAAGCGCAACTCATCGACCTGGCCGACGAAATCGCCTACCTCACTGCCGACCTCGACGACGGCCTCGACTCCGGCATTCTTTCGCTCGACGAAGTCCGTGAAGCCGTGCCCCTGTTCCGCGAATTCCACGACGCCGCCAGACAGCGTTATCCCAGCGCCGCTCCCCGGCTTGCTGCCTACGAAGCACTTAGGCGCCTGCTGAATGCATTGGTGACCGACCTTATGAATGAGGTGCGCGCCCGCATCGCCGCTATCGGCGCAACCACCCTGGCCGATGTCCGTCACGCACCGACCCGGCTCGCGGCGCTCAGCCCGGAGATGGAAGCTGTCCGCGCCTCCGCGAAGAAATTCCTATACTCCAGCCTCTACAACTCGCCGGGAATGGAAGAACTCCACGCCCACGCCGAGCAGGTTGTGCAGGATCTCTTCGCCTTTCTCATGGCTGACACCAGCCTGCTCCCCGCCGACCACCAGGAGCAGATTCCCACCGAGGGCCTGGCACGCACCGTAGCCGACTACATCGCCGGCATGACCGACGCCTACATCGAGCAACTGTGGACGCGCTGTGGCGGGCGGTAAAATGCAGCTTTATTGCACCCGCAGCTTTTCTTCCTGAGACATTAGCTTCGGATTGGTACGACCTCTTCCGCCCGATTTGCGTCGTCTTGATTCAAAGCTCGATTCTCTCTCAAATCCCGCACACTCAAATCATGCAAAAACCAATGTAATCAGCCTTACTGCACCGTCCCCTGTGGCCGCAACCGCCGCAAGTCCAGCGCGCACTCAACCGCATTCTGCGCATCCAGCCGCAGGTTATCCGCCGCCGCCCAAAGCCAGACCCGCGAGGTCAGGCTCGAATTCCGCTGCGTCTCCGGTCGCATCCGCACCAGCACATCATTCTGCCCCGTCGCGGCCAGGTTCGATGGCGAATCCGTATCTTCCAGCACAAGGTCCACGTGCTCGCCGCTCAGCGCCTCTTCCAGCGCGGAAATCTCCACCGCCCGCTCCAGTTCCACGGCAATCGACAACGTCAGCCCGTGAAACGCCGGCACATGCGCCACCTGCACGGTCAGCATCGGCCAGCGCCCTGCTGACAGCGCCTCATAATGGCGGCGAATCCGCCCCTCTACCCCGCTCAGGTTGATGGTCGCGCTCTCGCCCAGTCCACCCAGCAGGTTATAGGCCGCCTGCGCGTCGTAAATGGCGCGCGGGATGCCTTGAAAGCTGAGCAGGCTCACCGTTTGCTGATGCAATTCGTCCATGGCAGCGCGCCCAAACTCGCTGGCGGGTACCAGCACAGTGGCTGCAGCAAACTTCACCTTCGCCGCTTGCTGCACCCGCTCCAGTAGCAATGCCAGCGCCACCGCGGCTGGATGCGCAGGCACTACAGCCGGTGTAAATAGGTCCACCGTCGCCGCCTCGGAGCCCAGCCACGGAGCCCGCACCAGCACTCCCGCCTCCTGGTCCAGCGCGCCGCTCAAGTCCAGAACCGTCGAGCCGGAACGCAGCGCCTCGCGCCAGTGCTTGCGCGTCAGCGCCTCCGTCCCGCAAAGAAAAGTAAAGTCCATGCGTTCAAAGGCGTCCACGCCAATTGGCTGGATAAACGTAACCTCGTCGCCCACCTGGTCCAGTTGGCCCTTGGCTTCTTCCTCATCCAGCAATGTAAAGGTCGACGCCGCCAGCGGCGACTCCGAGATGGCTTCCTTTAACTCCCTGCCCAGAAGGCTCGAGGCTCCGGCAATCGCAATCTTGTACACAGGCATCCTTCTATCGATTGGAAATATGACCTGAAAACGGCAGTCTAGAGAAATCGCAGCGAATCCCGCTTTTCGACTTCTTCCTCCTGCGGGGCATCCTGCCCGGCTGCGTGCGCCTCAGGCGTTCTTCGCCGCCGCCGCCGCGACCATCCATACGCAGCCCTGGCCCCAATGCCTGAAAACATGTACGTCAGCCCAATCCCGAACATCACCACGTTCGAATAGCGGATCATCACATACATTACGATCGCCACCAGCACCAGCACCTGAAACGGATGGCTGCGGGAGAAGTTGATCTCTTTGCCCGACCAGAACCGCCACGTGCTCACCATCAGGAACCCGGCAAGCGCCACCATCAGCAGCCAGGGAATGGCAACCCACCATGCAGGAATTGGAATACCGTTGAACAAATGAACCGTGGCTGCCAATATTCCAGCCGCCGCCGGAATCGGCATGCCCACAAAATACTTGCGTCCGGGTCGTCCCGGATTCTGGGGCTGCGCATCCTGCGAAATGTTGAACCGCGCCAGCCGCGACGCTCCGCTGAGCAGAAACAAAAAACAGATGAACGCGCCGGCCTGCAACAAGTGCTGCCGCAACTCTGGAAACCTCGAATCCGGCAAAAAGTGGAAGCCCCACACAAACGCCAGCAGGCTGGGAGCCACGCCAAACGTAATCACGTCGGCCAGCGAATCAAGCTCCTTGCCAAAATCGCTGCATGTGTTGGTCATGCGCGCGATGCGCCCATCCAGCGCATCGAATGGAATTGCAAACAATATCGCGATAGCCGCCCAATCCAGATGCGTTTGCACGCTCGCGGTGGTGGTGCCGGTGATGGCTTCAATGGTTTGCAGAATCGACCAGTACCCGGCTCCGATATTCACCGAGGTAAACAGCGATGGCAGCAGATACATGCCACGATGCAGCCGCGCCTGCCTGGCTCTCACGCGCGCCGGATCACGGAATGATTCCTGGAAATTCATCTGCGTTCTCCGCCCGGCATGGCCGCCAGCACGCTCGACCCGCCCTTTACGCGCTCACCTTTTTTCACGCGAAGCTCGGCCTCGGCCGGAATCAACACGTCCACCCTCGAGCCGAATTTGATGAGCCCCACCCGTTGACCGCGCTCCAGTCGCTCGCCCTCGCCATGGTTAAATACGATGCGCCGCGCCAGCAATCCGGCAATCTGCTTGAAAGTCACCTCGAAGCCCTCGCCCCGCACCGTCACCTTATTCTGTTCGTTGCGTTCTGAGGACGCCGGGTTCATGGCATTCAGGTATTGGCCCTTTTTATAGTGCACGCGGGTAATCTCCCCGGCGATCGGCGACCGGTTCACATGCACGTCAAATACGCTGAGAAAGATGCTGACTCGCTGCCGCTCGCCCTCTGGAGTGTTGATAGCGACTGTCTCAGTGACCAGCCCGTCTCCCGGCGAAACAATCAAGCCAGCCCCCGTCGGAATCGTCCGTCTGGGATCGCGGAAAAACCAGAGAAAGAACATCGCCAGCAGCACCGGTACAATGCCCCACATCCAACTGCCGGTAAACCAGGCCAGCGCCGCCCCCACCGCTATAAAGCTCAAACCGTAGATGTAACCGTCACGAACCATGATCCTGACCGATTATACGGTGATCCGCCGCTCAGGCTGCCGCCATCCCTTGCCGTTGAGTTTTCAGCAGGTTGTGTAGTTTGAATGGGATGGGCTTCAACGCACATGGGAGCCTGGCAGATTGACTGCGCGGCAAATCCCCGAAGGATTAGCCTTCAAGACCGATCAGGCACCGTCAGACACCAGGCGGAGCGCCCGCTTCAGGGCCTCCTTCGGGGGCACACAGCCCCTTTTGACCACACTCCTGGGGCCCACCGCACCGCAAATTGCCGGCAAAAACCCGCCGCGTTCGTGCTTTAAGCTATCGCCGGCGCTCGCCGCTCAAGTGCGAAAATCAGGTCTTTCGCGTGCAGCTTAAGCTTCTTCAGGCGAACTTCCTCAAGCTGCTCGTCTTCGCTGAGATAGGGCTTTTGAAGCAACTCTTCCAAACGCTGAGCGTAGCGACGGTGTTCGGAATGTAGGCGATCGATTTCTTCGCTCAGCGTCGGATCCTGTACTTCGTCCATCAAGCACCTCCGATTGTTAAGGAACATTTACATATATCGCCCCTGATACGCAACTCGCAAGCAAGAAAATAACTGAAAGTAACTTGACCCTGTGAATTTCGGCCCAAAACATCGACTTGCGTGACACTGATCACAAATCGTTGGCCGAAAACCATACACTTGGTGAAGATCACTTGCGTCCGACCATTAACCTATCCCAACTTCAGACTCATCACGACCGCATCCTCTTCCGGGTCAGCATAGTAGCGCAGCCGCCGCCCAATCTCACTCCAGCCCAGCGAACGGTAGAAATCGAGCGCCCGCTGGTTGGAAACGCGTACCTCAAGAAGCACCTCGCGCGCCCCTGCTTGCTTCAATTCGTCCTTCATCGCAAAAAGAAGTCTCCGGCCAATCCCCCGCCGTTGCTCCGCCGCCGAAACCGCAATCGACTCGAGTTCCGCCTCGGGCCCCACAACCCGCGCAACCAGAAAGCCCACAACCCTCCCGCTCTTTGTTCCACTTTGATCTGTCGAGGGTCTTTCGGGCTCGGCGAAGCCGGGCGCCTTCCAGTCCAGCAGGATAGATCCGGGGCGTCCAGCCACATCTTCCGCAACTAACGCAATCCTTCGCGGTGTAGCGTCCGGATTCAGCGCGGAAAAATAGGTTGCTTTTGGCCAACGCGGCGCGTCTTTGCGGCTCCATGCGATCATGTACACCCGTTCCAGATCCGCCCGGCTCATCTGCCGAACACGCACCTCCGCCGCATCGTCTTTCATCCCCGTTTCTGCCTCGCCTCGGCAGCCGCGGCCCCGCTCACCGGACCGAATATCTCCGCATCCGATTGCCGCAGATAGTTCCCGTCCAGCAACGCCAGGTCCACATTGCCGCCGGCCATCAGCCGCGCCTCGCCCAACCGCAACGCGTCCGCCGCCACCGGAGCATCGCACCGCACCAACTGCGCATCCGGCCATTCCGCCGCCAGCAGCGCGGCCGCCTGCTCATCGCACACCACGACCCGCAAAGGCACGGGCTTGATCGCCGCCAGCTCCCGCGCTCCAGCCAGCAACTCCCTGGGCTGCTTCCCGATTTCCTCCACCCGCAAAAACACCTCGCCCCGATGCGCATCCAGCGCGCACGTCGGCACGCCCGCCTTCCGCGAAAGCACTGCCAGCCGTGAGATTGCCACTACGCCCATCTGCGAGTCCTCGGCCAGCCCCTTCACCGCGCTCAGCCCCACGCGGACCCCGGTAAAGCTGCCCGGCCCATTGACGGCAACAATCCCGCCCAGATCCTTCAGCGTCACCCCCGTATCCGCCAGCAAAGCAGTCACCGCCGCCACCAGCGTAGCCGAATAGCTGCGACCCTCCAGTTCCGTCTGCCCCAGAACCTCCAGGTCGCGTCCGGCCAGCCGCCCTAGCGCCACTGAGCCCGTAGGCCCGCACGTGTCAATCGCCAGCAGCAGCATCCCTGGCTCCATCGGCGTTCCTGCCGCTAATGAACTCGTTCCCATAACCCCCTCAGCATGACACAGCCATCGCCGGCCCTTCCAGCCAGCCCACTCCGCTTCCCTTCAAAGGCCGCCCGTTTCCGATAATCTGTAAGAAGCGTTACATCTACCGGCGCCAGCCCACTTGCCGAGCCCTCCCTAACCGCACAGGCGAAAAACCCTGGCGACAACAGATCTGCAGCACCAAACCTGCAGTGCGAGAAAGGTCTATCCCTGGCGTCCGCGGCGACAGCATCGTTCCACGACACATGGCGGCCCCGCGCCAACCCCTGGGTCATCGCCATCACCGTCACCATGGCCACGTTCATGGAGGCGCTCGATACCTCCATCGCCAACGTCGCCATGCCCCACATTGGCGGCTCGCTCTCCGCCAGCATCAGCGAATCCACCTGGGTCCTCACCAGCTACCTGGTAGCCAACGCCATGGTGTTGCCCATCAGCGGCTGGATCGCCAATCGCATGGGCCGCAAGCGCTTTTACATGACTTGTGTCTTCCTGTTTACAGTGGCCTCGCTGCTCTGCGGACTGGCGCCATCGCTCCCCATGCTGGTCTTCTTCCGGGTTATCCAGGGCGCAGCCGGTGGAGGCCTCCAGCCCAGCGAGCAGTCCATCCTGGCAGACACATTCCCTCCTGAAAAGCGCAGCATGGCCTTCGCCGTCTATGGAATGGCCGTGGTGATGGCGCCCGTCCTCGGCCCGACTGTCGGCGGCTGGATTGTCGACAACTACTCCTGGCGCTGGATCTTCTTCCTCAACATCCCGGTTGGCATCCTCTCGCTCTACCTCACCAACCGAGTCGTCGAGGACCCTCCCTATCTTGCCGCCATCCGCAAGCGCCGCATCAGCATCGACTACTGGGGCCTCGGCTTGCTGGTCGTCGCCATCGGCGCGCTCCAGATCATGCTTGACAAGGGCCAGGAAGACGACTGGTTTGGCTCCCGCTTCATCGTCACCTTGTTCGTCATTGCGATTGTCGGTCTCGCCGTCTTCCTCGTGCGCGAACTCTCCGTCGAGCACCCCATCCTCGACCTGCGTCTCTTCGGCCAGCGCAATGTCGGCATGACACAGCTAGTCATGTTCATGGTGGGTTTTTCGCTCTACTCGAGCACAGTGCTGATCCCTCAGTTTCTCCAGCAAATTATGGGCTACTCCGCCCGCCAGGCCGGCATGGCCGTCTCCAGCGGCGGAATCGTGCTCATGGCGCTATTCCCGGTCGCCGGCGCCCTCGCGCCCCGTTTCGATCCCCGAAAGCTGGTGGCCGTCGGCTTCATCATCACCACCTTCGGCCTTTGGCGCATGACCCAAATCGATCTCAACATCAGCTTTGGCATGGCAGTCAGTTGGCGCGTCGTCATCGCGCTGGGACTGCCCTTTCTCTTCATCCCCATCAACACGCTTTGCTATGCGGGCATTCGCCAGGAAAAGTACAACGAGGTCAGCGGCCTCACCGCTCTCATGCGCAACCTGGGCGGAAGCGTCGGCATTAGCATTGTGACCACTCTGCTGGCCCGCCAGAGCCAGAAGCACCTGGCCATGCTCGCGCCCGACACTACCCCAGGCAACCCACGGTTCGAGGGCATGCGCTCTGCCCTCGCCGGCGCCTGGCAGCACTTCGGCGCCGCCAAACCCGACGCCATGCAGCACGCCGGCGCACAAATCTACGGCATGGCCCAGATTCAGGCCCTTCTGCTGGCGTATGTCGATGTCATCTGGATGATGGTCGGAGTCACCGCTCTTCTGATCCCGCTCCCCTTCATCATGCGCCGCCCCAAAAAGG
>JBARBP010000264.1:0-9479 GCA_049793195.1 Occallatibacter sp. | reverse complement strand
CGGAATACACCGGCGCAAACAGAGCAGAGTGAAGACTAGGGAGCGGCACGCCCGTTTTACGGCTTTCCGCGAGCTTCGCCGGATCGGCCGCTCCCAGCCAGTACATTACGGCGGGAATCTTGCCATCGAGCGAAAACAGACCCACATCCTCGCTTCCCATTACCGGACGGGCTTCAAGAACACGGTTCTCACCCAACGCCCCAGAGGCTGAAGCGCGCAGTCGCTCGGCCAGGGACGAGTCGTTGAAGGTTGCAGGCGCGCTCTCGCCCAGCATCACAATTGGCATCCGGTCCGCCGGAACGCCGTAGGCAATCGCCAACCCTTCCGCGGTGCGGCGCACGTCGGCGATGATCGCGTCGCGTACAGCAGGCGAGTAGGTGCGCAGCGTCATCCCCATCGACACCTCGTCGGGAATGATGTTGTTCTTTGTTCCGCCATGAATGGTGCCAATGGAGAGAACCGCCGGCTGTTGCGGATCGATCTGGCGGCTAACGATTGTCTGCGCTACCAGCACAAATTCGGCGGCAAGCAGAATCGGGTCCTTGCCGGACTGTGGTTGAGATCCGTGGCCGCCAATGCCGCGCATGGTAACTGTGAGCGTGTTAGCGCCGGCCAACAACGGACCACCTTTGATGCTGATGGAGCCCGCAGGTACGTCGTTCGAATCGTGCTCTGAGAGCACAAAGTCAGGCTTGCCGAAACGCTGGTACAAATTGTCCGCAAGCATTGCGGCCGCGCCCTGAATCACCTCTTCGGCCGGCTGACCGATCAGCATAAGTGTGCCGTGCCATTGACCTCTGCGTGCAGCCAACTCCCGCGCGGTTCCCAGCAAAACTGTCATATGCAGGTCATGCCCGCAAGCGTGCATTACTCCCACTTGCTGTCCTTGCGCATTGGTGGTCTTCACGGTGCTGGCGTAATCGAGGCCAGTCTTCTCTTCCACTGGCAGCGCATCCATATCCGTGCGGATTAACAACCTCGGCCCGGCTCCGTTTTCCAGCACTGCCACCACGCCAAAGGCTTGTGCTCCATCCTCATATTTACCCACATGCTCAGTAACCGCGTATCCCAGCTTGCGCAGTTCGCCTGCCAGAAACGCCGACGTCTGTTCTTCGTGCCGCGAAAGCTCCGGGCTACGGTGCAGATGCTTGTAGATCTCAGTGAGGGCCGGAGCCTGATGTTCCACGGAATCGGCCAGCCCAGAGGAGGAGGCGGGAGCCTGTGCATCTACCGGCAAAACGGTGACGGCGAGAACTGCGACGCAGAATACGCGCAATTGCATTGAAAGGATTCCTCCTGGGATGAGCATACGGACCGCTTTATGCGCCAGCCTAACACAGCGAAGCGCCGGGAAACCGCCCTGCCTGCCCGGCGAGCACCCCGTGGGGCGCGCGGCGAAGTGTCCTATTGCAATCCCATAGAGGTCGAATGTATAGTACTCCTATTGTTTTGCAATAGGAGTATAGGAATGGGCGAAAAGGCAGATGTTTGGCAGGGAACGCTTACGCTGATGGTGCTGAAGACTCTTGAATCGATGGGTCCGCAGCACGGCTACGGCCTGGCGCGCCGTATCGAGCAGACCAGCGGCGATCTATTGCAGTTGAACTACGGTACGCTCTATCCCGCGCTGCTCAAACTCGAACAGGAGGGGTACATTCGCTCGCGCTGGGGATCCTCGGAAAACAACAGGAAAGCAAAGTTCTATGAGCTGACCAAAGCCGGGCAGCGCCGCGTGCGCAAAGCCGCCGCTGAATGGGAACAGACAACTGAGATTCTGGCGCGGTTTCTCGCTCCTGCCGAGGAGGCGTGATGCCCGAGCTTAGAGCATTGTGGATGCGGTTGGGCGGACTGGTAGGCGGCCGGCACACCGATGGTGAGTTTGAAGCTGAACTGGAAAGCCACGTAGCGATGCACACCGAGGACGGCATTCGTGCCGGGCTGAGCGCCGAAGAAGCGCGGCGCCAGGCATTAATTCGACTGGGTGGTGCGGAGCGGACACGGCAAGCCCATCGCGAACGGCGTGGCCTGCCGTGGCTGGAAATGCTCGCACGCGATTTTGTCTACAGTATTCGCAGACTCGACAAACATCGTGGTGTTACAGCCGTTGCCGTGCTCTCGATTGGCCTGGGCATCGGTGCGAACGCGACCATTTTTTCGATGGTGAGCCGGTTCGTTCTACAGCCCGCGCCGGTTGGTGATCCATCAACGCTGATGGCTTTCTACTCGACCCAAGATGGCGGGCTATGTTGCGGCAATGCGTTTTCTTTGCCGGTTTACAAGGACATCCGTGAGCAGGCGAAATCATTCTCAGGCACTGCTGCCATCTATGATTTGTTGCCGGCGTCGATTGGTGGAAGCGGAGAGCCGGAGCGCGTCTGGGGTCAGGCAGTGACCACAAACTTCTTTGACGTGACGCAGATTCCGCTGGTGCTTGGGCGCGGATTTATCGACGGGGAGGATCGCGAGCCGGCGGTCGTGCTGAGCGCAGGCCTTTGGCAACGCCGCTTCAACGGAGACAGACAAATTGTGGGCAAGCCAGTCATGCTTTCGGGGCGGACGTTTACTGTGGTCGGCGTCGCCCCCGCGGCTTTTCACAGCGTCGACCAGATACTCAATGCACAATTCTGGGTACCGCTCGGTAACGCGTCTCAACTGGTGCCTTTCCTCACTGATCAGAATGCCCGAGACTTTCACTGGCTGTCCGTTGTCGGTCGCCTGGGCCCAGGAGTCACTCGTACGCAGGCAAAGGCCGAGTTGAACACGCTTGCGCAGCGCTTTGCCCAGAGCTATCCAAACACGGACAAGGGCGCAGGCTTCGTTTTTGAACAGGCGGGCACGCTGCCGCCGAGGGAACGGGGCACGGTTCTTGTATTTCTAAGCGCGCTGACGATCGTAGTGCTCCTGGTTCTTACCATCGCCGGGGCAAACGTGGCGAATATTCTGTTTGCGCAGGCGGCGAGCCGTCAGCGCGACATGGCAGTTCGACTTGCTCTCGGGGCCACGCGCTGGCGGCTGCAACGCCAGTTGCTCTTCGAGAGTCTTTTGCTTGGCCTGGGCGGAGGCCTGCTGGGAGTGATGTTGTCGTTGTGGGCCACAAAATCTCTCTCTAGTTTTCATGTACCCGCGCCGGTTCCTCTTGATCTGAGTATTCGTGTCGACTGGCGGGTGTTGCTCTACTCATTCGTTTTGAGCGGCATCAGCGGGCTGCTGCTGGGAATGGCTCCGGCGTGGGCCGCGTCACGTCCACTGCTTGCCAACTCGCTGAAGGGCGAAGATACATTAGCACGTCCTGGGCGCCGCATCAGCCTGCGCAGTGTCCTTGTGGTTGCGCAAATCGCGATGTCCCTGGTGCTGTTGTGCGTCACCGGTTTGTTCCTGCGCAGCCTGGAAAGTGCCGCCAGCATCAACATTGGCTTTCAATCGCAGAATCTGCTTCTGATGTCGGTTGATCCACGTGTGCACGGTTACACGTCGGAAAAAACAGTCGCATTTCTCACAGAGTTAGAGCAACGCGTGGTTGGTCTGCCTGGCGTGCAAGCCGCAGTGGTCACCGACGTGGTGCCGCTGAGCGGCGGTAATCGCAGCGACGGATTCAGCGTGGACGGTCAGGCCGGAACCAACGCGCGAACCGCGAACGCAGAGCTCTATATGGTTGAGCCAGGCTACTTTGAGACCATGGGCATTCCCCGCATTGCCGGCCGTGATTTCGGCGGGGAAACGGCGACCGGGCCCAAGACGGCCATTGTCAACCGGGCATTTGCCGAGCGCGTATTCGGAGGCGCAAACCCGATCGGGTATCACGTCTCCGGCGGTGGGACGACGTACGAAATCGTAGGAGTAGCGGGAAACATCAAGTCCCGCACACTGGGTGAAGACCTGCGTCCGGTCCTCTATCGCAGGCTTGCGCAGAATATTGGCAGTGATCCATCCCTCATGGGATATACGCTTGTGGTCCACACGGCAGGGAATGCAGCGGCGATTAAAGAAGCGGTGCGGCGGCAGATCCACCTGCTCGATCCCGCCCTGGCTGTCTACAACGAAGAGACCATGGAGGAGCACGTTCGCTCGGCATTCTTCCTTCCCCACTTGGCCGCCACCCTCTTTGGCACCTTTGGCTTCATTGGCCTGGTCCTGGCAGCGGTGGGCCTGTACGGTGTGATGAGCTACGCGGTCAGCCGACGCACGCGTGAGATCGGTATTCGCATGGCCCTGGGCGCGCGACCCGGCGCGGTCGAGCGTCTCGTTCTTCGCCAAAGCCTGGTGTTGATATTCATCGCCATCGCCCTTGGCTGGCCGGCCGCCTGGATGTTAGCGAAACTGGCTGCCAGTTCTCTTTACGGTATTCAGCCCCACGACGCGCTGACCTTCGCTATGGCGCCGCCGTTCCTGATTGTCATCGCACTCGCGGCGAGTTGGATCCCGGCACGGCGTGCGGCTTCCATCGACCCGATGCAAGCGCTGAGGACGGAGTAGAGGAAGACTCTGGCTGCCTGAGCGCTTACCCCCGAACGATCCGGCTGGTACACTCCGGCATTGGGAGAGGTGCATGAAGGCAAGCGCAATCGAGTTTCGTCTCCGGATGGTGATTCAAATCATCATCGTCGCAATCGGCATGTGGGCGCCCTGGATCAGGCCGTGGGATTTTGGAAGGCGGCTCTCCACGCTGGAGTGGTCGGCACTCGAGATCAGCCGGTCGGGCCTGGCGAGCTTCAACGTCTCCACACCCATCGTCATTGTCTTCGGTGCGGTTCTCGCGGCAATCGGCATGGTGCTGCGTGTGTGGGGAGCGGCCTACCTGGGATACGACGTCGTGCACCACGCAGAGATGCAGAGCGGCGGCGTAATGGCCGCAGGGCCTTATCGCCACATGCGCAATCCTCTTTACCTGGGCGGCTGGTTCATGATGGCTGCTATCTCACTTTTGTTCACACCGACCGGAGCCCTGTTCATTGTGGTGCTGGTCGGGCTCTTCTATCTCCGCCTTGTCCTCGGCGAAGAAGCGTTTCTCTCGGCAAAACTGGGCGAGCCTTACCGCGAGTATCTGCGCGCCGTGCCGCGCATCTTCCCACAACTTCGAACTACTCTGCCGCGGGCCATGGCAAAACCGAAATGGCTCACCGCACTGTTGACCGAGATCATGCCAATCGGGACATTTATCACGCTGGCTTTTGTGTCGTGGACTTATGACAACACAGCAATGTTGTGGGGTATTCTCATCAGCTTTGTGGCTTCAATGATTGTGCGAGGAATGATGAAAGCGCCGATTCCTGCCTGTGCTTTTGTCGTGGTCGCACCGGCAGTATGGGGTCTGTTTCACCTGTCGATCGTTAGAGCCATACTTATTGGGATTGGTGCTTCGCTGCTAGTTCAAGCGCTCTTGCCGGGAATCAAGATGAAGACGAACTCGCAGCAGTAGATTCGTCGGGTTGCCTTCCTTGCTTGCTGAGGTGCGTCCATCCGAAGCCGGCAGGGTACTTGAGCCCGTAGCCCAGCAAACGATCAATGCCGATGTGGTTTAACCAGATGAGCGCATAAGGCAACGGGCCGGCTGTGTGTAGCTGCAAGGCAGCCAATGCCAATGTAATGGGCGTGATTGTGGTGTGGACAGCGTTGTAGCAGCGAGCACCCCAACAGGGCGAAGCCAGGTAGCCGAGCATGCTGAGATCGGGCACAAGCCACAACGCGGCAAAGAGCCACCAACTGGAGCCGGTGTGCGCGTAAAGCGTGGCAGAAACCACCGCAAGTGCGAGCCCCTCAAGGCGCAGAATGAGGAGAACCGGCGCGCCCACTGCGGGAGCTGTTTTCGATTGCGACTCGACTTTCAATACGTCAGCGGCGGAAGATCCTGATGCCATATAGAGTTCGATGCCTTGACGTGGCCGATAGATTGAGTAATTGTGCTAGTTCGGGGATGGTCCCAGAAGAACAAAGGGAAGAAGCCGATGGCTTCTCCCCTGGTGTCCGCAGTTTGAAAGAGCTACTTCTTGGGTGGGGCGATTACGTCCTTGGCGGCCTTGGCCACGCGGAACTTGACGACGGTCTTGGCCTTGATCTTAATGGCCGCACCGGTCTGGGGGTTGCGGCCGATGCGGGCCTTGCGCTCTGCCTTTACGAGCCGGCCAATGCCGGGGATGACGAATACGCCGTTCTTCTTGGTTTCCTTGATGGCGGTCTCAGCCAGCAGGTCCAGGAAGGCGGCGGATTGCTTATTGGTGAGTTCGAGCTTCTCGGCCAGGTGCCGTGTGAGTGCGGTCTTGGTCAGTCCAGTTGCCATTATGATGTTCTCCTTCTTGGCGAGCCCTTTGGGCTGCCTTTGTTGACGGGCTTCCGCCGCGAAACGCGTACCGCATGGAGAAGGTGCAACCTGGGCTGCTTGTGCACGAAACCCCTGTATTCATGCGGCCTCGAAGAACCCTGCCGAAGGTTACAATGCGGCTTCGAGGTGGGCAAAGTCAATGGGAAAAGCCCGATTTCCACAGGATTCTTCCACTTTTCTTTGGTTTTTGCCCATATTTAGCCTATTTTCTTGGTTTTTGACCCTGTTCAACACCATGACCCGCTTCAGTTGGTTCTTACCGCGCCGATGTGCCAAATCGTGGCGGAACCCCTTTATCTCAACCCGAATAACACTCTTCTCTTCGGCGCCTGTGCCGCTGCAATGGGTGTGTTAAGAGCATCTACCACGGGTGCTGCAATCTTGAAGTAGCGAACCAGCGTAGAGGCGAAGTTTGTCTTGAGTGCCTCGTCAACGGGCAGGGTTGCCGCCAGTCCCCATTGCCGGCAGCGAATAAGATCCATGCTCGGATGCTCGCAGGGAAAGCCCTTCGGCGGCCGCGTCAAAGCGTTGCCCTCAAAAACGGAAAACGCCTTTCGGACGGCCGGCCTTTGAAGAAGCTTTCTGAACTCAGCGTGGTGATCGAGAAGCCAGTGGCGAATGGCAGCCAATTGATCCTTCTCCGGCATGTAAGCGCCGGCGGCGACAACGACTTCCTTTGCGCTGATGTGGAAGTAGTAGCCCGCGCCGGAGGTCTTTTCAAGTCCCTGGTGCGACCACCATGCCGCAACGTGGGTCGTGTAGGGAAACTTATTGGCACTGAAACGGGTGTCGCGATAGATGCGGAAGAGGCACTTCTCCGCAGGCCGCACAAACGCCGGCGCAAAGTCCATCATGGAGTCCGTCACTTTGCGAATGATGGCCAGCATTGGCTCCCTCAACTCGGCTTCATAAACAGCCTTGCGCGGCGTGAACCAATCGCGGTCGTTGTTGCGAGCCAGGTTGCGAAGAAAAGTGAGACCCTCAGAACGAAGACGAGCAGCGATTGGCGTTGGGGCAGGCTTTGAGGCACGAGGCATACATCTGGAAGGTTAGCAAAGTTCGTCGGAGTCCAGCGCACGAGGGCTGTTGGAAAACTCCGGCAAATGGCTAGTAAACCGCCGCATCCTCACGAGCGCTCAGGCGTGCCATCTTCTCGCGGTGCTTGCGAATAAAGTGCGCCGCCGCATCGGGATAAAACTCGCGGATTGCAGAAAACATCACGTCGCGCATGACGGAGTAACTGAACTTCGTCGCCAGAACCGGGAAGCTTGTTGCACTCGGCGGGTAATACGTCCGCGAAACCACCTGCGTGAGAACTTTGCCGCCCAGCCCCGCAATGTTAGGAGTCTGTCGCCCGCCATAGGTGCGGGCCACCGCTTGCCGGCTGATCACGTAAAGAGCCCGAACTGGGATCGAATGGCCTGCTCCCAGCGCATAGAAGCGCGTATCTTCATGAATCAGGCTCGGCAGCAGCCACGCGGAAAGATACGTGCCGTCGCTCTTATCGAGGAACCCGCGCCAGGTGTAGGCATAAAAACCGTTCACACCCTTCCCGAGGCTGGGGTGCATGTTCATCCCTTCAGCAGTCAGGGATGTGAGACCAAGAAAAATGAAGGTGGAATAATCGGTTGCCTGATGAGTAGCGACAACGAAGTTGTATTTCCAACCCGGCGGATGGGGCTTGCTGCCGCCGGAGACTGACCGGAAATTGGGCATGAAACCGAGGATGCGGGTTGGTTGTTGACGCTCAAGCGGAATTGGATCACCGTTGGCGTCGACTGGGACTTTGGAATTGGCCTGGGGACTTGAGCTCTTGTGGTCGTTTCTCTGGGCGGGCTGGGTAGCTCGCTCAGGAACTGCGATTGACGCAGATAGGTCTGGGATATCGGCCGACGAAGATTCCTCGGTCAAGTCCGATTTGTCTGCGCTTAAAGCGGGCAGACCGATATGTGGAATCGGTGCATCCACAAGCGGCGTTGACTGCGCACGGCAGTTCAGACACAAACCCAGTGCGATAAGAGTGACAATTAACCGCAATTACACCATCCTTTAAATGCAGGGAAGGCTGTCACTCAAGAGGAAGAGATCCAGCAGCCGCTGTTTATTAGATCGCCAAATCGGAGCCAAGTGTTACAGATTCAAGCCGGGGATCAAATCTGGCACAGTCAACGTGCGAAAAGATCGCACAACCTCTCAGGTAATTTCGGCGACTCTCCAGAAGTATTCTACCGGATTAGCTTTAAAGCGCCGCGAAAAAGCCCATCAAAGTCTGCGGCCAGGGTTGCCTCTTTAGCCACCGCCTGTTCAATGGCTTTCTCGGCTGCGGGACGCTGATAGCCAAGGTTAACCAATGCGGAAAGAACATCTTCGGCGGCGGGACCGCCCACAGCCGATTGCACCGGCGCGACGGCAAAGTCGTCAAGCTTGTCCTTGAGCTCCACCACGAGGCGCTCAGCCAGTTTCTTCCCAACCCCGGGAATGCGCGTCAGCTGCGCGTGATCCTGGCCGCGGATAGCCTGCACTGTGCGATCGGATGAAAGCCCACTGAGCATCTTGATGGCCAGCTTTGGCCCGACTCCGCTCACCGTGATCAGCCGCTCAAAAAGGCGCTTCTCTTCGAGTTCCAGAAAGCCGAAAAGAGCGATCTGGTCTTCGCCGACCTGGGTATGAATATGCAGCGAGGCCTCGGCGCCAAGTGAGGGTAGCGCCGTAAACGTGGGCACGGAGATGGCGACATCATAGCCAACGCCGGCCGCCTCGACGATAGCTTGGCCGGGCTGCTTCGAAATGAGCTTGCCGCGCAGATGAGCGATCATTGTGGCCTATTGTAGAATCCCCAGCCTCTTGGCCACACGCTCGAAGGTCTCCAATGCCTCATCCAACTGGGCTTTGGTGTGTTCGCTGGTGAGGATAGCGCGGATTCTTGCTTTGCCTTCAGGAACTGTGGGGAAGGCGATGCCTGTGGCCATTACACCCTCGTCGAAAAGCGCACGGCTGAACTCCATTGCCGTCCGGCCCTCGCCCACGATGATTGGCGTGATCGGCGTCTGCGTGGCCGGCGTAGTGACCCCACCAATGTTGAAACCAAGCCGATGTAGCTCGCCTTGAAAGTAGTGCGTGTTGTCCCTTAACCGCTGAATCCGCTCCGGTTCCTGTTCAAGTA
>JBARBP010000263.1:0-7502 GCA_049793195.1 Occallatibacter sp. | reverse complement strand
GCTGGACCATGTGCGTTCAGTGCTCGATCCGGTGGGGATTTGCTACGAGATTCTGGTGGTGGATGACGACAGCCAGGATGGCACGGAAGGCATCGTCTCCGCGATCTCGCGACAGGATGGCCGGGTGCGGCTGCTGGTGCGCCAAGGGCAAAAGGGCTTGTCAGGGGCGATCCTTTACGGCTGGCAGAACACGGACGCTTCAATTCTGGGGGTGATGGACGCGGACTTGCAGCACCCTCCAGAACTGTTGCCGGCATTGCTCAGCTCGATCAAAACGGGTCATGACCTGGTGATCGGCAGCCGGTACATTGCCGGTGGCCGCCTGGGGGACTGGAATCCGATACGGAAGTTTCTTTCCGCGGCGGCGGTGTGGATCACCTTGCCCATTCAAAAAGCGGGAATGCACGCCAAAGATCCCATGTCGGGGTTCTTTCTTGTTCGCCGTGAATGCGTGGAGCGCGTGCCGTTTCAGCGCTCGGGCTTCAAGCTTTTGCTCGAGGTCCTGGTTCGGGGCCGGATTCGATCGATTGAGGAGATCCCCTTGGCGTTTGGGCTCAGGTACCGGGGAGCGAGCAAGGCGAGCATCCAAGTGGGGATCGATTATGGCCGTCTACTGTTGAGACTCTATGCGAGCCGGCTTGGCCTGTTACGGGACTGAGGGGCGACCAGGAACGCGGTAGGGGATGAGTTTGCAAGCAAGTTGAAGGCTCCTCTTTGAGGAGCCTTCTCCATTGGCACTGAGGCACTTGCGGGGGCGCTGGTGTTGGCGGAGTTGGGGAAATTCGCCGGTCAACTGATTAACCGGTTTACCGATCAACTGATTAACCGACGAATGGATTACCAAGAGGGATTATTCGGCGACCACGGGATTGGTGAGCGAGCCGAGGCCTTGAACGGTGACTGTCACGGAGTCACCGGGTTTGAGCCAGCGTTGCGGGGTCCGGCCCATGCCTACGCCGGAGGGTGTGCCGGTGGAGACGATGTCGCCGGGAAGCAGCGGTGTGATGGAGGAGATGTACTCGATGAGTTCGGGGACCTTGAAGACCAGCTCGGCAGTGGTCGAATTCTGCAGAACTTCGCCGTTGATGGAGAGGCCGATCGCAAGTTGGTGCGGGTCGGCGATCTCGTCCGCGGTGACGATGGCCGGGCCCAGGGGGCAGAAGGTCGGGAAGCTCTTGGCCAGCGACCACTGCGAAGTCGATCGCTGAATGTCACGCGCGCTGACGTCGTTGACGATGGTGTAGCCGTAGACGTGCTCGCGCCAGGCGGAGGCGGAAATGCGGTAGCCGCCCTTGCCGATGACGAACGCCAGCTCGGCCTCGTAGTCAGGCTCGGTGGAGTTCCTGGGTAGCACAATGTTCTCTCCAGGGCCGACGATCGACGAGACCATCTTGAAGAAGACGACCGGGAAATTGGGCAGGGTGAGCTTGGATTCGATGGCGTGCTCACGGTAGTTGAGGCCGATGGCAAAGATGCGCGGCGGGTTGGCGAGCGGGGCGTGCAGGCGGACATCGGCAAGCCGGTGGCCGGGATAGGCTGCCGGCTTATCGGTCGACGTGAATCCGGCGTTGATGACGGCAGTGGTGTCAGCGTAGCCTGCGGCGGTGAGATCGACGACCAGATTGGCTTCTTCGATGAGCGATCCGGGGCGGATTTTGCCATCGGCAGTCGAAAAGGATACGAGCTTCATTCATGCCTCCATTGTGGGAATTAAAACGGGAAAGAGGGACGGGTTATGCGGCGGTCCAGCCGCCGTCGATGGTAACACAAGATCCGTTGACGAAAGCCGCTTCGTCGGAGGCGAGATAGCGAACCATGGAGGCAACTTCTTCGGGCCTTCCCAAACGGCCAACGGGCTGCCGGGCGCGGAGTTCGGTGCGCATCTCTTCCTTGTTGTCCTTGTGAAATCTATCGAGATAGCCCTCGACGAATGGGGTTTGCACGGTACCGGGGCAGACGGCGTTGACGCGCAGAGTTTTGGGATACTCGACCGCCAACTGGAGGGTCATGGAGAGCACAGCGCCCTTGGTCATGCAGTAGGCAAAGCGCTGCTTGATGCCGACCATGCCTGCTACCGAACCGATGTTGACGATAGCGCCTACGGCTTCGTGATACTCGGTGGCGGCGAAGAGCAGGGGCAGAAATGCGCGCGTAACGAGGTAGACAGCGCGCACATTTACGTTGATGAGGCGGTCGAAGTCTTCCGGCTCCGTGGTCTCGATGGAGCCTACATGGCCGATGCCGGCATTGTTGACAAGGATGTCGAGGCGGTCGAGCCCGGCCGATGCGGCAGCAATGGATTCAAGACTGGTTACGTCGAGATGAAGAGCTTTTGAGGAGCCTATCGACTTGGCAAGCGCTTCAGCGGCGGCGACATTGATGTCGGCAATCCAGACGAAGGCCCCGGCGCGGACGAGTTCTTTGACGGTGGCCTCGCCGATGCCGCTGGCGCCGCCGGTTACGAGGGCGTAGCGGCCGTCGAGGCGGAAAGCTCCGTCTTGCTGAGTGTGAGTTGCCGGTGTGTGCAGAGGTGAATCGATCATTGAAGGTCACTCGATGGAACTCTGGTTAGGATTCGCCTTGACTGAAGAGCAACTGGATTGCGGCGAAGACTGCGCACCGATTGCGCCAGCGGAATCGTTTTACTGCTTCGCTCGCACCTCGGCAATGATCTTCAAATAGGCCTTGGCGGTTTCGGTGATTGTTTCAGGGTGGCCGGATTCGATGGCGGCCAGGTTGACCAGGTCGCTGCCCACGCCTAACGCACGCGCGCCCGCACGCAGGAAGCTCTCTGCAGTTTGGAGCGTGACACCGCCGGTTGGGATTACCTTGAGATGCGGGAAGGGCGCCAGCAGGGATTTCAGGTAGGCGGCACCACCCAAGGCTGAGCAGGGAAAGATCTTTACGTAGTCCGCGCCGGCATTCCAGGCGGTGATGGCCTCTGTGGGGGTGAGAGCGCCGGGGCAGGAGACTTTGCCGTTCTTCTTCGTGGTGTTGATGACTTCGAGGTGAAGGCTCGGACTGACGACAAATTCAGCGCCGGCGTCAATGGTCGCCTGGCACTGATCGGCGGTGGTGACGGTGCCGGAGCCAAGGAGGAGCTTCGATCCGTAGTCTTTTTTGAGTTCATTGAGAAGGTCGACGGCGCCGGGGACCGTCATGGTGACTTCGACGACGGTGACGCCGCCGGCGATCATGGCTTCAACGACTGCATGGGCCTGGGCTGCATTCTTTGCGCGCAGGACGGGAACCAGGCCTACGCGTTCGAGGATTTGCTGTGTGGTTTCTGACATTTCTTCCTTTACTTAGTGCGGGCTATCGGGCGATTCGCGCTGATCCGCCTCTAATGATGCGTTCAACTTCAGAGAGCGTGGCCATGCTGGTGTCGCCAGGCGTGGACATTGCCAAAGCGCCATGAGCGACACCGCAGCGGACAGCATAGTCGATTCCCTTGTTGGCGAGAAGACCGTAGATGAGACCGGAGGCAAAGCTGTCCCCTCCGCCGACCCGATCGAGGATGTCGATGTCGGTCTGCGGGACATGAACGATTTTGTCCTCATAAAGTGCGATGGCTCCCCAGCCGTTGCTCGTGGCGCTGTGCACGGAGCGCAGGGTGCTGGCGATGAGTTTCAGGTTTGGATAGAGGCTTGCGACTTCGCGCAGCATATCGGAATAGCCTTCCAGGGGCAGTTCGGCAAAGTCTTCGCTGACGTCCTTGATCTTGACGCCGAGCATGGCGGAGAAATCTTCTTCGTTGCCCAGGAGCAGATCGACCTTGCGAACGATTTCGCGGTTGACTTCCTGAGCTTTGGCTTTGCCGCCGATGGACTTCCAGAGCGAATCGCGGAAGTTGAGGTCGTAGGAGACGGGGGCGCCGTATTTGCGAGCAGCATCCATGGCTTCAACGGCGACCTGGGCTGTGGATGCGGAGAGAGCGGCGAAGATACCGCCCGTGTGAAAGCACTTCGTGCCGTTCTCGTTTCCGAAAATCCAGTCCCAGTCGAAGTCACCGGACTTGACTTGACTAATTGCCGTGTGGCCTCGGTCGGAGCAGCCGGCGGCCGCGCGCACGCCATAGCCGCGCTCAGTAAAGTTGAGGCCGTTGCGGACGGTTCGGCCGACGCCGTCGTAGGGGACCCATTTGAGCAGGGAAGTATCGACACCGCCCTGGAGAATGAAGTCTTCGACCAGGCGGCCGACCTGGTTATCGGCGAGCGCGGTGGCGATGGCGGTGCGGAGTCCAAAGCAGCGGCGCAGACCGCGCGCTACGTTGTATTCGCCACCGCCTTCCCACACCTGAAACTGCCGTGCGGTGTGGATGCGGCCTTCACCGGGATCGAGACGAAGCATTACCTCGCCCAGGCTGAGGCAGTCCCAGCGGTGCGGGGAATCAGGAATCGAAAGCGTAATCATATTCATTGATAATTTATCCCATTCAGCTATTGCTCGTCAGTGACCGGACAGCGGGGAGGGAAGATCGTTTAGGCTGTTACTGTCTTACTCGGGGTGGGGCCGGGCAGAAGTCCAGGGATTTTGCGAACGGGCTGGGTTGACGCTGCGCAGGGTGCCGTGTAGGGTGCGGCGTAGCGGGAGGAAGGTGGATGTCTCCAGATCTTTTCGATTCGAGCGGGCGGGTCGCTGTTGTGATCGGCGGCACGACGGGTCTGGGCCGCGAGATTGCGCTGGGATTGGCCCGGTGATTTTCCTGGCCTCCGCGGCTGCCACGTTTGTTACGGGAGAAGTGATTGCCGTGGATGGGGGATTCCTAGCCAGTGGAGTGAATCAATAGGCGGGCGTGGACCGTGATTTAGACTGGCTCGCGGAGAAGTTTACTTTTGAATGCGGCGCACTGCGCTGAACTCGGGGGAACGGGATGGCGGAATCGAGAAAGTTGCGCATGGGGATGGTGGGCGGCGGACCGGGTGCGTTTATTGGTCCCGTGCACCGCATTGCCGCAGAGTTGGATGGGAAGATCCAGATGGTGGCCGGGGCCTTCTCGCAATCGGCGGAGCGGTCTCGTGCGGCTGGTGAACGTTTTGGGATCGATCCTGCGCGGGCCTACGCCGACTACCGCCAGATGATTGAGGTTGAGAGCACGAGGCCCGATCCGATTGACTTTATCGTGATTACGACGCCGAATCATTTGCATCTGCCGATTGCGGTGGCGGCGCTCGAGGCGGGAATTCCGGTGATGAGCGACAAGCCGGCCACATCAACCTATGAAGAGGCGCTGGCGCTTGAGGCGGCGGTGGCGAAGTCGGGACTGCCCTACGGACTGACGCACACCTATGCCGGCTATGCGATGGTGCGCGAGGCGCGCGCGATGTGCGCGGCCGGGCGGTTGGGCAAGATCCGCAAAGTCGCCGTCGAGTACCTGCAAGGCTGGATGAGCAAGGCGATTGAGACTACGGGCCAGAAACAGGCAGCTTGGCGCGCCGACCCTGCACAGAATGGGATGGGCGGCTCGATCGGCGACATCGGCACACATGCCTTTCATTTGCTCGAATACATTTCCGGGCTACAGGTGACGGCCATCAACGCAACACTGCGATCGGTTGTGGACGGCCGGCGGCTCGACGACGATTGCAACGCTTTCCTGCGGCTGACAAATGACGCGGCGGGGACGCTGGCTTGTTCGCAGGTGGCGGCAGGCGAGCTGAATGAGTTGCGCATACGGATTTATGGGGAGATTGGGTCAATCGATTGGCGGCAGCAGGATCCGAACAGGCTTTTCGTGAAGTGGCTGGATGGACCGGAAGAGATTCATCACGCGGCTGCGCCTTACCTCAGCCCGGATGCACTGGCCGTTGGGCGGGTTCCGGCGGGCCATCCGGAGGGCTACCTGGAGGCATTCGCTGTGCTCTACCGCGAGTTTGCCGATGCGCTTGTCGCGTGGCAACAGGGGAATAAACACCCGCTGCCGCCGACGCTGCCAGGCATTGTGGCGGGTGTGCGCGGGATGAGATTCATAGATCGCGCAATCGAGAGCAATCGCAGGGAAAGCTGGGTTGAGTTTTAGGAAAGCTTGGGCGGTGAGGGAGACGAGAGATGAAGACGATCAAGGGTCCTGGAATTTTTCTGGCGCAGTTTGCAGGGGATGCCGCGCCGTTCAACACGCTCGAGGGGTTGGCAAAATGGGCGGCCGGGCTGGGTTTTACAGGGATTCAGATACCGAGCTGGGACGGGCGACTGTTTGATTTGAAGCGGGCCGCGGAAAGCCAGGCTTATTGTGACGAAGTTCTTGGCATTGCCGCCGGCGCGGGACTCGCCATTACCGAATTATCGACGCATCTGCAGGGGCAACTGGTGGCGAGCAATCCGGCGTTTGACGTGCTACTTGCGGGTTTTGCGCCAGCCGAACTGGCCGGCGACGCGAAGGGGCGGCAGAGTTGGGGCGTGGAACAGTTGACGTGGGCGGCGAAGGCGAGCCGCAATCTTGGCCTGACTGCACACGCTACTTTTTCAGGAGCGCTGGCGTGGCCTTTCTTTTATCCCTGGCCACAGCGGCCGGCTGGTTTGATCGATGAGGCATTCAAGGAACTTGGCGCGCGGTGGCTGCCGATACTGCGCCAATTCGATGAGGTTGGGGTGGATGTTTGCTTTGAGCTGCATCCTGGCGAGGATCTACACGACGGGGTCACGTTCGAGCGATTTCTTGGGGTGGTGGGCGAGCATCCGAGGGCGAATATTCTCTACGATCCGAGCCACATGATTTTGCAGCAGATGGATTACCTAGCATTTCTCGACATTTATCATGATCGGGTCCGCGCGTTCCATGTGAAGGACGCTGAGTACCATGCGAGTGGGCGGTCAGGCGTTTATGGCGGCTATCAGGATTGGATCGATCGGCCGGGGCGGTTCCGTTCGCTGGGCGATGGGCAGATCGACTTCAGCCAGATCTTCAGCAAGATGGCGCAGTACGACTATCCGGGCTGGGCGGTAATGGAGTGGGAGTGCTGCCTAAAGCATCCGGAAGCGGGAGCGGCGGAGGGCGCGCCGTTTATTCGCAAACACATCATTCGTGTTACGGATCGGGCCTTCGATGACTTTGCGGGCGGGGGCGCTGACACGAAGACCAATCGCAAGATTCTGGGGATCTAGCTCATGTGATGGCTTCGGTTTCCCACCTTTTTGCAAGAGACGCACAAAGGATGGGGGACCAGTGTTTCATTAGTCGAAGTCAGTAAGTTCTTCGATAGGCGAAGCAATCTTGCCTGGGGCGACGATTCCATACTTCAAATTCAGGAATTCCTGTAACTCATCGGGCAAGTAGGCTGCTAACTCCTGCCAGGTTAGAACCTTCAGGCGGGCACGCATTTCGGCGCTTTTGACGGCGGCTATTACTCGAAACCATTCTTCGCGCAAGTCGGGTCTGCGTTCGTCGTGGATTACGCAGAAACTGCAGTCAACGGCATAAGCTGCCAGGACATTGCGAATAAGTTGATAGCTCGTGTAGCCGGAGACGCGGGCTCGATTTGAATTGTGCGCCTCAGCAGCGAGAG
>JBARBP010000262.1:0-19475 GCA_049793195.1 Occallatibacter sp. | reverse complement strand
GGCCCTTTACCAATCCGTCGACTGCTTCTTCTTCGTTCTCGATCTCAATCCGCAGTCGAGCCGTTTTGAGCGGAAGAGACTCGACCAGCTTGCCCAACCGAACCCGGTCCTTTTCTGTAGTCAAGATTGCTGTTGCGCCAATGTTCCGCGCCGCGTCCCGAATACAGTCGAGGTCATGCGCTTTGTACAGGTGATGATCGGGGAACGCAATGCGGGAGGCGAGGTGCAGGCCTGCCGCCTCAAGTCCGGCAAAGAACTGCTCGCAGCGGGCAATGCCGCAAAAGGCGACGATTGGGCCTTCGATGTGAGGAACATCCATGCGCCGGTGCAGGCGCCAGACAGTCCCTCGCCAACCCGAAGAATTCAGCTTTGCCTCCATTTCAATGTCGCCAGCGGGAATTGCAAGGACATTGGCGCGGCGCATGGCGCTGAGCGGCTCGCGCAGGTTCCCCGCAGGGAGCAAGTGATCCTGCAAGTCCCGGTCGTCGATCAGGAGAATATCTACGTCGCGGTGAAGCTGGCGGTGCTGGAAGCCATCATCCAGGAGATGTAAACCAGAAGACGAAATCGCGGTGTGCTCGGCCATGAGCCCTGCTTCATACCGACGCGTAGCTACGTAAACTGGCACACCCGCTTCGCGGCCAATCAGCAAAGGTTCATCCCCGAACTCTTCCGCAGTGCCATTTGGATCCATGCGGAGCGCGCTTCCACTCCTGCGCCCATAGCCGCGAGAGAGAACGTCCACATGCATTCCGCGACGCTCGAGCGCCTTGGCGAGGGCAATAATAAGTGGCGTCTTCCCGGATCCACCGGCTGAAAGACTTCCGACGCTGACGACTGGAAAACGCAGCCTGCGGATCGGCTCCAGTCTGCTGCCGAGCCTTAGTTTCCGCAGCGCAAGCGCAAGCCTATAGAGCGGCACCAGAGGCAGCAGCAGGGGGCGTGAAGCAGCGGCCTGCGTCATCGTATGCGCTCCTCGGCTGCTATCACGAGCAACTCACGCAGAGCAGATACGCATCGGTCTGTAGCCCCGGCCTGTCGATCGAAAACCTGCCGCGCGCGTTCGCCCATCGCTCTGGCTCCGGCGGAGTCCTGGAGCAATGCAATGAGCGTCGCTGCGAGGTTTTCCTTTGTCGTGACGCGGAGTGCCTGATGCGCCAGCAGGTCATCTGCAATGACGCGGAAATTCACGTAGTTCGGTCCCATCACGATAGGAACCCCAAACTGAGCCGGTTCGAGCGGGTTGTGTCCGCCGGCAGGAATGAGACTGCCGCCCACGAAGGCAACTGCGGCAAGCGAGTAGACCGAGGCCAGCTCGCCGATCGTATCGAGCAGAACGATCTGGCCGGGACGAAGAGGTTGCAGCGAGGTCTCCGATTGAGAATCCCAGTTCGAACGCTTGCTCCAGGCAATTCCGGATCGGTCGAGCAAAGTTGCGACCGCGGTGAACCGTTCCGGATGACGCGGGGCAAGCACCAGTGTGATTTGGGGGTCGGCCGCGAGCAGCCTTGGCCATGCGCTGAGCAGCGCGGCCTCTTCACCCTCAAGCGTACTCCCCGCGACCACGAGTCGTAGCCCGTATGACGATGCTTTCAGAATCCGGGTAGCGTCGGCTTCCTTGGCGGCTCGTATGTCGAACTTGAGATTGCCCGTGATCGAAACGCACTCAGGCTGGCATCCGATAGCCTTCAGACGCTGAGAGTCGATCTCGCTCTGCGCAAGCACGCGGGCAATGCGGCTGAGAATCGGCCGCCACAGTCGTTTCAAACGCTGATAGCGCGGCCAAGAGCGATCGGAGATTCGCGCATTGACTACTGCTGCGGGGATACCGCGACGGAAACATCCGATGAGCAAGTTAGGCCAGAACTCTGTCTCAGCCAATACCAGCATCCGTGGCTGAAGAGCATTCAAATATCCCCGGATGGCCCAAGGCAGGTCGAGTGGGCAGTAGAACACGCGCTCGGCCCCGAACCGGTCACGGGCCAGATCCTGACCGGTGTGTGTGGTTGTGGATATGAGCAATTGGAACTCTGGGAAGGCCCTGTCTATCTCGCCAACCAACCGGCTGATGGCCAGCACTTCACCAACGGACACTGCATGTAGCCAGATGATTTGCCGACCGCGCCTATCAGGGAAGGACCGAATCCGACCGAGACGTTCACCAAGCCCTTCGCGATATTTATGCGTCGTGGCCATCTTCCACAACCACCAGGGAGCGCCGACCACCAGGGCCGTCAGCAGTGCAATGTTGTAGAAAAAGAGAATCATGCGTGACGGAACGCGCCTTTCCGCAGTCCAATCTAGAATGATACAGTCGAGCACGATGGGAGTCTTGCGGACAATTCCGCTGTTGTTGTTCGGGCTGGCTCTTCCGGCCCTGGCCAGCGACCACACTCCGACTTCCGTGCAACCCGCCACAACCTATGCCGACGTCGAGCTACACCCCGACGAAAAAGTGGCAATTGCCGCCGAACCCTACGATACCAAGGAAAAAGAGTCCATCTTCCGCGTTGATTATCTCAGCCACGGAGTAATGCCGGTGCGGCTGATTGTGACCAATCAGGGCGACAAACCAATTTCGCTGCGCGATGCGCGGATTCTCTTCCAAACCGCCGCAGGGGACAGAATCCAGGCTGCCGAGCCTGAGGATGTGGAGCGGTTGATGACGCGCAAGGAGCGCGAGGGGTCGAGCATCCCGATGCCTGGACCGATACCCAAGATCAAGCTGAAGCCCAAGGCCGGCAACAAGGAGATCGAAGAGGACTTCGAAAACTTCGAGTATGGGGCGCTGGTCGTAGAGCCGCACTCCACCCAGGCCGGCTTTCTGTTTTACGATGTGTCTGAGCTGAGCCACCCGCTGCGCGGCGCAAAGCTGCACCTGCACGCGCTACGCAGCGCCGACGGGAACGAGTTGTTCTACTTTGAGATTCCTTTCGACAAGTATCTGAAGTCAAAGTCCGGCCAGATGAACTGAGCCGCGCCTATTTACTCGAAATAGGTTGCCGTTGTGGTATCGGTCTCCCAGATTGTGCAGTCCTTGATGCGCACGCGACCGTCTGTCAATCCGGCGAGGTGTTCACTTGTCTGGTCGTAGAAATACTTGGCAATGTTCTCTGCCGAAGGGTTCAGCACCGTGAAGGGTTCCAAGTCGTTGAGCATCATATGGTCGATCCGGTCGATCACCGGCCGCAGCACCTGCTTCAGCAACTTGAAGTCCAGCAGGAGCCCCGCCTCGTCCAGTTCTGTCCCGGCCAGCGTGACACGTACCTTGTAGTTGTGCCCGTGCGGGTTCTCGCACTTGCCCTTGTAATTGCGAAGGTAGTGTCCGGAGGAAAAACCTGACTCCACAGTGACTTCATACATCGGCGTCTGCTCAATCCTGTGCGGGAATATGTCCCACGCCTCATTTTACCGGCAAGGCGTGTCCTAGTGACCGCCAATCTCCCGGTGTCTGCCAACCCAAGGACGAGATACTATCCTTGGGGCCCGCGGTGTTTCCGTCGAGCTGCCTGGCGAGCCTGTTCACTGCGCCGGTCAACCTGTTCGAAAAGATGGCTCATTACGCCAATGAGCGCCGCAAGCAGTCCGAAAAGCATTAGAAACAGGGCTACAGTGCGCCACAGAGAACCGTTGGCGGGCAAACCGGGTTGAAAACTCGAAGGCACCAGCGACATACCCGCCGAGATGAGTGCGAAGAGTACCAGCGTAGCGGCCAAGATGTAAAAGTTGCGGGACATAGATTCGGTCACAATCCGCAGAATCTGTTTTGAGTTTACGTTGGGATGCCTGAGCCGAAAAGCGAAGCGCACTCGATAACTGAAACACCGGCTCTTGCAAACTCGGCCTCGATCCTGGCTGCCGAGCCATCGAGGTCGATGGAGCGGCATGCATCGCGGAGAACGAATGCGGGCAGGCCCAGGCGGCGGGCGTCGAGAGCAGAGTAGCCGACGCAGTAGTCATAAGCGAGTCCGGCAAAGAAGATGCGAGTGAGGTCGCGTTCCTCCAGATAGCCGGCAAGGCCGGTTGGCGTCGCTCGGTCATTCTCAAAGAACGCTGAATAGGAATCGATGCGCGGATTGAAGCCTTTCCGCAATACAAGCTCAGCTTGTGACAAGTGGAGTGCTGGATGAAACTCTGCTCCCTTGCTGCCCTGAATACAATGCGGAGGCCAAAGAGTTTGCTGGCCGTAGCCAAGTTCGAGAGGCTTCTTCCCTGGATGAGCTGTCGCGAATGAGGTATGATCTGGCGGATGCCAGTCCTGCGTGAGGACGACGTGGGTGAACAATGGCGCAATGCGATGGATCGGGCCGATCACGGCGTCGCCATCGGCTACGGCCAACGCGCCGCCGGGACAGAAGTCGTTTTGCACGTCGATGACGATCAAAACGTCGTGTCCGTCGATATGCATCGGGTCTCCCGCGCCGTAAACTCGGTCGGCAGTATCATTCTCTCAAATTTGAACCTGCTGAAATAGTGAGATGCGATTGGGAGTAGTTCAGGCGAGAAACACTTCAACACCATTGGAGCGGAGGAGCTCCACATACTCAGGAGCCAGTTCATTGTCGGAGATGACAATGTCGGCGGCACTGAGCAAAGCAACGGGAATCATGCCGCCACGGCCGAACTTGGTGTGGTCGGCAACGATTATCACCTTCCCCGCGATCTCGATCATCTTCTGCTCCGAGCCAACGATAAGGGTGTTGTTGTTGCTGAATCCAGATTCCGTGATACTGCCGATTCCCATGATGACGGCATCTGCGCGAATATTGCCCAACATCTGCTCGCAAAATGGACCAAGCATGACGCGGTGGCGAGGATCGAGATAACCGCCGGTCAGCGTGAGTTCGATATTGCGCAGCAATTCCAGGCTCTCGGCGATGGGAAGGGAGTTGGTAATAATGTGTAGCGACTTGGAGGAAAGTGCGCGGGCCACAGCGGCAACAGTTGACCCTCCATCGAGGATTACGGTCTGGCCGTCTTCGATCAGGCCCGCGGCAAACCGCGCGATCCGGTCCTTTTCGTCACTCAGACGGACGCTTTCCACCGCGTAGTCGAAGGCCCTTGCGGGTGGCGTCTGCAACAAGACAGCGCCTCCGTAAACGCGGCGCAACACCTTCTCCTCTTCCAGAATGTCGAGATCACGGCGAACGCTAGACTCGGAAGCGTCCAGCTCGCGGCAAAGAGTTTCCAAGTCGACAAAGTCCCTGGTCTCGAACATCTGGCGGATTCGAAGTTGCCGTTCAGCAGCCTTCATCGTTTTTCAGTCCATCATTGTTCTAGATCAGATCAATTTGACTTCGCACGAATCGCTTCCATCACCGCGTCTGTCACTGAGCGGACCAGCGGCTCAATATCCGCATCGGTATTCGCGCTGGAGGATCTGCTGGTGTTGCCATCGCACGGCGATGGAGTGAGCGCGATCGAACCTGGCATCTCCAAATCGGCGAGTTGGCACTCTTTCATCCGTGATGTATCAAAACGGCTATCAGGCAGGCCGAGTTTCTTCTTGATAGCAAGCAGGTCTTCGCCTTGCTGATCCGAGATGCGGGAGATGGGCGCACCAAGCTGCGAAGCCAGCATCAGGGTCCAGCAATAGGTCTCAAGCACCTCGGCATACCACTCGGCGTGCGTAACAGTATCGCCCCAACAGATGATTCCGTGGTTCGATAGGAGCACGGTGTTGTGGTCCTTCACAAATGGAATGACGGTTTGCGCGAATTCTGCCGTCCCTGGAGTCTTGTACGGCGAGATGGCTACTTTGCCGACGAAAACCTCAAACTCGGGAATCACCATATTGGGTGGGACTTTTCCAGTGATGGCATAGGCCGTGGCATGCGGCGGATGGCAGTGGACGCAGGACTTTGCCTCAGGCACCGCTTTATAGACTTCAAGGTGCAGGAATATCTCGCTGGTGCGCGGCTTGGTGCCTGCGATCTGATTGCCTTCGAGGTCGACCATGCTCAGGTCTTCTGGCGTGAGGTCGTACTTGCTGACCAGGGTCGGCGTACAGATGACCTCGTTGGGGCCGATGCGATAAGAGATGTTGCCGCCGTTGCCGTCAACAAACTGGCGCAACCAGAGCTTCCTTCCAACGGCGCAAATTTCCTTCTTGATCGCCTCCGCTTCGGGAGTTGTAAAGAGGCGCGGATTGGAGGCGGAACGGCTCGACGAACTGTTGGTGACGCTGGACGAACCAGAAGGAGCAAGGGCTGCGGCGCTTGCTATTCCACTTGACTCCAGTGCCACGTTACGCTGCTGAAGGAAGTCTTTTGCCGACGGCGTAACAACGCAATTCTCGGCGATTATGATGCGGGTTGCGCCCGCGGCAACAGCTTCTTGTACGTCGCGCATCGCCACCACTTTGCGGCTTGAAATATCGATGCTATTCTCTTCGCTGTTCACTTCCGCACCTCTGATCCTCAATCAAAACTGTCTGCTGCCGTTATGGAAATCGCCTAGTGCCGTACGTCGATCGAATCCACAATCAGGGAACAATAAGCGTCTACTGGTACCGGAGATGGCCAGAACGGATTTGCTGCCTCGCGACCTTCGGTAAACGCCACCATCTGCCCTTTGGCCGCGCCGAGTTCGTCGATGGCGATCAGAGACTTGCCCCCACCCAATCCGTTTTTCGCGCGCAAGTTCTCCACGGTCACCGGTTCCAGAACGACGAGCGTTCTGCCACGATAGGCCTCGACAGCCGGAGTGAGCGTGAGATGTCCGCGAACAATTCCGAGCCTCATGCGATCTCTCCTGCCACGCAATTCGGCGATTGCACTGAATCCACTATGCCGACGACCACCATGCGTGCTGGCGTGGTGTTGCCCAGTTTTTCCCGAGCGATGTCTCCATCGGTTGAGACCAGAACTGTAGTGCCACGGGTAGCGCCTAACCAATCCAAAACTGCGATTGGCTCCGCTGCCGCGCTGCCGTCGGTTCCAAGCCGTTGCGCAACCAGAAACCGGCAGCCGCCTAGCGTGGGATGCTTGACCGTTGCAACGACTGTGCCTTCGATGCGCGCAAGAAACATGGCTATATGATCCGCAATGCGTTGCCTACAACCATCTGGCGCTGACGCGTGAACGTCATGGGAGTTGTGACTCCTTCGCCGGTGGGCGTGGCAACTGTGTGACTGAAATATCCAGGGCCGCCGACGCCAAGCGCGGCCGCCGAAGGAGCATTCTGGATGAAAAGAGTTGTATTCATGGCACGCGCCATGCGGGTTGCGTTGTCGACGTTCTTGGTGTGAATGATGGCCGTGTGCCGGTAGCCGTGTTCGGCCTTAACCGCTGCGGCGATGGCCGCATTGACGCAGTTCACTCGCACGACGGGGATGAATGGCATCATCTGCTCTTCAGTGACAAACGGATGATTTTCGTAGGTCTCGCCGAAGAGCATGTCGGTGCCGACGGGAACTCGCACGCCAGCCGCTTCGCCCAGCACCGCGGGATCTTTGCCGACGAGGGCTTTCTTGACGTGCGCCCGGGCACAGCCGCCTCCGCCGCCCTCGAACGTGAATGCAGCTTTTGTGAGCCGATCAATCGCTTCGCGGTCTAACTGAAACGCGCCTGCGCGGCGCATTGCAGCAATAAAGGCGTCCGCGACCGAAGCAACGACGAAAATCTCCTTTTCGCCTATGCAAAGCAAGTTGTTATCGAAGGCGCTACCCTCGATGATGCACTTCGCCGCGTGGTCAAGGTCGGCGGTTTCGTCAACAACGACCGGCGGATTACCAGGGCCGCCAGCAATAACGCGCTTGCCCGACAGGGCGGCAGCCTTGACAACGCCCGCGCCTCCAGTTACGGCCAGCAGGGCGACCTTGGGATGATGAAATATCTGCTCAGCAGCTTCGATGCTGGCCTCGGCAGTTGTGGTCAGAACGTTCGCAACGCCCAGCTCGCGCTCGATTTCCCTGTTCCACAATTGCAATGCATAACGCGCTACCTTCGCGCCTGAGGGATGTGGCCCGAAGACCGCCGTGTTACCGGCGGCAAGAATATTGATAGCGTTTGTGGCCATGGTGGGCACGGAATGAGTGACAGGGAGCATCATGCCGATGACGCCCCAAGGCGCGTGCTCGATGATGCACAGGCCAGTTGGGTTGCTGCGGGCATCGCTTCGCATCTCTTCCACCCCGAGCACAAAGCGCATGTTGGTGAGTTTGAGAATCTTGTGGTCGAGCCGGCCGACCTTGGTCTCTTCAAGCTCCATGCGGCCGAGTTCTTCGCGGCGATCGTTGCAGATACGGACGATGATGTCAATCATCCGCTTGCGGTCGTCGAAGCTCATGGCCGCGACTTTTTTCTGTGCCTCAAAGGCCGCGTTCACCGCTTCGTCCACGGTGGCAAAGACTCCATCGCGCGATGGTGTGCTGAGCGCGGCTGTTCCTGCGGAGGAGTGTTGCGACTGGAGCTGGATGCGAAGCCGCGCCACAACTTCCTTGGCGATTTCTGCAACTAACTGTTCCTGGATCTGCATTAAGGCTTCTCCAAGATCGCGCCCTCGACCTCGACGGTATCGACGATGCCGACAATTACTGCGTCGACAGGTGCATCTTTCGTTATAGGCGTCAAACGAGCGGAACTGCCTTGCGTGAACAATACGCACTCCCCGATGCCGGCTCCCACGCTGTCAACCGCGACCACGGAGGTTCCTGAAATCTGCAGCTTGCGCTCCTTGCTAATGTAGGGCTGAATCAACAGGAGCTTCATACCGCGAAACTTCGCATTCTTTTGTGTGGAGACAACATTACCGATGACTTTTGCTATAAACATGCTGGCTCACCTCGTGCGCCTCGGTAGACGAACATCTGCCCGCTTCGGCTACTTAGGCAATACAGTGCCGAGATTGTCGTGTGGGCGCGCGATCACATGCACACTCTGTACCTTGCCGGCCGCGCGCGCCGCGCTGGCTCCGGCATCTACCGCCGCGCGGACCGAGCCCACATCGCCAGTAACATAGACCGAGCAAAGACCGCTTCCGACCTTATTCCAGCCCACAAATTTGACGCTTGCCGCCTTCAGCATTGCGTCCGTTGCCTGGACTAGAGCAACCAGGCCACTGGTCTCAATCATTCCAATCGCTTCATTCGCCATGTGCGTTCTCCAAAATTTTGTTACTTCAGCATGCTTTCGACAAGCGCATCATGCGGACGCGCGATTACGTGCGACGACACCAACTCGCCGATTACCTTGGCGGCCGCTGACCCCGCATCGACTGCCGCGCGCACACTGCCGACATCGCCGCGCACAATAGCGGTCACATACCCGCCGCCGATTTGCACGGTCTTGACAAGTTCTACGCTGGCAGCTTTCACCATCGCGTCACACGCCTCGACAAGTCCGACGAGGCCACGGGTTTCGATCAATCCGATTGCTTCACTCATATGCTCTCCTGTGGCCTACTGTGCAGCTTTGCGAAGGGCCATCTTGCTGTTGTTTTGAACGAAAGACGGCAGTTCATCGTGGGGGCGGGAGATCACCTGAACGCTGACCACTTCGCCGATCCGGCCTGCTGCTTCCGCTCCTGCGTCGGTGGCTGCCTTCACGGCGGCCACGTCTCCTTCCACAAATGCAGTCACCAGTCCGGAGCCAACAGTCTGCCAGCCGGCGAAGGTAACGTTTGCGGACTTGAGCATGGCGTCGGTTGCCTCGAACAGCGCAACCAGCCCCTTTGTCTCAATCATTCCAAGCGCCTGTTTCATCGCTTCCTCTCTTTTCAGTAGCGTTACTTCAACTTCCCGATTGATTCTTGAACAATATGTTACTTGAATAGTTCGATGTCTTTGGTCAGGTGCAGACCGCAGGCGTTGGCCTCGTCAGTGTCCATATGGACATTGAGTTTGGATGTTGGATCAATGCGAACGTGGACGTTATTGAAGGTCAGGCCTGCCTGGCCGCCGATGCGGAGCTTCATACGGTCGCCCTTGGCGACGCCGAAGTAAGCCGCCTCGGTGGGGTTCATGTGCACGTGGATGGCTGCCCGAATCACGCCTTCCTTCAACTCAACCACGCCCTTGGGTCCGATGATGATGGCACCAGGGGTGCCCGCAATGTCTCCGGAAAGCCGTACCGGAATGTCGCTGAAGCCGAGCATGATGGCATCGGTAAACGCAAGCTCGACCTGCGACCGCTTGCGCATGGGCCCCAGGATGCGGAGGTTGGAGATGAGGCGGCTCCGCGGTCCGACGATGGTCACTGTCTCCTTGGCCGCGAAGTTGCCCTCCTGAAACAGTGGGCGATCGAAGGTGAGCTCCGTGCCCGGCCCAAAGAGAATATCCATGTCTTCGCGGCAGACATGCATGTGGCGCGACGACGTCTGCACGGTGAGAAGCGGTGCCGTTCCGCCCTTTTGCTTTCCAAGGTATTCCAGAGCTACCTGGCGCACGATCTGCTCGACCGAGGATCGTGAGATGGAGCCGACCGAATTCGCGAGCGTTGAGCTTGCCATAAAAATCCCTGTATTTCCCTAGGTTGCCTGCCTTGTCAAGGCTTGCGCCGCAGCGTTGGCACGGTTGACTACCGCCACCGTTTCGCGCGCGACGACAATTTCTTCATTAGCAGGAATTATCAGGACTTTGACTATCGAATTGTTCGCTGAAATTGAGCCTTCGCCCTTAATGGAATTGTTCCTGCTGTCGTCGAGCTCGATGCCGAATCCGGAAAGGTCCTTTAACACTCCGGCGCGAATGTCGGCGCTGTTCTCGCCGATCCCGCCAGAGAAGGTGACGGCGTCGAGGCCTCCGAGTTCAAGCAGGAATGCCCCGAGATAGTGTCGGATAGCGTATACGAGCACGTCGAGCGCGAGCTGAGAGCGACCGTCGCCCTTGGTTGCGGCTGCGGTAAGGTCGCGGATGTCGCCGCTACCGCCGCTGATGCCGGCGAGGCCAGAACGGCACCCGAGCAGGACAGACATCTGATCCGGGTCGAGGTTAAGCTTCTTCATCATATGCATCACGGCGAACACGTCGATGTCACCCACACGGTTGTTCTGTGGCAGACCGGACTGCGGCGATGCGCCCATGCTCACGTCGATACCTACCCCGTCACGAAACGCTGCCAAGCTTGAACTGCCGCCGAGATGGCACGAAATGTGACGAATATTGTTGCGGCCGAGCAGAGCCTGGGCGCGCTCGCTGGCCGACCGATGGCTGGCACCATGGAATCCATAACGGCGGATGCCATACTTGCTGCGCCATTCATAGGGAACCGCATAGGTGGTCGACGCTTCGTCCATGAAGCGGTAAGGGAACGGCTCCATGACGGCGACTAGCGGAGTGCCTGGAAGTTCTTGGCCGAATCCTCGGATGGCTGCGACGTAAGGGGGATTATGAGCCGGGGCGAGAAAGGAAAACTCTTCCATGGCGGCCAGAAATCTTTCGTCGATGAGCTGGGGCTCATTCAGTGGGCCCGCATGCACGGTCTTGAAGCCTACCGCCCCGATCTCGGCCAAGCTCTTGAGGGGCTTGTCCGGGCCAGCTATCTCGCTGATGCACTTGTGGATGGCGGCAGGATAGTCGGCACACTCGCCGCCCGGTTGGCCGATCCGCTCCACGCGGCCCTGTACCAGAACGGTTTCCGCCGGCATGTCCAAAACTCGAAACTTGAACGAGGTGCTACCGATATTTGGGATAAGACACTTCATTTTGGCGGATATTGATTGAAAATGAATGCTACTATACGATATCTAGCATAGTCAATCGCGATTTTTGGCAGTTTACGAGGTGGAAACCAGAAATGACGGCAAAAGCGAGCAACTCGCAGGCCTCGACGATGGAGCGGGTGGAAGAGCTTGGGATTATTGGGGCGGGTGGAGGGGGTTTTCCGACCGCCGTGAAGCTCAAGACCAAGGCCTCGCTAGTGATTGCGAATGCCGCCGAGTGCGAGCCGCTGCTGCACAAGGATAAGGAGCTGCTGCATCACCATGCCGAGCCGTTCCTGCGCGGAATGCGCATGGCCATGGAGATAGTGGGCGCGCGCGTGGGCGTGGTTGGCATCAAGGAGAAGTACCACGACATCATGGCCGCACTGGGGGGCCAGGCTGGGCCGGGAATCCGCGTGGTGCCGCTGCCGGATTGTTACCCGGCTGGGGACGAGTTCATCCTGGTGCACATGGTTACGGGGCGCGTGATTCCGCCGGGCGGGTTGCCGAAGGACGTAGACGTCGCGGTGGCGAATGTAGAGACACTGATGAACATCGGCCTGGATGGGCCGGTGACGCACAAGTACCTGACCGTGGCTGGAGCGGTGGCAACACCGGTGACGCTGCGGGTTCCCGTGGGCATCACGATCGGCGAGGTGATCGCAGCGGCGGGCGGGACAACGGTCGCCGACTTCGGCGTGCTGCTGGGCGGCGTGATGATGGCGAAGCCGGCGGCGAGCCTGGATGTTCCTGTGACCAAGACTACGGGCGGGATCGTGGTGCTGCCCACAGAACACAGCCTGATCCGACGGCACAATGCACCGTGGCTTCACGTGGCCAAGATCGGGCGCTCGGCCTGCGACCAATGCCGGTTCTGCACGGAGTTCTGCCCGCGCTATCTGCTCGGACATCCGATCGAGCCGCACGCGGCGATGCGGTCGCTGGGCTTCGCAACCGGAGCGGACGCGATGGTGGCGACGCTCTACTGCTGCGAGTGCAATCTATGCACCATGTTCGCGTGCCCTGAGGATCTGGACCCGAAGACGGTGTGCGTGCAGAACAAGCCGATAGCGCGGGAACGCGGGCTTACGTTCAAGGGATCGCCGGAGTCGATTACACCACATCCGATGGCGGAGTTCCGGCGCGTGCCGATGCGGAAGCTGATCGCGAGGCTGGGGTTGGGCGAGTTCAACAACACGGGGCCGCTCAGCGAACATGCCTTTGCGCCGCGCAAGGTGAATATCCTGCTGAAGCAACATGCGGGCGCGCCTGCGGTTCCAGTGGTCAAGTCCGGCGACCGCGTGCGCGTTGGAGACCTGCTGGCTGTGCCCGATCAGGGCAAGCTTGGCGCGCGAATTCACGCCAGCATCGACGGCGTGGCGAAGGTCGAGAGCGATGCGGTTTTGATTGAGGCATAGATTGTGTTTCCCTCGGGGGCTAAAGCCCGAGGTCATTAATCTGCGTGAATGGCGTGGTTAAAACCGCGCCCCTTCAAAGCGAACGACTCCTCAGCGGAGTCACTAGAAGGAGCCAAACAGGTGTCTGAAATCGATTCGATTGGATTGATCGAGCTTTCGAGCGTGGCAACGGGGTATGGGGTCGAAGATACGATGCTCAAGGCCGGCAATGTTCAGCTGCTGATGGCCCGCAGCATCTGCTCGGGGAAGTTTCTGATCGTGGTTGCGGGCGACGTGACCTCGGTGCAGGCCGCGCTGCTGGCCGGCGCGGCGGCTTGCGGCGCCGGGCTGATCGAGCGGCGGCAGATTTCGCGCATCCATCCTTCAGTGCTGGCAGCAATCTCGAACGCCGTGGATGTGGATCCGAAGGAGCTGCGCTCGATTGGAGTGATTGAGACGTTTTCCGCGGCCAGCATCATCGAGGTGGCGGATACGGCCGTCAAAGCGGCAAACGTGACGCTGCTGCGCATACACCTGGCCATGGCGCTGGGCGGCAAGGGGTTCGTGATGATGGCCGGCGATGTTGCCAGCGTGCAGGCGGCCGTGGCCGCGGGATCGAAGGTGGCCGGCGAGGACGGAATGCTGGTGGGCCGGGCGGTCATCCCCAAGCCGTCGCCGGAGCTGTTCCGGGACTATATCTAGATCCTTTCCGGTCGTCTTCACAGTTTCACAGGGGGGTACCCCCCCTCCCCCTCGGGCCAAATTCCTCTGCTGTTTGGACTTACGGATGGGTGCCCTAAAATACTGAAAACATTAAAGTTGTACCCAAGATACTCTCAATGCAGGGGTTAGGCGCTCTTTTGGTGCTGTTAGCTGCCAGCTCTTAGCTCCTAGAGCTGTTCTCCAAATCGTGTGTGGCATTTTGAGGGTTGAGAAAGGTGGCTCTTTCCTGATGAAAAAGCCAATTAGCAGATGGTGCTTCGCTCTACAGGAATTGGAGAACAGCCATAGCTCCTGCAGGTGGAGGGTCGTTATGAAATTATTGTGCGCCAAAGGGAGGTAATTATCTGCAACACAGAGGTCAGAAGTCAGAGATCAGATGACTTGGATCGGCGGCCTGGCGAGGATTGGGGTTGCGGATGGGCGAATCTCTGATTTTCGGTGGATTGCTGGCGATTTGGCGCGGAACTGGAGACTTGGCTGGCTGCATGGGCATTCTCCGGGAGTAATCCTGAGGATTGCGTGCAACCGATGCTCTATGACTGCTTTGACCAGAAAGGGTCGAGTGACATCAATTTTGGGTTTGTCCGTGATTTGGCGTTGTACGCGCTAGGCTTCGTTGTCGAGACTGTCACGATTTATTCGTAGCGTAACGCCTCCAGAGGATCGACCTTGCCCGCGCGGCGCGCCGGCGCCCAGCACGCCAGGAGCCCAACTCCTATGAATAACGACCCCACAACGATGAATGTCGCCGGATCGCCCGGCTGCACTTCGAACAGGAAAGTTCGCAGCACGCGCGACACAACGACCGCGAGGGCTATACCCCCGAGCACGCCTCCGGCAATTAACCGGAATCCTTCTCCGAAGATCAGGCTGCGAATGTCTTTCTGCTGCGCGCCCACAGCACTGCGAATGGCCAACTCTCTGCGCCGCGAGGCCACGGACAGCGAAATCACGCTGTAGATTCCCACCAGCGTCAACACGCTTCCGAGCACCGAAAAACCCGTCAGCAGATGCATGGCGAAGGTCCGCGACGCGAGTGATTCATCGCGAATCTGTTGGAGCGTTTTCACGTTCTCGATGGCCGCCGTTGGATCCACGGCACGCAGTTCGCGCTGGACCGCAACTACCACCGAGCGCGGATCGGCTGTTGTTCGTACGACCAGATGCTTTGAGAATGCGTTCGCCTGCCACAGCGGCAGATAGACCTCAGGGGTTGGCTCCTGGGTCAGATCGTCTGTGCGCCCGTTCTCAATCTCTCCAACGATCTGAAAGCCCGGTTTATCTCGGCCGCCAAACCAGATCTTCCGTCCAACCGAGTTGCTTTTGGGAAAGTAGCGGTCAGTAAATGCCCGGTTCACGATTGCTACACTTGGCGCTTTACCATCATCCGTCGATCGAAATTCCCTGCCGTCGATCAGAGCAAATCCCATCAACTTGAAGTAGTCTGGCGTCGCCGCGCGCACCGGGAGAGCTATTTTGTCGCTCTCTTTTGCTGGCGGCGGTTGGCCCTCAATGTCCATCGTCGCAGGCCAATTATTTCCAGTGAGCGGAACACCCCAGGCGAATGCAGCATACTGGACGCCCGGAATCGCGGCAACGCGCTCCAATGCCTGCCGATGAAAGGGACCCCAACTAGACTGGCTTTGCACCTCCGTGACACTCATCGTCAGAATTCGGCTTATGCTGTAGCCCGACGGAACCTCGGCAATTTTCATCATCGTGCGAATGAGCAGGCCCGCGCCCACGAGCAACGCCAGTGTCAACGAGGTTTGCAGCATCGCGACCCCACGCAACAGGCGCCTCTCTCCGATTCCCGCCGTTCCCTTCGGCCCTGCATCTTTGAGCACCTCCATCGGATTCAACCGGAAGGCGCGCATCGCCGGAATTGCCCCTGCAATAAAAGCGGCCAGCACCGCCAACCCGAGCCCCCACCCCAAAACTGCCCAGCCTGCTGTCACTCCATCGAGGCGCGGAACGGCATGTCCGGCAATCACCTTGAACAAATTTATGGCGAAAATCGCGAGCCCCGCTCCCAACGTTCCGCCGAGTGTCGCCAGAATCAAGCCCTCCGTCAAAACCTGCCGAAGAAGGCCGACGCGACCCATGCCCATTGCGATACGCACTGCATATTCCTGCTGCCGTTGCAGTCCGCGCACGAGCAGCAATGCTGCGGCGTTCCCGCACGCGATCAGCAGCACCAGCGCGGAGGCGCCCAACAACGGCAATAGAATCCGCCTGCCATCCCGGTTCATTTCGTCGGTTAAAGGCTCAAGTTGAGGTGAGAACCCTTCGAACTGCTTCTCTGTGCTCGCCTCGTTTGCCGTTAATGCGGCCAGTTCCTGTTGGCCGCGCTGCGGAGTTACCCCATCCCGCAGCCGCCCGATCACGTACCAGCCGGGGTCCTTCATATTCTTCGGATCCGGATCCGCCGGCACCCACAGATCTACCGTCGCGTTAACGTCGTAATTCGGCTCCTTCGCCGCCCCCGGCGACGGCAGGAATCGCACTCCCGGCTCCATCACCCCGATCACGACCGGCGACGAATCCCAGCGGCTGATGCGCACCGGCTTTCCGATAATCTGCGGATCGCCGCCAAACGCGCGTTTCCAGAACTCGTATCCGAGCAAGATCGACTTCACGTGTCCTTGCCCGAAGTCCGAATCGTCAAAGCCGTGCCCCAACGCCGTCTTTAGACCCATAATTCGAAAATAGTCTTTGCTAACTTCCATGCCCTGCATGGACTGGCTACCGTCGTCGCGAATCAAGAAATTGAAGGTCCAGCCATACCCTGCGATTCCCTGAAACGATCGCACCTTCTGGTTCCATTCCATCCACTGCTGCGCTGCCCAGCCTCGCGGGCTGTCCATCTTTTTCCCGTCCGTGCGCACGGATGGAATCAGCATGAGTTGTTGCGGTTTCCGATAGGGGGGCGGGGTGAGCAGCACGCCTTGAATCAAGCTGAAGACCGCAGACGTGGCCCCAATTCCCAGGGCCAGCGTCAGCACCGCGACCACCGTGAATGCCGGGCTCTTCCATAACATGCGGAGGCCGTAGCGGAGATCCATGAAGAGATTTGGGAAAAACAGGAGCGTGCGCGATTCGCGATGGTGCTGCCGCAGCAGTGTCGTGTTGCCGAACTGACGGCGAGCGGCTGACGAAGCATCCTTTGGATCCATTCCCTGCCGAATGAATTGCTCTGTCAACAGTTGAAGATGCATCTGCATCTCCCGGTCAAATTCGGAATCAGCCTGCTTCTGCCCGAAAAGGCCGCGTACTCTGGATAGAAGTCGAAAAATTGAAGAAGTCATGGTTATTTCTCCGCCTCCAATCGCAAAACACGACCGATTACTCCAGAGATCCGCTCCCAGTTTTCCGTCTCAACCGCAAGTTGTGTTCGTCCGCGCCTGGTGATCGAGTAGAACCTGGCCTTTCGATTGTTCTCCGATGTTCCCCATTCCGATTCGATCCATCCCTGTTGTTGCAACCTCAGCAGAGATGTGTAGACTGTGCCCTCATTCAGAGTCAGAACATCCTCGCTCACCTGCTCGATGCGGCGTGCAATTCCGAATCCGTGCAAAGGACCCAGTGCATGCAGGGTCTTCAGGATCATCATGTCCAGCGTGCCCTGCAGAACTTCAGATCTATCGGCGCTCACGATCGCTCCTTTGGCCATTGCAAAGAAGATACCACGACTCATTTGGGATGTCCAAAGGAAAATTACATTCGAGGCGCCGGCATCTTCATTCGATACTTCTGTCGGCCCTGGTTGTGAGGCTCCTGGCGCGCGGCTTCGCCGGGCGGGTTCACTTCGTAGAAAATGCGAAGGTGATTGGCATGGCTGAGCAGCTTCCTGAGAAGTGCAGGGTTTGGGCGAAGCGCAGGGAAAGCATACCTCAGGGGATAAATGGGTGGGTTGAAACCCACCCCTACCAGCCCACGGTCATTTTGAGAGGCTTTATACCGAGGACAAATCCCCGGTCTACCGCCCGGAGGAGTTTTCCGTAGGCTGTGTTGACGCCGGCGGCGGCGAGGGCGCTTGAACAGCGGGGCTCCTGCGACGCTGCCGAGAGGAGTACCATGCTTCGATGAACGAGATCGAAACGAAATCACTTCCAGAAAATGCCTACCAACCGCTTAAACCTGGTGAGCTTTACATGCCCATTGTGCCCGCTGGGTCAACGGAGGCGGAACTTACGCTGCGTTCGGTCTTCTGGGGCATTGTGTTCTGCATCGTCTTCTCGGTGGCGTCGGCCTACTCGGCGCTGAAGGTGGGGCAGGGGATGGAGGCCGCGATTCCGATCTCGATTCTTGCGATCGGGCTGGCGCGGGTGTACAAGCGGCGCACCACGCTGCTGGAGAATGTGATCATCACCGGAATCGGAGCGGCCTCGGGCAGCGTGGTTGCCGGCGCTGTGTTCACCATTCCGGCGCTGTATATTCTGCATCTCGATCCGCACCCGGTGCAGACGATCTTTATCTGCCTGGCGGGCGGCTGCCTGGGGGTGCTGTTCCTGATTCCGCTGCGGCGCTACTTTGCGCGCGAGATGCATGGACAACTGCCCTTTCCCGAGGCGACGGCGATTACCGAGGTGCTGGTGACCGGAGAACAGGGCGGCTCGCAGGCCAAACTGCTGCTGCAGGCAACGGCGGTCGCCGGCGTATACGACTTTATTGTGACTACGTTTCATGCCTGGAAAGAGTATCTCGACCTTCAGTTTGTACCGGTGATGCGCACGCTGGCCGACAAGGGGCGGATGGTGTTCAGCTTCGACGCGATCGGGTTTATTCTCGGCCTGGGCTACGTGATGGGGCTGCGCAGTGCGCTGGTGTTTTGCGCGGGGAGCGTGCTGACCAGCTTTGTGCTGGTGCCGATGATCTGGTTCATCGGCAGCCATACGGACATCGCTTTGTATCCGGCGATGATGCCGATTTCGAAGATGACCGCGGTGGAGATCTATCGCAACTATGTGCGGTTTATCGGCGTGGGAGCCATTGCGACGGCGGGGATTATTGGGATTCTGAAATCGCTGCGCGTGGTGGCGGGATCGTTTGGCATTGCGCTGCATGCCTTCCGCCACGGCGAGGCTCCGCAGACGGAGCGGACCGATCGCGATATTCCGGTGGTTTCGCTGTTGCTGGGCGTGGTGGTTGGCGCGATCTGTGTGGCGATTTTCTTTGGGAGGCTTCAGGTTTCGTGGACGGTGCTGGCGTTGGGCCTGGTGCTGACGCTGGTGTTCTCGTTCTTCTTTACGTCGGTGGCGGCGAACGCGATTGCTACGACGGCGAACAATCCGGCGTCGGGCATGACGATGCTGACGATTATCATCTCCGCGGTGGTGCTGCTGAGCTTTGGGCTCTCTGGGGACACGGGGATGTTTTTTGTGATGGCCATTGCGGGGATGGTGTGCACGGCGCTGTGCGTGTCGGGCCAGTTCATTACCGATCTGAAGGCGGGTTACTGGCTGGGCTCGACTCCGGCGGCGCAGGAGAAGGTGAAGTTTATTGGCGTGGCGGCGGCTGCCATTACCGCGGGCTTGACGATTATTCTGCTGGCGCATGTATATCAGTTCGGAGAGGCTGCGCCGGGAGACACGCGGCAGATACTGGCGGCGCCGCAGGCTTCAATCCTGAAGGCGCTGGTGGTGGGGTTCATGAACAACCAGCCGGTTGCGTATATTCTGTTTGGCATCGGCGCGATGGTGACGATTGTGGTGG
>JBARBP010000261.1:0-10526 GCA_049793195.1 Occallatibacter sp. | reverse complement strand
CCGGCGCCTCCATACTACGCCGCGACGGCCTCGCCGGAGTCCATGGCGACGGCTCTTTGTCGCTGCGGTGGTTGACCAGCGTTCCCACCCCCATGCCGCTCCAGCTCAATGTACCCACGCATTGCATAGGGGGCTATACGCAAGTTTCTGATGGATGGTTCCGTGGCGCAGGACGTGAGATCCTTTGTGGCCACCGAACGGATTGAACGCTAAGGCCCCAGATCTCGATCCTGAGACCTGGATTCCACCAAATTCAACCTCTCAGTACCTCTGAAGGAACTCCGGATCCACCGGATTCTCAAATAGCGAAGTATCCCGAGTCACAATCGTCAGCCCCGACGGCGTCACGAAATATCGCCGCTTGTCCTCCACCGGATCGTACCCAATCACCGTCCCCTCCGGTATATGTACATCGCGATCGATAATTGCCCGCCGGATCCGGCAATGCCGCCCGATGTTCACGTGCGAAAAAATAATGCTCGCGTCCACATCCGAGTAGGAGTTCACTCTCACATCCTGCGAAAGCACCGAGTTGTATACCGAAGCTCCCGAAATAATCACGCCGGCAGTGATCACCGAGTTGACCGCCATGCCCGACCGGCCCGGCTCGCCAAACACAAACTTCGCCGGCGGATACTGCCGCACCCGCGTCCGCATCGGCCAGGTCTTGTCGTAGAGGTTGAAGATTGGCGAAACCGAGCAAAGGTCCATGTTGGCGTCGTAGTAGGCGTCCAGCGTGCCCACATCGCGCCAGTAGAGCGCCTGCTTCTTGTTTTCATCCACAAAGCTGTAGGCCATCATTTTTTTCTGGCCCAGCATCTTGGGCAGAATGTTGTGCCCAAAGTCGTGTTTCGATTCCGGGTCTTCTGCATCGGCAATCAGCGCCTTCAGCAGCGTTTCGGTATTGAAGATGTAAATGCCCATCGATGCATCTACGGCATTTGCGTTGAACGGCGACCTGAAGCTGGTCGACGCCGGCTTCTCCTGGAACCCAAGTACCTCTCCCGTGTGCCCCACCTCAACCACGCCAAACCGCGCCACGTCTTCCGGCGCAATGGGCAGCGTCGCCAAAGTCACTTCAGCGTTGGTCTCCTTGTGGTGCGCCAGCATTCGGCTGTAGTCCATTTTGTAAATGTGGTCGCCGGAAAGAATGATCACGTGCGCAGGCTGTTCGCTGCCGATCGAATAGATGTTCTGGTAAACTGCGTCCGCCGTGCCCATATACCAGTTGCCGCCTGTCCGCTGCATGGGAGGCATCAGCTCAAAGAACTCGCCTAGCTCCTGCGCGACGATTCCGGTCCAACCCTCGCGGATGTGCCGATTAAGTGAGAGTGCCTTGTACTGCGTGAGAACGTAAACTCTCCGCAGCCCGGAGTTGATGCAGTTGGAAAGCGTGATGTCGATGATGCGGTAGTGTCCGCCGAACGGCACTGCCGGCTTAGCCCGGTCGCGGGTAAGTGGAAACAATCGCTCCCCCGCCCCGCCGGCAAGTAGCACGCCAAGAGTGTCTCTCATATCCGTCAAAGCCCGCCTTCCTCGATCATTCCTGCTCCCATGCTCACGTCCCAATCGGGAAGTGCCGCTATACGGAACAGAATATTTTGAAGCGATACGTTTTTACGCTCGTCACTGAACGGTGGAGAATAACACACACAGATGGACTTGACAGCCCATCATTTTATTCCTCTGGGCTGAATGAAAGAACTCTGACGCCCGTCTGCGGGCCGCGATGATCCGGCATATGCCCGAACACATCGTGTCCGATCGGATTCTTGGGTAGATTCCTGAACTTTCGGCAGATTCTTTTATGAGCGCGATCGAGGAACTTGGGATGCGATCTGCGCCAGGTCAGATCGAGTCGCATGCCTCGACCAGCCGGAAAATGAACCTGGACCTTCGAGACGGCACAAATGGTCCTTGGGTCCGAGGCTGGCAGGTCAGGGCATCAGCATTGACATGTGACTGGCAGAATTGACATCGGCTTCTGCCCTTGAGACAGGGCTTCGAGCTGCCCGCAGTCGAGTCCCTTTGCCGTCTCTGGACTTGCCGCCGACCGCCGGCCTACCGCTTCTTTTTGAACCTGTACTCCAACCCGACCGAAATGGCAAAGTTCACGTCCGTCTGGGTAATCTTGTTCCCGTAGTTGATGCTGTAGCGCGTAATCACCGCGTCAGGCGTGATGCGGAAAACCCAGCGCGCCGAGCGATTCAGATCCATATGGCCGCCGACTATGCCAGCCAACGCGACCTGGTTATTGTAGAAGCCAACCACGGAAGGTGACTGCCCCAGCAGATCTTTCTCGAACATCCCATCCACTCCGCCCACCAGCACATGGGCCAGCAGCGCGCCGTGCTTGTTGTGCGGTCCCAGCCACTCCGGGCCGCCGGTAAACAGATACTCTTGCACAAACGGGCCTTTGATGTTGTACGGTGCATTTGGCGCGGCCCCGCTTGTGCCCAGATAGCCGCGGCCCGACGCCTCCACAGCCCAGTGTTTGCTCAGCCACATTGAACCGCTCAAATCCAGCCCGCCCAGGTTGGAACCCTGCAGCAGGTTCGGCCCCGCCTTCATGTGGTCGTAGGCCATCCCTAGCGAGACATCGAATCGGTTGTCGTAGCGAACCAGCGCCAGCGGATCGACGGAGATATATCTGCCGTTGCTCGTTGTTTGATCCGGATTGTTCTGGGGGATTGTAGGCTGATCCGACGAACCCTGGCCCGGCGTGCCTTGATTTGACGAACTCTGACCTGCCGAGCTCTGCCCTGTCTGGTCCTGGGCTCGAATCGTGCCTGGTCCGCCCAACAGAGTCAAGGCGGCAACGGCGACTATGGAGACTGAAAATCTTGCTTGAAGGCGCATCACTCAACAGCTTACAGGACCATGCCGATGGGCGACAACGCAGCCCCGTCGAGATTTTCCCTGGCTCGCAGGTTAGACGTACCATCCTGCTGTTTCGTCTCTAAACCGCATTCAACGAATCCCCTGTATTCTCGAGAGCTAAAGCTCAGTGAAACGCGCCAATCTCCTCTGTTCCTTCTCCGGTTACGGCTCGCACGGCTCCATCTGACGGGTCCACACAAGGTAGCGAAGCGTCTTCAGAGTTTCCAATGCAGCCACTCGAATTGAGTGCCGCGTCGAGACGGGCTCCAGAGGCGGGGCAGCGTGTGCGCGCCACTCCAGAGGCAACCCACTGAAGATAATTCCTGCGCGCGGCAGGTGACTGGCGCTTGAAACCACCTCGGCCGTGTGCCAGCCATGGCTCTCCATGATGCGGACCGAATAGCACCCGTTCTCAATGGTGTCCCTGGCCTTGCCCTCCTGATAGATGGCGGAAGCGGGAATCCCCTGTGCCTCTGCGGTGCGCGCCATTACCATCGCTTCCACAGGGCGACTCCCGTCAGCGCCCCCGCTGACGATCAGCCTTGGAGCCACCCCACGCTCGTATTCGTGCACCGCCTCTGTCACTCGAGCCAATTGCGTCGGACTGGGATTTCCATCCGTGTCTGCCGGGGCGCCCAGAACAATGATGGCGTCAAACCGCGTTAGTGAAGTGTTAGAGGTGGGAGCGAATTGACGCGACAGCACTGCCCAGCCAAACAGCCCCAGAATCACAACGCACGACGTCAGGACCAACCAGCCCAGCCAGCCCGTCCGTCCCCCGACCAGCCGGTTGCTTCTGGGTGAGCCGGACTGGCGTGTCCCATGTGCCCGGCCCGTTTTCCTCCGTGGCGCGTTACGGCTGCTAGTCCGTGTGCCGGTCAAGGGTGATCTCCTCCACAGTCCACTTTAGCGCGGTCTTGGGGGGACGTTCACTTTTGGCCAAATTTAGCTCAGCTTGGCAGGTTCACCCCAGGCAGAAAAGACAAATTCCCGCAATGGTTTACGCGAGCGGGGCGCGGTCTCCTGCGCAACCATTTGTTCGTTGGTCAGTGCTGCCGGCTCACCTTGGTAACCGAGGGCGATCACCGCGCCCAGGATGTATTCCTCAGGAATTTCAAAGGTCTGGCGGGCCATTGCAGGGTCAAAACCGCCCATCTGGTGGGTGACGAGCCCGAGCGCGGCTGCTTGCAGCGTAAGGTATGAGCTGGCGGCGCCCAGATCGTAGAGGGCGACACGATTAGGGGTATCGTTATGGCTGAACTTGGTCTTGGCTGTGCCAAGGATCAGAACCGGGGCATTCGCCGCCCAAGACTGGTTGAAGGGCATAAGCGAGTCGAATATCTTCTTGTAGGTAATGGAGTTACGGAGTCCAACCAGAAAGCGCCAGGGTTGCTCGTTGAAGGATGAGGCAGCCCAGCGCGCGGCCTCAAAAATCTTGTGGAGGTCGCCGGGGCTGACTTCACGTGAGGCAAAGGAGCGCGGGCTCCAGCGCTGGTGAATGATGGGCAACACGCCCTCGACAAACGGGGCGTGCTTCAGGCTATTCACTTCGTTGGCAGACAGGGTCATGGATCAGGAGCTCCTTGCGAGACTCTGGGAGTAGAAAGTCGCTGCTCGTGTTTTGATTCCCCAGGTAGGCTTCAGGATTCCACCCGCACCATGAAGCTTGACAACCCAGAGCCTGCCGTCAGGAAATGAACAGACGAGGCTGCCAAGGCCGTGAGCGATCCAATCAACACAGCTCAGTTCTCACTCAATGCGGAGCAGCAAGCCATCAGGGACCTTGCGCTCTCCTTTGCCACAGAGCGGATGGCGCCTCACGCTCTCCGCTGGGACCAGGAAAAGCACTTTCCCCGCGACGTTATCCGCAGCACTGCCACACTCGGCTTCGGTGGCATTTGCGTTGCGGAAGATGTCGGCGGCAGCGCTCTCAGCCGCTTGGAGGGCGTTCTCATCTATGATGGCCTCGCCACCGCCTGCCCCTGCATTGCCGGCTACTTCTCAGTTCATAACATGGTCGCCTCCGTCATCGACCGGTTCGGCACCGAGGTGCAGCGCAAGCGATGGCTCCCACTCATGTGCCGTTTCGATCTCCTTGGCGCCTACTGTCTCTCCGAGCCTTCCTCCGGTTCCGATGCATCCTCCTTGTCCACCCGCGCCGTGCAGGAGAATGGCGCCTACGTCCTCAACGGCGTCAAGCAGTTCATCTCTGGTGCCGGAGATGCGGACCTGTACATCGTCATGGCCCGAACCGGAGCTCCTGGTCCCCGCGGCATCTCCGCCTTTATCGTCGAAAAAGGAACTGAAGGCCTCATCTTCGGTCCCGTCGAAAAAAAGATGGGTTGGAATGCCCAGGCAACGCGCCAGGTAGTTCTTGAAGACGTGCACGTTCCCGCAGAAAATCTCCTCGGCGTCGATGGTGCCGGCTTCAAAATCGCCATGTCAGCCCTTGACGGCGGACGCCTCAACATCGCCGCTTGCTCTCTCGGAGGCGCGCGCATCGCGCTCAGCAAAGCCGCCGCCTACTTGAAAGAACGCGTCGCCTTCGGCCACCCTCTTGCGGAGTTTCAGGCCTTGCAGTTTCGATTGGCCGACATGTCCACCGAGCTTGAAGTGGCGCAAACCTTTCTCTGGCGCGCTGCCTCTGCACTCGACACCAAACAACCCAACGCCACCGTGCTCTGCGCCATGGCCAAGCGATTCGTGACCGATGCCGGGTTCGACATCGCCAACCAGGCCCTCCAGCTCTTTGGCGGTTACGGTTATCTAACCGATTACGGCATCGAAAAAATCGTCCGCGATCTCCGCGTGCATCAGATACTGGAAGGCACCAACGAAATCATGCGCGTCATCATCGCCCGTAACCTGCTTGACCCCCGCTGACGGATAGAGGATGTCGAATGGAAATTAGCAACCGAGCCTTCATCGTTACCGGCGCAGCCTCAGGACTCGGCGAAGCCACTGCCCGCATGATCGTCCACCGAGGCGGCTCCGTCATCATCGCAGACATTAGCCCCACGGGCGCAGCGCTCGCAAAAGAACTCGGCCCCGCAGCCCACTTCGTCCCCACCGATGTCACCAGTGAAGCCGATGGCCTTAGCGCCGTCAATGCAGCGAAGGAAAAATTCGGTGCTCTTCACGGCCTCGTCAATTGCGCCGGCATCGCCCCCGGCGAGCGAATCGCCGGCCGCAACGGCCCACACAGTCTCGAAACCTTCACCCGCGTAATCACCATCAATCTGATCGGCACCTTTAATATGCTCCGCCTCGCTGCGGTGGCCATGACAAGCAACGAACCCCTGGCCGACGGCGAGCGTGGCGTCATCGTCAACACCGCTTCCATCTGCGCCTACGAAGGCCAAATAGGCCAAGCCGCCTACGCAGCCTCTAAAGCAGGAGTCGCCGGCCTCACGCTTCCCGCCGCGCGCGAGCTCGCCCGCTTCGGCATCCGTGTTGTCACCATCGCCCCCGGCCTCTTCATGACCCCCATGATGGCCGGCTTTTCGAATGAGGTGCAGCAATCCCTCGCGCAGACCGTCCTGTTTCCGCAGCGCCTCGGCAAGCCTGAAGAATTCGCCGAGCTGGTCGCCACCATCTGCACACAAGTCATGCTCAACGGCGAAACCATCCGCCTCGACGGCGCCCTCCGCATGGCGCCCAAATGAAGCATCGGGGAAGTTCAACGCAGCGGCAACATCAACCCCCTGTCAATCCTTGCCCCGTGCTGACTTGCTGACTCGCTAACCCCGCGCGAACGAGAGCATACTTGCTGTATCTATTCCAAGACCATTAGATCGAGGTACCAGCCATGAATGACGTAGCCATCGTAAGCGCCGTCCGCACTCCGGTCGGCAAGTTCCTCGGCGCACTCAGCGACATCAGCGCCATCGACCTAGGCGCAATCGCCATCCGCGAAGCCGTTCGTCGCGCCACTCTTTCGCCAGAGAGCGGTTTAGCTCCTACGGATATCGACGAGTGCATCATGGGCTGCGTCCTCCCCGCTGGCCTCGGCCAGAACCCCGCCCGTCAGGCCGCTCTCCGCGGAGGGCTCGCCGACACGGTCAGCGCGCTCACCATCAACATGGTCTGCGGCAGCGGCCTCAAAGCCGTCGCCCTCGCCGCCCAGGCCATCATCACCGGCTCGTCCGAAATCGCCGTGGCTGGTGGCATGGAGTCCATGAGCAATGCTCCTTACCTCCTGCCCCAGGCTCGCAAAGGTTTTCGCTTAGGTGATGCAAAAGCGGTCGACTCAGTAGTCAAAGACGGTCTCTGGTGTGCGCACTGTGACATACACATGGGCATCACTGGTGAAAACGTCGCCGAGAAATATTCCATCACCCGCGAAATGCAGGATCGCTACGCAGTCGAAAGCCATCGCCGCGCGGCTGCCGCCTGGAAAGAAGGCCGCTTCACCGCCGAAACCATTCCCGTCCCCACCCCGGCGCGCACCCCTGGCGAACTCAGCCGCGACGAATCCGTCCGCGACAACGCCTCATTCGAAGCCCTTGCCAAGCTCAAGCCCGCCTTCAAACACGATGGGACCGTAACCGCCGGCAACGCTCCCGGCATGAACGACGGCGCAGCCACCGTTGTTCTCATGTCCTCCGAACGGGCCCGCCAGCTCGGCCTCAAGCCCATGGTCACCATCCGCGCCCAGGCCACTAGTGGTATCGCGCCCAAGTGGGTCATGCTCGCACCCATCGGCGGCGTACAAAAAGTTCTCGAACGGGCCGGCTGGTCCATCGCCGACGTTGACCTGTTCGAACTCAACGAGGCCTTCTCCGTGCAGGCCCTCGCCGTTACGAACGAACTCGGGATCAACCTCGACAAGGTAAACGTCAATGGCGGCGCCGTCGCCATCGGCCACCCCATCGGCGCCAGCGGTGCAAGAGTCCTCGTCACCCTCATTCACGAAATGATGCGCCGCGACGCAAAGAAAGGCGTAGCCGCACTGTGCTTAGGCGGCGGCAACTCAGTGGCCCTCGCCGTGGAACGGCCGTGATCGCACTACCGATCACCCTGACATCGGGCTCGAGTTGCCACGACTAAGGCGCGGACTCCGCGGCCGAAAAGGTTGGCCTATGGGTGCGTAGCAAGCGCATGGGAGCCCCCCTGACAACATGACGGGCGACAGGCGAGGACCTTGGGCATCACGGGCCGCAACGCTGCCGTGGAGCCCGACGCCAAAAAATCTCGATCGCCCCAAGATTCTTCTGTATCCCGCCAACATTTCTCTGCTATGCTCCGCCGTACATGTCTTCCCCTCCAGCACTCAAGCGGGGCATCCGCTTTCGCGACCTTGCGCTTTTCTACGTCGTCGTTTCCCTCGGTGTGCGGTGGACGGCTACCTCTGCCGCAGCCGGTCCCAGCGTCCTTGTGGTCTGGATCGGCGCACTCTTCTGCTTCTTCATCCCTCTGGCCGCCACCGTCATGGAACTCTCAGAGCGTCTTCCCCAGGAAGGCGGCCTATATGTCTGGACCCGCGAGGCCTTCGGCGATTTCGCCGGCTTCATCGCCGCTTGGACTTACTGGACCTCCAACCTCCCATTCTTCGCGGGCTATTTCTATTTCGGCGCGGCCTCCGTCCTCTTTGCCTTTGGTCCCCGCGCGCAGGCCCTGGCCTCGAGCCCGCTTTATTTCATCGGCTTTTCCGTGGCTTCTCTCACACTCATCACCCTCCTCAACATTCGCAGCGCCGAAGCCGGAAAGTGGCTCAACAACATCGGCTCTCTCGGCGGCATTCTCCCTATCTCCGCCGTCATGGTTCTCGCCGTAATTTCATGGATTCGTTTCGGTCCCGCCGCCAGCTTTGCCCATGCCAGTTTTGTTCCTCATCTGTCACTCGGCGATGCCGTCTTCTGGTCCACCATCTGTCTGGCCTACACCGGCCTCGAGGCAGGCTCCTCCATGGGCGATGAAATTCAGAATCCCCGCCGCACCATTCCCTGGGCCATCCTTGTCGGAGGCTCCATTCTCTCGATCGGCTACATCGGTGGTACCGCGGCCCTCCTCGTCGCGCTTCCTCCTCAGGCCGTCGCCGGCCCCGACGGTTTCGTCAACGGAATCCGCCAGCTCAGCGCACATCTCGGCGTCCCCTGGGTGCTCGTCCCCGTCGCCCTGCTCGTCGGACTCAACTCCATCGGTGGAGCGGCCGCCAACTTCACAGGTAACTCGCGCCTGCCATTCGTCGTTGGCATTTATCGCTATCTGCCCGCCGCCTTCGGCTTAATTCACACCCGCTATCGCACTCCGTGGGTTTCCATCACTGTCCTCGGAGTCGCAGGAATGGCCGTCGCCATTCTCAGTCAGGCCGGCACCACCGTTCGCGGAGCTTACGATGTCCTGGTCAGCATGACCGTCCTCGCCACACTCCTGCCTTTTCTCTTGATCTTTGGAGCCATGATCCGCCTGCAGAGCCGCCCCGTGCCGGCAGGCGCACGCCGCGTCCTAGGCGGCAAGCCCGTCGCCATCCTCCTGGGCTCCCTCGGCTTCGCCAGCACTCTCGTCACTCTGGTTCTTGCCCTGGTTCCTTCAGCCGACGAACCCGACAAGCTCCTCGCCATAGCCAAAGTTGTTGGCGGAATGTTTGTCCTGGTTGGCGCGGGCATAGTCGTCTTCATCGGCGCGATCCTCAAATCCCGCCGCGAGGCCAGACTCGTCCCCGCCGACTGATCCTCGGCTTCGTCGTCAGGTCAGATTTTGAGAACGCACCGTCAATCGAAGAAAAACGTCGGCATAGATCACGCCGTTTTGCAAAAAATGGCGGTATATATCCCTACGTTTTGGCCCCAGAAACTTTATGAACGCAATTCCTCCGCCTGCAGGCCGACAGAATTGCCCCTTTTCCTCTGCTTGGTGGCAGAGAAACGCACATCAACGGCGATCACGGCACACCGGCGCGCAGCGCTGGACTTCTGAACCCTGATCCCTGAAACCTGACCCCCGTCCTAGGGATAAATGCGATGCAGAGTCCGCGCGAATGGGATCGTTTCCCGTACGTGGTCCAGGCCGCAGATCCACGCCACCGCGCGCTCAATTCCCATGCCGAAGCCCGAGTGCGGCACACTCCCGTAGCGGCGCAGGTCCAGATACCACTGGAAGGCTTCCTTGGGCAGCTTGTGCTGCTCGATTCTCGCATTCAAAAGCTCGAAGCTAGAAACGCGCTGCGAGCCGCCGATGATCTCGCCATAGCCTTCAGGAGCAAGCACGTCCACACACAGTGCGTAACGCGCGTCCTGCGGGTCCGGCTCCATGTAGAAGGACTTCACGTCTGCCGGATAGCGGTTCACCATCACTGGCCGGTCGAACTGCGAGCTAAGCCAGGTTTCGTCGGGAGAGCCGAAGTCGTTGCCGTATTCGAATGGCGTTTCGAGCTGCCCGTCCTTGTGCGCCTGATTGAGCATCTCTACTGCTTTGTCGTACCGCAGGCGCGGAAATGGCGGCACGATGGCCTCGAGTTTGGCGCGATCACGGCCGATCACTTCCAACTCCGAGGCGCGATTCTTCAGAACGCTCTGCACAATGTGGCTAAGGAAGTTCTCGGCTAGTTCCAGCAGCCCGTCCAGGTCCATGAAGGCCACCTCCGGCTCAATCATCCAGAATTCGGTAAGATGGCGGCGAGTCTTGGATTTCTCTGCCCTGAAGGT
>JBARBP010000260.1:0-13331 GCA_049793195.1 Occallatibacter sp. | reverse complement strand
CTTTCATCTTGTGCATGTCGTTCGATCTTTCCCAGTAAGAAGGAGCCGACGTGCGGGGCCCTTATGTGCAGAACGTTATTGTGGGACTAAAGTTGTGCCTTGGCAAGTGTTTTTCTAGGAACCCCCCGTCCCAACTTCCCACTCTTCCAACGCGGCCGGGCTCGCCGTCTAGAAGTCCAGCATTGCCCTCTAGAATGACTAAGAGATGATTCAAGTTTCCCCGCTTCCCGCCAGCCTTCCTTCCTACATGGACTGGCACTGGATCTGGCTCGCCATAGCAGCCTTTCTGGCCGGGGTGCTCAACGCCGTGGCCGGGGGTGGGTCATTCCTGTCGTTTCCGGCACTGCTGGGCATGAAGATGCTGCCGGTGCAAGCCAACGCCACCAACACGGTCGCACTGTGGCCGGGGCAGTTGACTTCGATTGCGGCATATTGGCAAGACATCCGCAAGAACGCCCGCCTTGCGTGGCCCATGGGGCTTGCAGGACTGCTGGGTGGCACAGCCGGCGCATTGGTGCTGCTGAACACGCCGCAGATGATCTTCATGCGCCTCGTGCCATGGCTGCTGCTGGTGGCCGCCTTGATCTTTGCGGTCAGCGGGCCTGTATCGCGATGGCTTGAGCGCCGCAAAGACAAAACGGCGAACCAGAGTCAACCGCTCCTGTTGGTGCCGATCTTCTTTTCCACCATTGCGGTGTGCTTTTACGTTGGGTACTTTGGCGCCGGCGCGGGGTTTTTGCTCATCACCATGCTGTCGCTCTTCGGTTGTCAGGACCTGCACGAAATCAACGCGCTCAAGGTGGTCGCAAACACCCTTGCCAACGGGAGCGCGTTTGTTCTGTTCGTGGTGAATGGGCAGGTGGTGTGGCGTTACTGCCTGCTGGCCATGGTTACGTGCGCCATCGGCGGGTACAGCTCGGCGCGCTTCGCCAGAATGGTTCCGCAGAAGATCCTGCGCGGCCTGGTGGTGGCCATCGGGTTATCGATGGCCGCGTGGTTCTTCTGGAAGCAGTGAACTGCACTCTGCACCAGGCAAGGGACCCTGTCCACTGTCCACTGTCCACTGTAAACTGTCTTCATGAGCCACGAAGGAATTCGGTTTGCCAGCAAGGAAGAGCAGCAGCGGGAGAGCGCGGAGAATCGTCCGTTGGCGCGGATCGCGGTGACTCCGGACAAAGTGCGCGTGCTGCTCACCGAGGGCAAGGGCTTGGAGATCGACTGGAAAGACGGGCACCGGAGCACGTGGAGCTTCCCCTGGCTGCGCGAAGCCTGCCCCTGCGCTACATGTATCGAAAAGCGTGCGCAGGAAGGCCGCAAGCCCGGCCAGCCCAAGCCCAAACCCGCAAATGTGTTGCCCATGTACACGCCGCCGGCCAAACCCAGGAGCGCGCAGGCAGTGGGCCGCTACGCAATTCAGTTCAACTGGCTTGATGGCCACTCCGGCGGAATCTATTCGTGGGAATATCTACGCCGCGTTTGCCAATGCGGCGAATGCACATTCGAATCAGCAGAGACCAAGGGGACGCCAAACTAATCGCATCACCGCCAGCCCGCCAAGCGGGCGTAAGAAGGTAGCCCCATGGCGTGAGCCTGGGGTCGCTGGCGATCGCAAAGTCTAATCTCCAGCCCGCGCCGCGGGCGAAAGACCTGTCGCCACATGTACCGTTCGTTAAATTCCACGCGATGGTTATTCAACAACCCGAGCGAAAATAGCAAGGCGAAAATAGCAAGGAAGGACCGCACCATGAAAATCGGATTTTTGGGCTTGGGAAAAATGGGGACGCCCATGGCGTTGCGGCTGCTGGCTGCCGGCCATGAATTATCGGTATGGAACCGCACCGAGGGGCGCGCCGAACCTGTGATCCGCGAAGGCGCAATCGCCGCTGCCACCCCAGCCGAGGCTGAATTAGGCGCGGACGTCGTGATCACCATGCTCTTTGACGATGCGGCCAATGAAGAGGTGCTCTTTGGACCGAACGGCCTGATCGACGCGCTCGAACCGGGCGCGCTGCATATCTCCTGCAGCACCATCAGCGTGGCGCTCAGTGAACGCCTGACGGCCGAGCACGCAAAGCGCGGCATCGATTTTGTGGCGGCGCCGGTCTTTGGAAGGCCGAATATTGCCGAGGCAGGGCGGCTGTGGATCGTTGTCGCCGGAGCGGAAGAAGCCGTGGCCAAAGCGCGCCCGGTGCTGGAGCCGATGTCGCGCGGGATCTCGGTGGTGGGCAAGCAGCCGAAGCAGGCGCACGCAGTCAAACTGGGTGGAAACTTCCTGATCAGCGCCATGATTCATTCCCTGAGCGAGTCGTTTGTGTATGCGGCGGGGCAGGGAATCGAGCCGGAGACGTTTTTTGAGACCGTCAACAGCGCGCTGTTCCAGTCGCCGTTTTACGCGGCATACGGCAAGCTGATGCTGCATCCCACGGGAGACGTCGGGGGGACGATTGATCTGGGCGCCAAGGATCTTGGTCTGCTTCGCGCGGCGGCGGCAAGCGCGAAGATACGGTCGAGCCTGGCAGATACCATGGCGGAGATTTTTTCCCAGGCAAAAGCGCTTGGGATGGGGAACGAGGACTGGGCGTTCGGCCAGTACAAGATGGCGCAGCGGCGGGGAGTGCTTTAGATCTCTCACTCGGTGACTTGACGGTTCGGTTTTTCAAGCACTTACACGTACCGTGTTTCTCAACACAGATCGGAATGGAGTTTTGGGTAGGATAGTGCCATGGACCTGAAAGAGAAGATTGTCTTCGTGACCGGGGCGAGCGCCGGCATTGGTGCGGCCACGGCGTTTGCCTTCGCTGCCGAGGGCGCGCGGCTGCTGCTGGCTGCACGCCGCGCCGGCAAACTGGCCGAGGTGGCCTCGCGCGCGCTCGAGCTGGGCGCTGCGGGTGTGCATTCCATCCATCTCGACGTGCGCCACCGCATCGCGGTACAGCGGACCGTCGACGAGTTGCCGGAGGAGTGGGCTCAGATCGATGTCCTGGTGAACAACGCCGGGCTCAGCCGCGGCCTGGACAAGCTCTACACGGGCAAGATCGAAGACTGGGAAGAGATGATCGACACCAACGTGAAGGGCTTGCTTTACGTCACCCGCTCGGTGGTGCCGGGGATGGTCGTGCGCGGCCGGGGGCATGTCGTGAATCTCGGATCGGTGGCCGGCGAGCTTGCGTATCCGAACGGGGCGGTCTACTGCGGCAGCAAGGGCGCTGTGCGGCTCATCAATGATGGGCTGCGCGATGACCTGTTGGGAACACCTGTGCGCGTGACCAGTATCGAGCCCGGAATGGTAGAGACCGATTTCAGCCTGGTGCGATTCCGTGGCGATGCCGAGCGAGCGGCCAAGGTCTATAAGGGAGTGACTCCGCTCACGGCCGAAGACGTGGCCGAAACGATCCTATGGGCGGTCAAGCAACCGGATCATGTGAATATTTCGCGCGTGGTGCTGACGTCCGTGAACCAGGCCAACTCGATTTTGTTCCATCGCGAGTCGTAGCCGAGCCCCGGCCAAGCCTTATCTGGCCAAACCATATATCGATAGGAGCCAACCTGGCGAGTTGCCTGTTCAGCCAATTGCGCTGAGCTGGCCTTCGATCTGAGCAAGGGCAGCTTCAAGAGCCTGGCGGCGGCCGGGATTCGAAGTCTTCTGCGACAGAATATTTTCGCGCTGCAGATTAAGTGCCTGCTTCTCTCGTTCGCGAACAGCCCTTTGCGATGCGGCCAAACGCCGGGCATCTTCGGTTTCAAAGGCGTTGCGAGGATCGACTTCCGGTTTCTTTAAGGCTTTTGCCATCTGTTCCTCCACGGATTTACTTTCCTGAACCACGAAGCCTATCCTCATTCTACGAGTGTTTCCCGGCATTGTGTCCCACGGGATGAAGATAGATTCCGGTCAACATTGGAGGAGAGCTACGTGCGCGCCTGGCAAGTTTCTTCGTTTGGCATTGATTCCTTGGAGTTTGTAGAGCGGCCTACGCCCACCCCGGGCCCCGGTGAGGTGCTGATTGGGGTGTGTGCAATTTCTGTTAATTATCGCGATTTGATGGTGGTGAAGGGCAAATACAACCCCAAAATGAAGCTGCCGCGCATTCCCTGCTCGGACGGAGCGGGAGAAGTGATCGCGGTAGGCGAAGGCGTCACAGCGTGGAAACCCGGCGATCGCGTCATGGGAATCTTCATGCAGAACTGGCTCGATGGACCGCTCACGGCCGTTCGCACCAAGGGCGCTCTGGGCGGCGACGTGGACGGGATGCTGGCTGACTACGTGATTCTGAAAGAGACCGGCCTGGTCGGCATTCCGGATCACCTTAGCTATCAGGAGGCGTCGACGTTGCCCTGCGCCGGCGTGACGGCATGGAATGCGCTGGCCACCGGCGATCTGAAACCGGGCGGGACAGTTCTCATCCAGGGAACCGGCGGGGTCTCGATTTTTGTGCTTCAATTCGCGCGGCTTAGGGGATTGCGTGTGCTCGGAACCTCAAGCAGCGATGCCAAACTGGAGCGAGCCCGTGGAATGGGCCTGGATGCGGGGTTGAACTACCGCGAACAGCCGGATTGGGAGCGCTGGGCGCTCGACCAGACCGGCGGCGAAGGCGTTGACCTGGTGGTGGAGGTGGGCGGAATGGGTACGCTGTCGCGCTCGCTCAAGGCGATTCGGACCGGGGGGACCATAGCCCAGGTAGGCGTGCTGGCCGAGGCTGCAGAGCCGCTATCGATGCCCACGATTCTGCACAAAATGGCCCGCATTCACGGCATCTACGTCGGCTCGCGCAGAGATTTTGTAGAGATGAACAAAGCCGTCTGGCTGGGCCAACTGCGTCCCGTAGGCGAGGAGTTCCATTGGACCCAGGCCCGCGAAGTCCTGACCCGGATGGAGAGTGGATCCCACTTCGGCAAGCTGGTGCTCTCGGTCGGATGAAGAAGAAAAGTGGTTAGCGGCTAGCACCATCAGATAAAAGTCCAGTTTTGAAGGGGCGTGACTTCGCAGGCTGCCGAAAAACTCTCGTTTGGAGCGAATCCTCAAGGCTTTGTAACAGGGCACGACTCTAACGGTCATTGAAAACACATAGGTTACAGATTCTTCAATGTCCTGGATATCCAAGAAGCCCACAAAGTCCAAGTGGTTAGCACAAATTAGCACAAAAAAACGGCATTGAACGGCTTCATGCATTGTCCGAAACTTCCGACTTGGCGACAATCCTCTCGGAACTCGCAAGAAGGTAACGCTTCGTCGCTGGGAATGTGCCTCGGACTGTTAACGGCAACCGACCCGCTCCTAAAAGCATTGAACTATGGAGGCGCTACGCGGCGAACCCCTATGACATCGGCCCCGTGGCCCAGTGGCATTCCCCCTTCAGAATCGGTAGCGACAAGCCGACTTCACTGATTTGGGGCGTCACACAGCTTCATTGCTGGTCTCGCTTCACCTGCTTCACATTTCCGTCTTGAGTCATCGTGAAACCAGTGATCTTTCCACTCACTGGATCGCGAACGAATTCAAACTGCACGTCAATTTCTTTGAGAAAGAAGGAGCTGGGGGATTGGGCATAGAGAATGTACCTTCGCCCGTTGGGTGCGGTTGCGATCAGATGACCCGATTCCACACTCAGCGTCGTGGCAAACGGCGGAGCACTGTAGCGGCCAACATATCCAGCCAAGATGGAGGGTTGAACTTCGACGATCCTGCGGTCGGAGTTGAGAACGACCTTTTCGCCGAAGGCCACCTTGCCAAGCTGCACTGCGATTCTTTGGGGGGCATCTGTGCGTACGTTGCCCAACACGACAATCGTCAGTTGTTTTTCGGGGTAATAGGTCAGCGAGCTTTCGAACCCCTCGATCGTGCCATCATGTGTGATGATCTGATGGCCATCCGTGGTGCGGATAAACAATCCCATTCCATATTCGCCCAACCTGGCGGTGGTCATAGAGTGCAGAGAAGTGATGGTGATTATTTTTCCTGCAAAGAGAGCCCGTTCCCACTTCAGCAAATCCCCGACCGTAGAATAGAGAAATCCGGCCGAGAACGGGATCGTCATGCTGATGGTGTCGGCGTGTCTGAATCCATCAGGCGTGGAATCATAGCCCCGGGCGCGTTCGGGGAGAATGGCAGAATCAACATCTACGCCGGTGTCGGTCATTCCCGCCGGGATCAAGATGTTCTGGCGGAGGAAGTCGGCATACGGCATCCCCGACACGTGCTCGATGATTTCGCCCAGAAGGATGTAATTCGTGTTGCTGTAGTAGAACTTCGTGCCTGGCTCGAAGTCCAGCGGCTTGCCCCGAACCAGGGCGACACTTTCCTCGGGACTGTGGCTCTGACGCTTGTATGCGTCAAAGCCCGATGCGCCGGTAAAGTTTGGGATGCCGGAAGTGTGGGTCAGCAGATTGTCAACTGTCACCATTCTCCATGCGTCGGGAACGTCGGGGAGGTAGGTCTTGATTGGCTCATTGACTTTAAGCTTTCCTCGTTCTTGCAGGAGCAGAATGCTGGTGGCGGTGAACTGTTTGGTCAGCGATCCGATGCGGAATTTCGCGTCGGTAGTATTCTCAATCGACCATTCCAGATCGGCATACCCATAGGCAGCCTTCAGAACTATGTGATCCCCCGCTGCGACAAGTACGTCGCCCATGAAGCTTCTGTTATCCACATAATTCTGGATAACTTCGATCATTCGCTGTTTGTCGAGTGGCGCGTTTTGTGCGGTCAGGACGGGCGCGATGCCGATAACCATTGCGAAGAAGATGAAGCGTGGGCGCAGGGACAGAGCAAACCTCCCCAATTCGATATGCCTTGGATACGCAGAATTAGGCACTGCAGTTCCATACGCTTTGAGCATGTGATGAATGGGTCGCGAGGAGACGCCATACAAGTTTGGAGCCGCACGCTTTCTGGCAATCATTTGTGCTGGGTAATTCCGTCAAATGGCATTGCGCACATTCTCGCCGAGTATTAAATCGAGCTCCGGAACGACGCATTCCGGGGTTTCGGGCGTGTCACCGACGATGCGGAAGTTTTGGCGCTCGAAGTTATTCGATCTGAGGCATCCCCCTTGTGAACTTCCGTAGCATAGAATTAGCACAAAAACCGAGGAATCCTTCCAATCGCCATCCCCCTAACCTGCTGCCTTCCCGCTCCCTGCCCAAGACGTCCATTCACCTCCCATTCCGTCGGCCTCAATCCCGACAAAATAGAAATAAAGAACACAAACCACCGACTTTTCCCTCTTTTCGTCGGCATATATCCCTACATTTGCAAGCACATTCTGAAAAAACCAAAAACCTCCACCCAAAGCCAGACCAAAATTGCGAATTGAGTCAGCCTATCGTAGTAGAAACAAGCCAAAAGCGTCCGCCGTAGCGATTTCCCAGTTCTCAGCCTTTCTGATCCCTGATCCCAAGTCCCGAGTCCCCCGCTTCTCTGATCCCTGACCACTGACCACTGACAACTGACAACTGGCGCCTCCGGCGCCTACCCCCTGCTATCCTTATTGCAAATGGCCAACCCAGCGATGATCACAGATACGAAGACTCTCAATCGCCCAACGCCAGCGCCCTCCACGCTTGCTGTCTGGCTGCTTCTGGCAGCCATCTTTGCCGCTGTGCAGTTTGCCTCCCTTTTTACGCCCCCTCTGCTTGATGACGTCGACGCCGCCCATGCCCAGGTCGCGCAGCACATGGCGGAAACCGGCGACCTGATTACCGGAAAGATCGACGGAATCCGCTACATTGAGAAACCCCCGCTGCCCTACTGGATCGTCGCCGGCACATTCAAGATCTTCGGCCAGAACACCTTTGCCACCCACCTGCCCAACTCGCTCGCCATGCTCGGCCTTACCTGGCTCGCCTGGCTCTGGGCACGCCGCGCCTGGGGGCAGCGCGCCGGCCTTTATGCCGGCCTCGCCGTCCTCACCTCTGTCGGCCCGTTTCTCTTTACACGCTTCATCATTCCCGAGGCCGAACTCAGCTTCTTCCTCCTCCTCGCCCTCTACGCCCTCATCACCGGCCTCGAAGACAACCGCCCCAATCGCTTTTATTGGGTTTACGCCGGCGTCGCCCTGGCCACCCTCACCAAGGGGCTCATCGCGCCCGTCTTCTTTATCGGAGCCGCCGTTCCCTACCTGATGCTCACCGGCCAATGGCGTCGCTGGCGTGTGCTTAAGCCCGTCTCCGGAACACTGCTGTTCCTGCTCATCGCCGCTCCCTGGCACATCCTCGACGGCATCTACAATCCTGACCAGGGACACGCTATTGGCAATCACCCCACCCTGGGCAACGTCCACGGCTTCTTCTACTTCTTCTTTATCAACGAGCACGTCCTCCGCTTCTTCGGCCAGCGCTATCCGCACGACTACAACAAGATGCCCTATTCCATGTATTGGCTGGCCCACCTCGCCTGGCTTTTCCCATGGAGCCTGTTCCTCCCCGCCGCCTTCTTCGCCGCCTGGAAGACGCGCCACAGTTGGCTCCAGCACCTCCATCGCGAGGCCGGGCAAACTGTCGACTTCTACCTCGACAACGCCATCCGCGACGATGTCGCCAGCTACGTCGCCCGCCTCAAGTTCCGCGTCCGCACCATCTGGCTCCTCTCGCTCTTCTCCGGCTGGACGTTATTCTTTTTCTCCCTGTCCACAAACCAGGAGTACTACACCTTCCCCGTCTGGACGCCGCTCTTCATCCTTATTGCCGGCGTCATAGCTGGCATTGAAGAAAACCGCGCTCCCAACGGCGCGCCCCCGGACAGCGGCTCCCTGCTTTCCACCAAGTGGCTAACCGGCGCGCAGGCTGCCTTCGCCGTCATCGGTCTCCTTTCCGCCATCGCCCTGGGCTGGGGCCTCTGGACCTCCCGCAATCTCCCCTTTGTCCCCGACATCGGCACCCTGTTGGCTCATCGCGGCGTGGGCGACTACACCCTCTCCATGTCCCACCTCTTCGACCTCACCGGCCCGTCGTTCGCGGCTCTGCGCCTCCCCGCCATCTTGGCCGCCGTCGCTCTGCTCATCGGGCCATTCGCCGGCTGGGTCTTGCGCTTGAAAAAGAATCACCTGGCCGCAACCATCAGCGTGGCCCTCACCATGACGGTTTTCCTCATCGCCGCCCACATCGCCTTCGCGCGCTTCGCGCCCATGCTCAGTTCCAAGCCCATGGCCGACACCATCATCGCCAAAGGCACGCCCAATGACACCTTCATCGTCTACGGCGACCAGTCCTCCGGCTCCTCCGTCATCTTCTACACACACAAGTTTTTTGGTCCCAGGCTCACCCTCATCGTGACCCAGCAATGCGGCCAGCATGGCGAAGGCTCCACGCTCCTCTGGGGTTCCTGCTACCCCGACGCCCCTAGGATCGACATCGGCGAAAACCAGCTCTCCCAGATGTGGGGAACCGGCGAGCGCAAGTGGCTCTTTGCCGAGGACCCCGATCAGACCAAAGTCGAGCAGTTGTTGGCCGGCCGCCTCTATCCCGTCCAATCCCTGGCCGACAAAACCCTCTGGACCGACCGCCCGCTATAGTAGAATCCCCGTTGCGCAGCGCTTCTTTGGCATCCTCGCCCAAAGCCCCGGGGAAGGCGAATCGCATGCAAACTGGGCTTTGAGATCGAACCTGTCACCATGACCTTCGGCCACATTGTTTCTCTCGCTCTGGGCGCCTTTGCCGTCTTCGGAGTGGTCACCTCGACCGTTTACAGCCTGTTGGTTCTTATAGCCGTCCTCCGCTTTCGCCGCGCCGCCTCAGAGCAGACACCAAGCTCCTTTCGCCCCCCGGTCAGCATCATGAAAGCCTTGCACGGCGACGAACCCGACCTCGAACTAAACCTCGCCAGCTTCTTCGTGCAGGACTACCCGGAATACGAAATCCTCTTTTGCGCCCGCCACAGCAACGACCTGGGCCTCGAGGCGGCGCGTCGTGTTGCCGCTCGCTTTCCCAAGGTCAGTGCCCGCATCCTCACCTGCGGCGAGCCCCCCTGGCCCAATGCCCGCACATTCTCGTTCGAAATCATGCGCCGCGAGGCCAAATATCCCATCCTCGTCACCAACGACAGCGATGTGCGCGTCGGTCCCGACTACCTCGCCTCGGTCGTCGCCCCCCTCGCCGATCCCAGCGTCGGCCTGGTCACCTGCCTCTACCGCGGCGTCACCCGCCATGGAATCTGGGCGCAACTCGAGGCCATGGGCATGAGCGTCGAAATGGCCTCCGGCGTCCTCGTCGCCAACATGGTCGAGGGCATGAAATTCGCCCTCGGACCCTCCATGGTCGTGCGCCAGAGCACCGTCGAAAAAATCGGCGGCTTTGAGCCAATTTCCTACTACTATGCGGATGATTTTGTCCTCGGAAACTGGACCGCCCTCAAAGCCCGCGAAAAAGTCATCCTATCGACCTACATTGTCGAGCATCATGTCCTGAACGGAGCCTTCAAAAAGAGCATCGCCCACCAACAAGGTTGGGCCACCAGCACCCGCTTCTCCAGGCCTGCTGGCCATATCGGCGAATTGTTGACCTATGCTGTTCCCTTTGGCCTGCTCGCCCTTGCGGTTTTCGGCGTCACCGGACACCTCTTCCTTGGTCTGGCGCTGCTCGCATTCACGCTCCTCGATCGCGTGCTCCTATGCCTGCTGGTTGCCGGCTGCGTGGTCAAAGACAGCCCTGCTATGCGTAAGGCGTGGCTCTATCCTCTGCGAGATTTCATGGGATTTTGTTTCTGGGTCAGGAGCTATTCCGGCTCGCGCCTCACGCGCTATCGCGGCGACCTTTACGAGTTTCTACCGGAAGGAAGGCTCCGCAAAGTCGCGGAATGAGCTTCACGCAAAAATGAGTCTCAGCCCTTGCGCGACGTCGCCGGTTTGGCCACTACCACCGGCCTGCGCAATGGCACAATCGCCGCGCCCGAAGAAGGCGCAGCCTGCTGGAACCGCGTCAGCATCTCCGTCCGTACGTACTCAACAAAGCTCTGCATCTGCCGGTTCATCTCTTCCATCCGTTCCCGCATCTGCAAGATGATGGCGATCCCCGCGATGTTTACGCCCAGGTCCCGCGCCAGGTTCAGGATGAACTCGAGCCGCTCCAGGTCCTCATCGGTATAGAGCCGCGTATTTCCTTCGGTGCGTGACGGCTTCAGCAGTCCTTCTCGCTCGTACAGCCGCAGCGTCTGCGGATGGATCTCGTACATCTCGGCCACCGCCGAAATCATGTACGCGCCCTTCGATTTGCGTTTCGCCGCCATGGATTTTCTCGATCCAGCTTACCGTAACTGCCCCGTAAGAAAAGTAAACATCTCGGCACATGTCCACTGCGCACGGTTCACTGCGCACTGCCTTTTTCAAACAGCGACACCCGCGGATCCTGCGGATTCAGTTTCGCCAGCTCGCGCATAATCTCCCGGCTGCGCTCATCCTGCAAATGCGGCACTACGACGTCGATGGTCACAATCTGATCGCCGCGCTGCTCCGGCCTTTGCGCATTTTCAACTCCGCGCTCGCGCATCCTCAGCTTCTGACCGCTCTGCGTAGCCGGAGGAATCTTCAACTGCGCCCGCCCATCAATCGTCGGCACGTCCACCTTCGCGCCCAGCGAAGCCTCCGCCACCGTCACCGGCACGGTCAACTGAATATCGTCGCCTACCCGCGTAAACACCGGATGCGTCCCCGTGCGCACAATCAGAAACAGATCGCCCGCCGGCCCGCCGTTCACTCCCGCATTGCCCTTGCCCTGCAGCCGAATCCGCTGCCCGTCGCGCGTCCCCGCCTTGATGCGGAAATCCACTGTTTCAGTCCGCGTAACCGTGCCTTCGCCCCGGCATGTCCCGCACTCATTCGAGGTGCGTCCCGTCCCACCGCAGCGCGGGCAAGGAATGTTGAACTTCATCCGCCCGCCCATCTGCGTCACCTGGCCGGTGCCATTGCACTCCGGGCACTGCATCGCGCCGCCAGTATGCGCCTGTCCGTGACAAGTCGGGCAAGCCTCCTGCCGGTTAATCTGGATGCGCGCCTGGCCGCCGCGAATCGCTGTCCAGAAATCCACCGTTGCCTGGTATTCCAGATCGGTCCCCGCCCGCGGCCCTTGCTGCTGCTGCGGATGCTGTGCCCCGGAAAAGATTCCCGAGAAAATGTCCTTGAAGCTGCCCCCCCACCCCGCGCTGCCCTGCTGCCCTGCCTGATGTCCCGGCCCGCCAAACCCAGAAAAATCGAAGCCGTCGAAGTCCACCTGCGAACGTCCGCCCCCCCCCGCCCCCGCACGTTGCTGCCGCGCATAGGCCTCCGCCTGCGCCGGGTCAATCTGGTCGGAGTAGAATCCCAACTGGTCATACACCTTCCGCTTCTTCTCGTCGCCCAGAATATCGTTGGCCTCGGAGATCTCTTTGAACTTCTCCTCCGCCTTCTTGTCCCCCGGATTCACGTCCGGATGATATTTGCGCGCAGCCTTCCTAAATGCCTTGCGAATCTCATCCGAAGAGGCCGTCTTCTTTACCCCAAGCGTCGCGTAATAATCTTTGTTTTGAGTCGTTGCCATGTGTGTTTTCTTATCTCAGTACATCCTACTGGATTCTCGGTACCTTCTAGCGCATGACTTCCGCCGGAAACCTGAGCACATTCTCGGGAAAGGCTCATGGTGTTGGTAATGAACAACGCGGGGTGGACGACGAATCGTCGCCCACCCCGCTAATTTGCTAACCGCGCTTCAACGCGAGCTCACTCTGCAAGCTCCGCTTCACTTCTTCTCATCCACGTCCACGTACTCCGCGTCGATCACACCTTCGTCCTTCTTAGCCTCAGCCGCCGGTTCCCCAGCAGCCCCTCCCGGTGCAGCCCCTGCCGCCGCAGACGCCGCGTTGGCCTTATACATCACTTCGGCCAACTTATGGCTAGCCTGCGTCAGCTTCTCGTGCGCGGCCTTCAGCTCGGCCGAAGTCGGCGTGCCCTCCAGAACCTTCTTCGATTCCGTAAGCACTGTCTCCACTTCTCCCTTTTCCGGACCTTGGATCTTGTCGCCGCCGTCCTTCAACATCTTCTCGATGTTGTAGACCATGCCGTCCAGCGAGTTGCGCGCATCAATCTCCTCGCGCTTCTCCTTGTCCTCGGCCGAATGCGCCTCCGCTTCCTTCGCCATCTTCTCGACCTCTTCTTTCGAGAGACCCGAGCTCGAGGTGATCTGAATGCGCGTGTCCTTGCCCGTGGCCATGTCTTTCGCCGTCACGTTCAAAATGCCGTTCGCATCGATGTCAAACGTGACCTCGATCTGCGGCACTCCACGCGGCGCCGGAGGAATCCCCGCCAGCTTGAATTTGCCCAGCGTGCGGTTCTGCGCTGCCAAGGGCCGCTCGCCCTGCAACACGTGGACTT
>JBARBP010000259.1:0-9871 GCA_049793195.1 Occallatibacter sp. | reverse complement strand
GCCGTACTCTAGTTTGACGTGCTTGTATATGGTGAACTTCGGTAGTGCCATCGTTCTTGCCTCACCGCTTAATACCGAGAATTCCGGTTATCCGGTGAGATTTCTTAGAACGACTCTTAGAACGACCCCTAAACCGTTGATTTAAAAGCTATGGTGCCGGGAGGGGGGGTCGAACCCCCATGACCGCAAGGGTCGGCGGATTTTGAGTCCGCTGCGTCTGCCAGTTCCGCCATCCCGGCTTGGGGTGGGGGCCTGCTTGAAAAGTATCGCACAGGCCTTGGCGGCGACGCCACACTCTGAACTGTTCATCTTACGGACTACCCGGATTGCCTTAAGTGCCGCGATCGAGCCTGCCGGTGTTCGATCCCCGCTTTCCACACCTGCGCCGCAGCCCTCGATCATGACTCCCGTGCGACAATGAAGGCAACCGTGATGACTACTGCCCCCTCCGCAGTCGTTCCTGACCCAGCCTCCGTCACCCCGCAGTTGCTTGCCGCGCACAGCATCACAGCTGACGAGTACGAGCGTATTCTTGCGGCGCTCGGTCGCGTGCCTTCCCTGACCGAACTCGGCATTTATTCCGTGATGTGGAGCGAACATTGCTCCTACAAGTCGAGCCGCGTTCATCTTAAGCGCCTGCCTACCAAGAGCGACCGCGTCGTCCAGGGGCCCGGCGAGAACGCCGGCATCATCGACGTTGGCGACGGCTGGGCCTGCGCCTTCAAAATCGAGTCGCACAACCACCCCAGCTACATCGAGCCCTTTCAGGGCGCGGCCACCGGGGTCGGCGGCATTCTGCGCGACATCTTCACCATGGGCGCACGGCCGCTGGCCGTCATGGACTCTCTCCGCTTTGGCCCCATCACCGATGAGCCCGGAGAATCCGCGGAAGAGCGAAAACTTGTTACGAAAAACCACTCCATCGTCGAGGGCGTGGTGAGCGGCATCGCCGGTTACGGCAACTGCTTCGGCGTGCCCTGCCTTGGCGGAGAAACCAAGTTCGAGGCCTGTTACAGCGGCAATCCGCTGGTCAACGCATTCGCTCTCGGCATGGTGCGCATCGACGAAATCTTTTACGGCAAGGCCACCGGCGCCGGCAACCCCGTCATCTATGTCGGAGCGAAGACCGGCCGTGACGGCATCCACGGCGCAACCATGGCCAGCGAGGAGTTCCATGAGGGAACCGAGGCCAAGCGCCCCAACGTCCAGGTGGGCGACCCCTTCATGGAAAAGCTGCTGATGGAGGCCTGCCTTGAAGCCATGCAGACCGGCGCCATCGTCGGCATCCAGGACATGGGCGCAGCCGGCCTCACCTGCTCCACTTGCGAAATGGGCGCGCGAGGCGCCGTGGGTCTCGATGTGGAACTCGACCTCGTTCCGCAGCGCGAAACCGGCATGACCTCCTACGAAATCATGCTCTCCGAGAGCCAGGAACGCATGTTGCTGGTCGCCGAAAAAGGCCGCGAGCACGAAGTGCTGAGCGTATTTGAAAAATGGGGCCTGGACGGCGTCATCGTAGGTACGGTCAAGCCTGAGTCCCGCCTGCGCATCCGGCACCATGGCGAGCTGGTCGCCGACATTCCCAATCAATCTCTCACCGACGACGCACCGCTTTATCACCGGCCCGTCGGCATTTGGAACTGCCCCCTGCCGCACGATCCGCCGGAGGAGGCTCTCGCGAAACTCGCGAAAGACCGCGACTTCACGGCCGACCTGATCAAGTTACTCGCGAGCGCCAACGTATGCTCCAAGCGCTGGGTTCACGAGCAGTACGACACCATGGTGCAGACCAACACCGTCATCGGGCCTGGCGATGAAGGCGGGGTGATGCGGATCAAGGGAACAGGAAGCGGGGAACCGGGAACAGGAGAGCGCGGACTGGCAATGGCGCTCGACGGCAATGGCCGCTGGGCGTATCTCAATCCAAAGCTCGGCGCAATGCACGCCGTGGCGGAAGCTGCCCGCAAGGTTGCCTCCACCGGCGCAATTCCTGTGGCTGCCACCAACTGCCTCAACTTCGGCAACCCGGAAAAGCCGGAGATCATGGCCCAGCTTTCGTCGGCCATCGACGGCATTGCCGAAGCCTGCACGGCTCTCTCGACGCCGATCACCGGCGGCAACGTTTCTCTCTATAACGAGACCCGCGGCGAAGGCATCTATCCTACGCCGGTTCTGGGCATCGTCGGCATTCTCAACGACGTAACCAAGGCCGTGCCCGCACACTTTCAACGTACAGGCGACGCCATTCTGCTGCTTTGGCCAGTTCCAGCCGGCAAGCAGCCCGATCCAGATCTCCCGGTGCCCTTTCCGGTGGAACCGGTGGAAGCCAATGCCGACCCGCTCACCCCTGTTCTTGGCAATCCCCTCCTTATTCGTCCCGAAGACGCTACGGAGACCGATGCCTCCGCCAATGCTGAGTTGGTCGTCTTTGGCTCCTCGGAGTACGCCCACGCGGTTCTCGGCAGCACCTGGGGTCAGCCGCCTCCGCTCGATCTCGAAGCAGAAGCCGATCTCCACACCCTGCTTGCCGTCCTCGCAGATCGGCAGCTCATCCGCTCTGCCCGCGACATCTCCGACGGCGGCATCGCCGTTGCCCTCGCTCAAGCGGCGTTCCCACTGGGAATTGGCGCCAGGGTCGATCAGGATCAGTCCCTCATGGCGCATCCGCTCTTTGGCGTCTTCGCCGAGCCGGCCTCCACTATGATCGTCACCGCCGATCCGAACCGGGTTGCCGCCATCGAAGAACTGGCCGACGGGTACGGCTACTTCGCCGCACGCATCGGTGTCACCGGTGGCGATCGCCTCGAAATCAACGTCTACCGGCAGTCCATGATCTCCGCATCACTTGCCTCACTCCGCATGCCTTGGTCTTCAGCTCTGGAAGCCACTCTCCACGGCGAGGTTCTGGCATGAAGAAACTCCTCTACCAGGGAGTCGCAGGCATCGATGAAAGTCCCGAGCCACTGACCACTGACCACTGTCCAATGTCCAATGTTGCCGATGGCGACACGCTCCGCGAAGAATGCGGTGTCATCGCCATCCACGGCCACCCCGACGCCGCCCGCCAGGCCTACCTCGGTCTTTACGCGCTGCAGCATCGAGGTCAGGAGTCGGCCGGCATTGCCACCGCCGACGGTCAACGACTCGCCAACATCAAGGGCATGGGACTGGTCTCGGAGATCTTCACCGATGACGTTCTCGCCAAGCTCCCCGGCACAATGGCCATCGGCCACACTCGCTATTCGACAACCGGCGACTCGGCTCTGCTCAACGCCCAGCCTATTCGCGTCGACTCCACCAAGGGCCTTATCGCTATCGCCCACAACGGGAACCTCGTCAACCTTGGCAACATCCGTGCCCGCCTCGAGCGCGAAGGCGCCTACTTCCAAACCACCTCTGATTCCGAAATCATCGTCCAGCTCATTGCCCACTCTGAATCCTCGACACTCGTGGACGCCATTGCCGACTCGCTCTCCCAGATCGATGGCGCGTTCTCCATTGTCATGATGACCCGCGACCGCATCTTCGCCGCCCGCGATCCGCGCGGCTTCCGGCCGCTTTCCATGGGCCGCATCAAAAACCCCGGCGCGCCCGACACGATTATTTTTGCCAGCGAAACCTGCGCCTTCGATCTGCTCCGCGCCGAATATCTGCGCGACGTGCTTCCCGGCGAACTGGTCATGGTGACGGACGACGGCGTGACGAGCCGCCAATACGCGACCGGCGTCACGCAAACCAGTTGCATCTTTGAGCATGTCTACTTCGCCCGCCCCGACAGCCGCATCTTTGGCCGCTGGGTACAGGAGAGCCGCGACCAGATGGGCCGCCAACTCGCCCGTGAGTCCGGCGTGCCTGCGGACCTCGTGGTCCCTGTCCCCGATTCCGGCGTAACGGCGGCTCTGGGTTACGCGGAAGAAAGCGGCATCCGTTTCCGGCTCGGCCTCATCCGCAATCATTATGTCGGACGCACCTTCATTGAACCCGAGCAGCGTGTCCGCGATTTCGGCGTTCGCCTCAAGCTCAACCCAGTCCACAATCTGCTGGAAGGCAAGCGCGTCATCCTCATCGACGACTCCATTATCCGCGGGACGACAAGCCGAAAGATTGTGCGCATGGTTCGCGGGGCGGGAGCGAAGGAGGTCCATCTCCGCATCAGTTGCCCGCCCACAATTTCGCCCTGCTTCTACGGCGTGGATACACCCAGCAAAAGAGAACTGATCGCCGCCAACAACTCGGTCGAAGAGATCCGCCGCTTTATCGAAGCCGATTCGCTGGCATACTTGTCGCTCGAAGGCCTCCTCAAAGCCTGCGACGGCTCGGAGCACAACGGCTACTGCACTGCCTGCTACACTGGCAACTACCCAACGCAGTGGGTCGATGTGGAAGATATATTGCCGGCGACCGTCGCTATCTAACTCATCGCCAATTCAAAAAGTCGGTCGATTGAGTTACCAATGAATCATCCGCGCTCCCTCTTTGCAACCGCCGTCTTTCTCGCCTCGTTTCTTCTCTTCCTCGTCGAGCCCATTGCCGCCAAACAACTCCTTCCCGCGCTTGGTGGCTCAGCCGCGGTCTGGATCACCTGTCTCGTTTTCTTTCAGACAGCCTTGCTCCTCGCCTATCTCTACGCGCACTGGTTCGCCCATCGTTCGCATTGGGTTCTCCATCTCGTCCTTCTACTGCTTGCCACTGCTTCCGCCATCGCCTGGTCGATCCAGTCCATTCCACTGCGCTCGGCAAATCCCATCGCTTCAATCTTCTTCGCGCTCAGCATCACAATCGGACTTCCATTCCTCATGCTCGGCGCAACCAGCCCGCTGTTGCAGGTGCGGCTGGCCCGCCTTCAATCCAGCGGCATTCCCTGGCGTCTCTACGCGCTCTCTAATCTTGCCTCGTTACTCGCCCTCGCGCTCTACCCCACGCTTATCGAACCCCACTTCACCCTCCATGCACAACGTCTTATCTGGTGCTCTGGCTTCGCCGCTTTCGCTCTTCTCTTTGCCGCGCTCACCTGGACAACTCGCGCGCAAACCCAGGTCCCTCGACAGCCAGCAGAGGTAGGCAAATCGCAAGGCTTGCCCGCTCCGCTCAATCACAAGCTGCTTTGGATCCTCTTGCCCATGGGTGCGGCCATGCAGTTGAGCGCGGTCACAAGCTATCTAACCGCCAACATCGCCGCCATCCCCTTGCTGTGGATTCTGCCGCTCGCTGTTTATCTCCTCACTCTGATTCTGGCATTCCAGTTTCCAAGGTTGCTGCCGCGCGCCATCATTACGCGCTTGCTCGTCGTGATGCTCGCGGGCCTGGCCTACATGCTCTCCCAGGTGGATGTGTCCTTGCCAATTCGAGTCGGAATTGCGTTCTTTCTTCTCGAAGTATTCATCTCCTGCTTGTTTTGTCATAGCGAGGCGTACGCGCTGCGGCCGCAGCGATCGTCGGAGTCCACACTCTTCTATCTCTTCTTTGCCGCGGGTGGCGCGCTCGGATCCTTCTTCGTCGGCATCGCGTCTCCGCTCATCTTCGCGAACAATTACGATCTGGTCCTCACATTTCTCGTGACCGCCCTGCTGGCGCTTGCTGTCAATTGGTCCGGCGGTTGGCCACAGCGGCTTCTATGGTCGACTTCCAGCATTCTGCTGGTTGCGCTGGTCTTCATGCTCAATGCCGCCTACCGGCGAGACACCCCATTGGCCATCCGCAACTTCTACGGCAGCCTTCGTGTCCGCCAGGCCATTCGATATCCCGGGGCTATCGAGCGCACCCTGCTGAACGGCACCATCCAGCACGGCACTCAAATTTTCTCCCCGGATCTAAGGCGCACACCAACAACGTATTACGCCGATGATTCGGGCGTCGGCATTGCGCTGCACCAATGTTGCGTAGGGCGCGCACGAAATATCGGTGTGATCGGGCTCGGCGTTGGAACCATCGCAGCCTACGGTCAGCCCGGCGATCGAATCGAGTTTTACGAGATCAATCCAGCCGTCCCGCCCATCGCTCACAATCTGTTCACCTATCTTCGCGACTCGGCTGCCACGATCAGCGTTGTCGAAGGCGACGCGCGGACCTCCCTTGCCGTCCAGCCCCCTCAAAACTTCGACGTACTTGTAATCGATGCATTCTCCGGCGATGCTATTCCACTCCATCTGCTCACCACGCAGGCCGTCGCACTCTACAAGCACCATCTCGCGCCGGGCGGGATTCTTGCTTTTCACATCTCCAATCAGCACGTTGATCTTGCGCCTGAAATTGCGTTGCTAGCCGAAGCCGCAAATATGAAGGCCATGCGCGTTTCCAGCGCCGCTAATTCGGAGACCGGCGCGTTTAGCTCGACATGGATGCTGCTGACTGACAACGCGGAGTTCTTCTCACTGCCCGCGGTCGCAAGCCACGTTCGAGAGCCCGTTGAAAATCCCAACGTCCATCTCTGGACCGACGACTACTCCAGCCTGCTGGCGCTCCTGCGCTAAGCATCGGGCCTACGACCGCCAGAGAAGCTCCCGAATTGAAATCAACTGGAAAAGGATCGCGCGCCAGACCCACAGCAATGTATTCTCTCGTCACCGGATGCCAGGATCGATTCTTCCCCACGCTCTCAGCGCCCGACGTTCGCATCCACACACTGCGCCGAAGAGGCTCAATGCCAACCGCACCGTCCCCATCGGAGGAGTTCATGAAGCGCCGTTTGTTTCTCAAAGCTGCAAGCGCCCTGCTTCCCGCTGCATCCTTCAAGACCTTCGCACTCGAACGAGCCGCCCAGCCCTCCACCGAGATCCATGTCGTCGGCGCCGGCCAGGATCGCTTTAGCGAACACCACTCGCTCGGCTTCAGCACCATCCTCTTCAAAGTCCCGACCCGCGACAGCGGCGGCACAATCTTCGCCATCGAGCACCAGAACCTCCTCAAAGGCGGTCCGCCCGTTCACTTCCACCTTCATCAGGATGAGTGGTTCTATGTTATCGAAGGCTCGGTGCTCTTCCAGGTCGGCGAAGAACGCAAGCTGCTGCATACAGGGGAATCAGTCCTGGGCCCGCACATGATCCCGCACGCATTCTGCGCAGTCGGCGAAAAACCTAGCCAAATGCTCATTACATTCACGCCCGCTGGCAAGATGGAAGAGTTCTTCCGCGCCGTCGCCATCCCCAACGGCCCACAAATGGACGCGGAGCTCTTGAGCCGTTACGAAATGCAGTATGTCGGCCCGCCGCTCAAAGTGTAGCAAGGCCGAGGTTCCTTGACATAAGGTGTCCAATGGAGTACAAGTAAAAAAGTGCAAACCCTCGTCGAGATGCCGGGTTATCTCAGAGTAGCCGAGGCAATCTTCAGCGGGGCGGAGCGCGAGCGGATCGTATTGATGGTGGCGTCGGACCCGGAGTGCGGCGAACTGATGCAGGGTACCGGCGGATTCCGTAAGGTGCGCGTTGGACGTAGCGGCATGGGAAAACGCGGCGGTGCGCGGGTGGTTTATATCCTGCGCAGCGAGGCTTTTCCTATTTTCCTCGTCACCGCGTATGCGAAGAACGAAAAAGAAAACCTTACAAAGAAAGAGCGCAACGATCTTGCCAAACGTGCCGATGAAATCTTTGCGAAATACAGGAGGTAAGCCATGACGAAGATGTTTGACACTCTGATGACCGGACTCGACGAAGTGGACACCTTCCTGGCCGGAGAGACCGCCGGTTACAAAGTCAATCTGCCCGCAAAGGTCGATGTCAAAGGCATAAGAAAGCGTTTGAAGATGACCCAGGCCCGTTTCTCAGACACATTCGGCTTCTCGCTCGACGCGGTCAAGCATTGGGAAGGCGGACGCCGCACCCCTGAATCTTCGGCCAGGGCCTTTCTGACCGTAATTGCCAGGAACCCAGCCGCCGTTGTCGCGGCCCTTCATTCGATTCCTCACCCTGCACGCGCCTCCGCCCGCCGCTCCAGAGCACACGCCTGACGGCTTCAGTTAGCATGGGGAGCTCACCGCCGCTCCCCAGACGGTCAGTCAGAATTTACTTGATCCCCATCACCATCGAATCTGGACCGACCAGGTGCTCCACGCGCGCCTCTTTGAAGCCGGCATCCTTCATCCAGCCCATGCAGTCCGCGCCGGTGTAGTCAAAGCCCCCTGGCGTCTCGATCAGCATGTTGAGGCTCATCAGCAGGCCAAACGCGTTCTTCGACCGGTCGTCGTCGATGATCGCCTCATACACCAGCAGCGCGCCGCCAGTGGGCAGCGCATCGTAGGCCTTCGCGATCAGCATCCGCTTCTCATCGAGATTCCAATCGTGCAGAATGTGTCCCATCATGATCACGTCGGCCTTGGGAAGCGGGTCGGTGAAGAAATTTCCCGGCTTGAACTGCACACGCGAGCACAAACCGTTGGCCTCCATGTACTCTTCAAAGATTGGTCCAACCTCAGGAAGATCGAATCCAGTTCCTGACAGGTGCGTGTTTTTGAGAGCGACCTGCGCCAGCAGATCGCCCTGCGCCGGACCGGCGTCAACCACCGTCTTGTATTTCGCCCAGGGAAACTGCGCTGCAATTGCCAGATTGCCCCCGCGGCTCACTCCTGTCATGGCGCGCAGAAACCCCTTCAGCCGCGCCGGATCGGCGTAAAGCGCGGCAAAGGTTTCCGCGCTTGGCCCCCCCTCACCCTGCGGCTGCCCAGTTCTGAGCGCCGTCGTCAGGTGGCTCCAGTGCGGATACAACCGCCGATTGGCCATCTCCAACATTCCGCCGATATAAGACGGCTTGTGCTTGTCCAGAAACAAGTCAGTCGACGGCGTATTCGAGTAGATTCCGTCCTTGCGCTCCAGAAACCCGAGAGCCACCAGCGTGTCTAGAAAATCGCGCGACGAACGCGGATGCAGTCCCAATCGGCCGGTCAGTGTATTCAGGTCTTCAGGATGCTTCGCGAGCTCGGTGAAGACTTCCATCTCCACCGCGCTCAGCAGGGTCTTCGAGGCCCAGAACGACAGGCCTAATTGAAGAATATGTTCGGGAGACGGTGCGGACGCAGATGCGGGCAAACTCATACTCACCTCCATGTGTTTTCTTGGTTCAGGTTGTCCATTGGGGGAAGAACCCGATCGAGACCAACTGCGAACGCTCATGCTCAACGGGCGGGAAGCCGCACTGTAGCGGACCCCAGCAGTGTAAGCGACTTAAGACCCAATTGCGAAGCACTTTTTGAAAGTCGGCTACAGTATGGGTGGCCGAGGCCTTGCCGCGTTTTTGATTTTGTGGCTAAGGTCGGCCCTCCTTAACCCTTGATCCCTGATCTCTAACCCCTGTGTCGTGCCTCCTGTCACAGGACGTTCACACTCCGGCTGTGATAGCATCCGCTCTTTGGTAAAGAACGCCTGGCGGATTCTCCCTCTGCTAATCTGCCTTGCGCCGGCCCGAGACCCTCTTCACCCGAGACCTCTTTCAATGGATGAGGTAGACGGCAGACCCGGAGCCTTGGCCAGCAAATCTGGCCACCTGGACGCCTTCAACGACGTCCCCCCGCGGTCCCTGTCCCTCTCTATGCGCGGCCTTCCATTCCATTTGAACCCCAGTACCATCCCCCAGAGCTTAAGGAGAAACCCATGAAAACGTACCAGGGAAGTGAGATCCGTAACGTAGCTGTAGTGGGGCATGCGCACAGCGGCAAAACCACCCTAATCGCCGCTCTGCTGCATGCCGCAAAGATGACCCCCACGCAGGGCCGTGTGGAAGACGGCTCGGCCACAACCGCCTACGACGAAGAAGAAGTAGCCCGCGGCATTACCATGCAGAACGCCGTCGCCTTTGCTGAGTGGCAGGGCGCCAAGATCAATCTCGTCGACACCCCCGGCTTCCACATGTTCACTCACGAAGCCCGCGCCGCGCTCTTCCCCGT
>JBARBP010000258.1:0-5542 GCA_049793195.1 Occallatibacter sp. | reverse complement strand
CCTTCTCGCGCGAAACAGCGAACGACCGGTTCTACACCCGGATGTATGATGGCGCGACGCCGCCCAACTACTCAGAGTTTTCTAGAGCGTTGTTCCTCAACTTGCCACTTGGATCGTAACCAGGATCGTTCCCGGAGATTGAGGGTCAGATGGAGTCTGGCAGATGCGGATGATGAATGAATTCGAAGCACAGGTGCTGAGCGACCTGAGCGTCCTGAAGACCCAGATGACTGGTTTGATGGGCGACGGCAATGGCGGACGCATTGCGGATCTGGAGCGCCGTCTTGAGCACCATGAGCAGAACTGGCAGCGGGCCAAGGGGTTTCTGGCCGCTGCCAGCGTGGTATTCGCGGTGATTGAAGTGGCCATCGAAGCATGGCACAGGCATTGATACGCGCACGATGGCTTCCACTCAAGGAGTATGTGCGCTTTCATTTTCTGCTGACTTTCCGAGTCCTCGTATAATCAGCCATATGAGCGAACACCCACTGGTGGGCGTGGTGATGGGCAGCCGGAGCGATTATGAAACACTTTCGGCGGCCGTGGATATTTTGCGTGCGCTTGAGATTCCGCATGAAGCGCGCATCGTAAGTGCGCATCGGACACCGGACCTGCTGTTTCAGTACGCCGAAACGGCACGGCCGCGTGGCTTGCGTGTCATTATTGCGGGGGCAGGCGGCGCGGCACACTTGCCGGGAATGCTGGCGGCCAAGACGCTGGTCCCCGTGCTGGGAGTGCCGGTGGCAGCTACCCAACTCAACGGCATGGACTCGCTGCTCTCGATTGTTCAGATGCCGAAGGGTGTGCCGGTTGGGACGTTAGCGGTTGGAAAGGCGGGCGCAGCCAATGCCGCCTTGCTCGCCGCGGAGATTCTGGCCACGACCGACGCTGCCCTTTACGGACGGCTGGCGGCGTGGCGGGCGGCTCGCACCCAGGAAGTACTCGATCAGAATCTGGAGCAGGAGCTGCCGGGGTGAGCGGTTTCTCCGATCCAAAGCAACAGGAAAGGCCATCGATCGTTCTGCCCGGCGGGCTCATCGCGATCCTGGGCGGTGGCCAATTAGGACGCATGACGGCCATGGCCGCGCGTACCATGGGCTACCGCGTCCGAGTGATGGACCCCGAACCGGCTTGTCCGGCCAGCTTCGTGGTGGATGAGACGATCGTCGGTCGCTGGGACGACACAGTTGCTGCGCGGCGGCTGGCGACGGGAGCGGATGTAGTCACGCTGGAGATCGAACAGATCGGCGTTGATGCTCTTACGGAAGTGGCGCGTATTGCTCCGCTTCGCCCCGGAGTCGAACCCATTCGCATTATCCAGGACAAGACTCTTCAAAAGCAGTGGCTCGCCGATGAGGGCTTTCCTGTAGGGGCATTTCGTGTGGTGCGTAGCGAGGCGGAGCTGCAAGAGGCCGTTGCTGCGCTCGGCGGAAGCGTCTTTCTGAAGATCGGACGCGGCGGATACGACGGCCGCGGTCAGGCACGGATCGGGCTCGATTCACCCGCAAACGAGGAGTCCATCGCTTCTGCATGGAAAAGCATCGGCAAGCGGCCCGCAGTGGCCGAGCAGGCGCTCGATCTGGAATGCGAAATCAGCGTAATGGCCGCGCGCAATCCCGCCGGCGAAGTTCGCAGCTATCCAGCCGCCCGCAATCATCATGAAAATCAGATACTGGCGTGGAGCGTACTGCCGGCCGATATTCCTGAGGAACTCGAATCCCGTGCTGAGGTGCTGGCCGCGGCCATCATTGCGCGGTTGGGTTTGGAAGGCCTGCTCTGCGTCGAGATCTTCGTCACCCGCCGGGGCGAGCTGCTGGTGAACGAACTCGCGCCGCGCCCTCACAATAGCTATCACCAGAGCGAGCGCGGGTGCGTCACCAGCCAATTCGAACAGGCCGTGCGCGCGGTGTGCAACCTTCCGCTTGGAAACAGCGAGCTAACCGTCCCCGCTGCAATCGTCAATCTACTTGGCGACGTATGGCTCAACGGCACTCCGGACTTCCCAACGGCCCTGGCTGTGCCAGGAGTGCGGCTGCATCTCTATGAGAAGCACACTCCCCGCGCGGGGAGGAAGATGGGGCATCTATCAGCAGTTGGGGCAACCGCGGAAGAAGCTCTGGAGCGAGTGCTGGAAGCCAAAAGGCGGCTTTAACTAGCTTGTTCGCCCTTTTCCCACCGCTTGGGCCGGCGGTTTTGCTGCAAAATCTTCTTGCGCAACCGCAGCGACTTGGGCGTAACCTCAACCATTTCATCCTCGGCGATGAACTCGATGGCCTGCTCCAGATTCAAACTCCTTACAGGCACCAGGCGGATAGCCTCGTCGGCGCTCGATGCGCGCATGTTGGTCATTTTCTTTTCGCGCACCACATTCACATCGAGGTCGTTGTCGCGCGAGTGTTCACCGACGATCATTCCTTCGTAGACTTCAACGCCTGCACCCACAAACAAGATTCCGCGCTCTTGCAGGCTGTTCAGTGAGTAAGTCGTCGTGACTCCCTGGCGATCGGAGATCAGCGCGCCGGTGGGCCGTTGCGGGATCTCTCCCTGGTAGGGAATATATCCATCGAACAGCGCATTCATCACGATGGTCCCGCGTGTCTCGGTCAGCATTTCGCTGCGCAAGCCGATTAGCCCGCGGCTAGGCACGCGAAATTCCATGCGCACGCGCCCCGAGCCGTGATTGTGCATTTTGGTCATCTCGCCTTTGCGTGGTCCCAGCTTCTCGATCACCACGCCGGTGTGGATCTCGGGCACATCAATGGTCAGATGCTCCACGGGTTCCATGCGCACGCCATCCACCATCTTGGTCACAATCTCCGGGCGCCCGGCCATCAGTTCGAAACTTTCGCGGCGCATCATCTCAATCAGAATCGCAAGTTGAAGTTCGCCGCGGCCCAGCACCTTGAAGCTGTCGGGCGAGCCGGTATCTTCCACGCGGATACTGACATTGGTCAGCAGCTCCTTTTCCAGGCGTTCGCGTAGATTGCGGCTTGTCACGTACTGGCCTTCGCGTCCCGCAAATGGAGAGTTGTTTACGCTGAACTGGATCGCAATCGTCGGTTCGTCGATCACAATCAGCGGCAGAGGCGAAGGGTTTTCAACGCTGGTGATGGTCTCGCCGATGGTGATGCCTTCCACGCCAGCGACCGCGATAATATCGCCCATGGTGGTTTCGGTTGTCTCGGTTCGCTTGAGGCCATTGAAGGTAAAGAGCTTGGTGATGCGCGTCTTCATCAAGCTTCCATCGCGCTTGGAGATGGTCACGTCGTCGCCGGCGTGCAGCGTTCCCTGGAAAACGCGGCAGATCGCAATGCGGCCAAAGTAGTCCGAGTAGTCGAGGTTGGTTACCAGAATCTGCAGCGTGCCTTCCGCATCGCCCATGGCTGCGGGAATGGTCGAGACGATAGTCTCGAATAATGGCTGCAAATCGACGCCTGGCTTTGCCGGATCGAGTGTCGCCGTGCCGGCTTTGGCCACTGCGTAGAGTACTGGAAAATCCAGTTGGCTCTCGTCCGCATCAAGGTCGATGAACAGGTCGTAGATCTCGTTCAACACTTCCTGGGGCCGCGCGTCGGGCCGATCAACCTTGTTAATCACCACGATGGGCAAGAGCTTGGCCTCAAGCGCCTTTGCCAACACGTAGCGTGTCTGTGGAAGCGGCCCCTCAGCAGCATCGACGAGGAGCATAACCCCGTCTACCATCTTCAGTGCGCGCTCTACCTCTCCGCCAAAATCAGCGTGACCCGGTGTATCGACAATGTTGATCTTGCCGCCGGCAAAGTTGATGGCCGTGTTTTTTGCAAGAATTGTAATGCCGCGTTCCCGTTCAAGTTCGTTCGAATCCATCACCCGCTCGGCCACTTGCTCGTTGGCCCGAAAGGTGCCGGACTGCCGCAGCATGGCGTCTACCAGCGTCGTCTTTCCGTGGTCAACATGGGCAATGATGGCGATATTTCGTATCGTCTGGCTCACAAATGGAAAATTCCTTTTCTAGGATTCGGCTGCTCGGGCCGTCAGGTTGGGAACAAAATTAGGGCAAATCACCGCACATTGCGGCACTTTCCATTCTATCAGCTACGGTCGTTTCGCCGGATGCGCGCGCATGATCGTCTCAAAGCTGTGTTCCCAGGTTGATGCGAAAGCAATTACACTTTTTGCCATGCGAATTGCTATTCGAAATCGTTTGCTCTTTTCCGGCCGTCTGCTCCACAAGCGGATGGCTCGCCGCTTTCACGCCTTCATGTTCTCCCTCTGTGTTTTAGCGCTGCTCTTCGTCAACGGGCCGACGCTGGCCATCGCGCAAGCCAATGCTTCAAAACATTTACTGATCTACTCGATTGATGTCGAAGGCGGCCAGTCCACATTGCTTGTTGCCCCCTCCGGCGCTTCGCTCCTTGTCGATACCGGTTGGCCAAACAACGACGGCCGTGACATACAACGGATCCAGGCGGCGATGAAAGACGCGGGAATCACACGTCTCGATCATGTCTTCATTACGCACTACCACGTCGACCACGTTGGTGGCGTGCCGGAGTTGCTCAAACGCGTTCCTGTAGGCGAGTTCATCGATCACGGCCCCAACCGCGAGGACAACGCCGATACGAGCCGCGATTTTGCGACATATCTGAAGGCAATCGCGGGCAAGCCGCGCCGCATCATTCATCCCGGCGACACGATCCAGATTCCCGGCCTGAGTATCGTCGTCCTCGCTGCTGACGGCGAACACGCCTCCGCTATTCCGGGCGTGAAGCCTATGGCTAACCCATACTGTGCCTCCGAACCTTCCTGGCCGGTTGACCCCAGTGAAGATGCCCGTTCAGCCGGTTTCATTGCCACCTTTGGCAAGTTCACATTTCTCGATCTCGGTGATCTCACAGGCGCCAAGGAAGTTGCGCTTGTCTGCCCCCAAAACCCCATCCCGCCAATCGATCTTTACCTGGTCGACCATCATGGTATGGATATCTCTAACCCACGCGCCCTCGTCAATGCCATTCATCCTGTGGTGTCCATCATGGACAATGGCGCCCATAAGGCTGGCGATCCCAAAGCATGGCAGATCATCCACGATAGCCCCGGCATGCAAGACCTTTACATGGTTCACACGGCCGAAGGCTCCGACGCAGCTCACAACAGCCCCGAGGCTCTCATCGCGAATCCCAAAGGCGCCACGGCAGATGGCGCATACTTCAAAGTCGTCGCCTCTTCCAGCGGCAGCTTTTCCGTCACCAACTCCCGCACTAACCAAACCAAGAAGTACCTAAGGAAATAAACGATCTCAACGCGCGTCGCCCGTCCGGGTTCAGGGAAATCCCCTCGCTCGGAGAACTATAATCGCTGGCGCACCACGCAAGCGCGCTCCGGCGCTCTGAAATTGGAGAAAAATCGATGACTTCATCGCGCCGGGAGTTTCTCACTGGTCTTGGAGCGGCGGGTATGCTGGCCACTGTCCCTGATGCAGTTCAAGCAAGTGCAAGCTGCCCTTTCCGTCTCTCTGTGATCAACGATGAAATCTCGCCTGATTTCGATCACGCGTGTTCTGTCG
>JBARBP010000257.1:0-25789 GCA_049793195.1 Occallatibacter sp. | reverse complement strand
AGAACGTCCTTCACCTGGGCACGCAGAGCCTCGGCTTCAAACGTGCACGACCGCAGATAGGCTGAAACAGTTAGTCCAGCCTGCGACGCGCGTCTTCGCAGTTGGTCGCACTCCGTTTTGCTGAGCCGGATGGTGATACTCGCACATTTCTTGTTCCGGTCAAGCGCCGTGGAGAAGTCCTCAGCGGGCTTGACCCCTGCCTCATCGTTCCATACCGGCGCGGCCCACAGTGACGACGACTGAGCGGAGCTGGCCGAACCGCTTTGAGACGCGTCCGTTGCTTGGTCGGCATCCGGACCTGCCGCCTGCGCAAACGGAAAATCACCGGCATCGGCTGAACTGTAGCGGGCATGGGCGCGAAGGGCGTGCTCATAACTCAGCGTTGCCACGTCTTCGGCGAGATCGTCGTTGTTCCAGGCTGTCCTGGGGGTCGGTGCGGTAAGGGCGGCCAGCAGTCCCTCAAAACTGGACGATGCGGAGGAGGGCGCATTCACGGCTGTCTGCTGCATGGAAAAGAGCATACTGCGCCCCGGCATCGTGACCTTGAGCAAATTCCCGCGCGGGGTCATGTGCAAATCCCATCGAAGGAAGAGCAAATCACGATTCCCAAAAAGAAACCAGCGATTTCGAAAACTCCAGCACCATTCCGGCAGTCACGCTAGAGTGCCATTCCTGCATCGGGATCGGGCAGTACACGGCCCGGCAGGCGCAACAGGCCGTCGAGCGTCTCAACAGGCAATGGACGGGCGAAGAGGAATCCCTGGCCATAACGACAACCCAGATCGCACAGCAAGTGGTACTGTTCTCGGGTTTCAATGCCTTCAGCCACCACATCCATGCCCAGCGTTCTTGCTAATTCAATAATGGTCCGCACAATCTGCAGCGGTTGTTCGCCCTCCGTCATGCGGCCCACAAATGAGCGATCAATCTTAAGCACGTCGAGTGGGAACGAATGCAGATAGCTGAGTGAGCTATAGCCGGTGCCGAAGTCGTCCATCAGCAGGGATACCCCAAGCCGTCGCAGACTGCCCAGCACTTCAAGCGCTGTACCCATGTCCGGGATCAAGCTGGACTCGGTCATCTCCAAACCCAGTTGGCGGCTTGAAATGCCTGACTGGCGTAGCAATGCCTCCACGTGGTCTGCCAGCCCTGCGCGTGCGAACTGGCGGGCCGAAAGATTGACACATACGCGCAGAGATTGATGTGTGGGCTCGTCGACGCACCATCTCTGAATCTGGTTGCAAACTTCAGACAGTCCCCAGTCTCCGATTGGCAGAATCAAGCCGCTCTCTTCTGCGAGCGGAATAAAGTCCATCGGGGGAACAAGCCCGCGCTCGGGATGGCACCAGCGGATCAGTGCTTCAAGACCGACGATTCGCCGCGTCGCGAGTTCGACCTCCGGCTGGTAGTAGAGCACAAACTCGCGCTGCTCAAGAGCGTGCCGAAGATCCGTCTTGCGCGGCCATTTCTCTGAAATATCCTTTCCCTTGTGGGAGTGGCGCGCACCTTTCTTGCGCAGCCTCCGCAGTTCCAATTGGCTGGCGACCATATCCGCCAGGCTCTCCAGCATCCGCAACTCGTCCAGCGCCATGGCGCGCCGTGGCTGACACCCGAATACCGTCAGTGCTCCAAGAATCCTTCCACACGACGAACGCACCGGTGCGCTCGCAAAAGAAACTACATCCAAACGCCGAAGCCGCATGCCGCCGCCTTCGAAATCCGGATGCTTTGAGATGTCCGGAACAACCACTGGCCCATTCTCGGCAAGCACCATCTCGAAGATCGACCCGATCCGAGGCAGTTCGCGTACCGCCTCGCCCCAGTACGACTTGATCCACACGCGGCTCGCGTCCGCAAATCCAATCAGCACCGTGTCTGCGCGGAAATACTCGGCACAGAGCCGCGTGATCGCGTCAAAGCTGGGTTCCGGCTCGGTATCCAGAATCTCCGCGGCATCCAACGCAGCCAATCGCGCGTCCTCCTGCGGCCAATCGATTCCAGTGGTTTGCAGTTCGGCTGGTGACATCGTCTTTGGGCTCCGCGGCATCCCCGGCTCCCTGCGTCCAAATAACACGGGTCGACCGTACCGGCCGCACTGCGATGATTTATCGTGGTCGCGGTCAGCGAAAGGACGTCCATCTAACCTGATGCACAGGTTCTCTAGCTCCCTTATCGGAGCAGAATGTGCGGTCCATGAGGTGACATGAAGGCATCGCGTCTTCGCACGTATCCGCCATCACTCAGATTCTATTTTCGCGCGCTCGCCTGCCCGGTTTCCGTCCACAGGAACGTGAGCTGGTCCGCGTCATCCTGGATCTGCTGGTCCACGCTCACCCCGGCCGAGTGTCCTCCAGCCAGGCCATAGTGCAGCAGCACCGGGCGCCCGCCGGTAGACACCGCCTGCAAAAGCGCCGTCATCTTGCGCGCATGAAGTGGATCCACGCGCGTGTCGCTGTCTCCAGTGAAGAACAGCACCGCGGGATAACCAGTGCCGGGCTTCAAGTTCTGGTACGGCGAGTACTTGAGCAGATACGGAAACTGCTTTTCGCTGTCCGAGGAACCATACTCCGTCACCCAATAGGAACCCACCAGAAACTTCTGATAGCGCAACATGTCCAGCAGCGGATAGCCGCAGAGCACCGCTGAAAACAGATCGGGCCGCTGCGTAATCGCCGCACCCATCAACAAACCGCCATTCGAGCGGCCGGTGATGGCGAAATGCTGCGGCGAAGTGTACTTGTTGGCAATCAGATATTCTGCCGCCGCAAACCAGTCGTCGAAGACGTTCTGCTTTTTTTCGAACATGGCCTGCTCGTGCCAGTTTTCCCCGTACTCGCCACCGCCGCGCATGTTCGGCAGCGCAAACCAGCCGCCCTGCTCCATCCACCATGCAAATTGAGGGTTCCATTCCGGCAGCTTGCTCACGTCGAAGCCCCCATAGCCCGTCATCAAGAGCCGTTCGGTCCCGTCCTGCTTCAAGCCCTTTTTCCCTGCGATAAACATGGGCACCCTGGTGCCGTCCTTTGACTTGAAGAAGACTTGCCGGACCTCGTACTGGCTGGAATCGAACGGAACCTTGGGCTGGAAAAAAACATCCCGCTTGCCGGTCACCGTATCCAGCCGGTAGAGCGTCGGAGGCAGGATGAACGATTGGAACTCAAAGTAACCGAATCGGTCCGTCGTCCGGCCGTCGATGCTCGAAGCGGAGCCGATGCCGTCGTAGTCGACAGTGCCCTCCGCTTTCCCGTCAAGCGAGTAGATCGAGGTTTCCGTCTTCACATCTTTCAGCCGGTTCACGTAGATCTTTCCGCCGACAATCGACCAGTCGTCAATCGCATCCGGGCCCTCGGGCACGATTGGCTTCCACGCTTCTGGCATCACGCCTGGGTCGGCCCTCATGATGCATCCGTTGGGCGCATGATAGTCGGTCTTTACGTACCACGCTCCTTTGGCGTAGGCCGCCGAGAACCGCGATTCCAGCCCCCAGATCAAAATCTCGAAAGGCGACCCCGGCTTGGTCAGGTCGCGATACACAACATCCACGCGCTTTGCAGGCACGCCGCGGTCGATCTGGATGAACAGGTAATGGCCATCGTCGGTCACCGCGCCCTCAAACAGATCGTTGCCCGTTAGGGGCTCGTCGCGAAATTCTCGGCCAAAAACAAGTGTGTCCCGCGCATTGCGCGTCCCAAGAATATGTTGATAGAGGAGCGTGCCATCCTTGTTGTTGCGCGCGTAGTAGACGCCGGCTCCGTCCGGAGCGAATGCAATGCTCGTGTAGCGCGCTGCGGGCAGCTCGTCTTCCATTGTTTTCCCGGAGACAACGTTCATGACTCGCACGCTAGTCTCGTCCGCCCCGCCTTGTTGTACCAAATAAGCCAGCAGCTTTCCGTCGCGGGAAACATCCACGATGCGCACAGAAAGGTTCGGGTCCGTGCTCAAGACAGCCGGATCAACCAGGCGCTTGTCTTTGCCGGCCCAGCCAGTGCGCACATAAATGGAGAACTGCTGCTCGCCGGCCAGCCGCTTCCTGAAGAAGTAAAGGTCGCCGCGCTGCACAGGCGAGTCGGCGGCAGACACGTTTTCCAGATCGTCCAGGTCGTCCACCACCTGCGGCCGAATGCGCGCCTGCTTCATGTAACGCCCCGTGTAGGCGTTCTCGGCGTCGATAAATGCCCGCGTCTCGTCGCTTTTCGAATCCTCGAGCCAGCGATAGTTGTCCACAACCTTCGTGCCAAAGTAGTTGTCGGTCACCGGAGCGGCGTCGACCGCGGGTGGCAGCGGAAGTGTGATCCCATCGCGCCCGTGAATTGTCTGGCTAGCCACACTTGCCCCGATCAGCGCAAAAAACGCAATCCCTAATCCAATCATCCGCTGCATGCCATCCCCCACAGGAAAGAATACTCGTGCGGAATGCCGGCATGGATTGCCCACGCAGGTTCCCTCCCCTCGGCAGTGGGACGAGTCCCGGTAGAATCAACTCGAGTGGCAGAAGCAATTCCAACCCAGCCTTCTCCACGTTCGCGGTGGGCGCGCGGTCTTGCCATGCTGCGTCCGTCGCATGCGCATTCTGTTTTTTCCGCCACCGTCGTTCTAATGTCCTCTGCCTTCCTGTCGCGCATCATCGGACTGGTGCGCGTCAAATACATCGTGTGGCTCTTCGGCAGGGGCGTTGAGGCGGATGCCTTCAATGCCGCCTTTGTATTGCCCGACATGATCTCTTATTTCCTTGTCGGCGGCGCCGCCTCCATCACGTTTGTCACTATCCTTACCCGCTACCGCGAAGAAGGCCGGCAGGAGGAGGGTGACCGTTCGCTTTCGGTCATCCTGACCACCATGTACCTCGTGCTGGGCGGGGCTATTGGTCTGGCCGAGATTGCAGCTCCGTGGTACGTCCATTGGTGGTTCGACGGCTTTGACGCGCAGAAAGCGGCGCTCTGCGTCACCTTGACGCGCATCCTGTTGCCCGCGCAGCTCTGCTTCTTTGCCGGAGGCGTCTTTGGCGCGGTGTTGTTGGTGCGCAAGCAGTTCAGCGTTCAGGCCGTCACGCCGTTGATCTATGGGTTCGGCACTATCGTTGGCGGACTGCTGCTGGTGAAGCGCATCGGCGTCTCCTCACTCGCCATCGGCACTGTCGCTGGTGCCTTCTTTGGCCCGTTCCTGTTGAATGCAATCTTTGCCCGGCGCGCAGGCACACGCTACCGCATGATTCTCGACTGGCATGATCGGGGGTTGCGCGAGTGGGTGCGCCTGTCGTTACCGCTGATGGCCGGCGTCTCCCTGGTTACGGCAGATAGCTGGATCATTAGCCATTTTGCTTCCAAGATCGGCGGCGCCGTTTCGCTGATGAGCTATGCCAAGCAGCTCTTTACAGCGCCTATGGCCATGCTGGCTCAGGCGGCGGGAGCGGCCTCAATGCCCTTCTTCGCCACCATGTGGTCGCAACAAAAGCGCTACGAGTTTGCCGTCGGCGTTGCCGACTCGGTTTCGCGCGTCACCTCGCTGGGCCTGCTGATCGCTTCGGGCATGGTGACCCTGGGCCAGCCGATGATCGACGTGGTCTTTACCGGTGGGCGCTTCTCAAATGCCGATGCCAGCCTGTGCTCCGTCTACTTTGCCGTCTTTTCCGTATCGATGTTTCTCTGGTCGGCGCAGGCAATCTATGCGCGCGCCTTCTACGCCGCGGGAAACACAATGGTGCCCATGGTGGCGGGAACGGCCGTCACTGCCGTATCCCTGCCCTTCTATTACCTGCTTTATCACTTATATGGAGCCGTCGGCCTCGCCATCGCTTCCGATATCGGCATTGCGCTCCAAACCGTCACCATCGCCTTTCTGCTGCACCAACGGCACATGGTTTCGCTGGCCAGCTTGGACTACGAAGAGATGGGCCGCTGCCTGCTGGCCGCGTTTGCGAGCGGAGCTGGCGTCTGGTTGGCTGTCCGGGCCATCGGCAGCTTCCTCGCCCATCTGCCCGGTGCTCCCTTGCTCCATCACACTCGCTGGACGGATCTCCTGGTGCTCGTGGTGGGGTCCGCGATCTGGCTGGCAACAACCAAAGCCGTCCTCGAGAAATCCGGGTCGGCACTGCCCCGAGTCGCATTGAAGCGGCTGGGCCTCGCATAGGGCGATTCCAGGCTCATTTTCGAATCGACTCGCGGGCCAAACCGTGCCAAGGTCTCCGCATGCCGTCAGCGTACCCTTCAGAACACACAAACGCCCCAGCCGAAGCAGAGGCGCTCGTGTGAACCGAAGTCTCGATTTGCTGCCTTTACTGTACTGGCCTGGCCGCCTCGCTTGTCGTCGAGGCGTTAGGAGGTATAGCCGTCTTGCTCTCGGGCTTTCGAATGTCGATGCCGCCTTTGAAAAACGCGCCGTCTTCAATGCTGATGCGCGCCGCGGCCACGTCGCCACTTAGCGAACCTTCGGCGCGAATGTCCACGCGGTCCGTGGCTGACATATTTCCGCGCACCTTGCCAAGCACCACGATTTCTCGCGCCGTGATGCTGGCCGATACCTGGCCGTTGCGGCCCACCGTTACGCGATTGCCGGGCAGGTTGATGCTGCCCTCGACTTTGCCATCGATAAACAGCGACTCCGAACCGTTGATTTCGCCCTTGATGAACAGGCCTTTGCCGATGGTGGCCTGGTCCCCTGCCGCGGGCGCTGGGGGCCGGCTGGTGTTCTCGAACACTGGAGCAGGTGTCGCGGGTCGGGAAGGTTCCGGGGTGGGATTGGGGTTGATTGTTCCGGTCTGGTTGGGTTTCCACATTGCGCTCAAGGTAGTTCCTTTTCTGTCCTGAAAGGACGGGGGGATTCCAAGGCAGGGCCGTTGGTGTGCCCCAAAGAATTTAAGAATGCGAACAGCCGGGCAATCCAATTATCGCGCACATTTACGGCCACCAGCGAAATAGCCTCGCGTCATGATCCGCTCAAACAACTGCGTTGCCGCTATTTTAAGACCATACACGGCAACTCGACGAGTGCTGGTCCGGCCAATGCGATGCGGTAGCCGATTCTGACAGCACTTTAGTACCGCAACAGACCTTTGAGTTCTTTTTTGGCACCGGCTTGTTGCGTCTGTTTTGTCCGGAACTTCCTATAGCCTACTCTAAGCCTATGACCGATCGTGAACTGGTGGCGCGGATTGCCCGCTCCGCCGGTGGCAAAGCCGGATACAAGCAACTTGTTCGCGAGCTGGGATTGGCCGGTGGGCGAGAGCGGCGTCTGCTGCTCGAACAACTGGCGCGCCTGACTGTGCGCGGCGCACTCGCTAAGCTCGACCGCGAACACTGGAGCATCCCTCGCCCAGTCGGTGCCGGTGGCACGCGCGAAAATCTCTCTGCTGGCCGCCTCGATCTGCATCGCGACGGCTTCGGTTTCGTGCGCCCTAATGCCCGGCAGGCTTCGGGCACTGAAGATATCTTCATTCCTCCCAACGAGATCAACGGAGCCATGCAGGGCGACCAGGTGCTGGTTGAGGTCGAGCCGCCAAAGGCCGATGGCCGCCGCCAGGGCCGCATCGTTCGCGTAATCGAGCGGCGCAATCCCACCGTCGTCGGCGTCTTTCACTACGCAAGGTCCGATCGTTCCCTCGGACACAACGTGGTCCCGTTCGACGAGCGCATGACCCAGCCCATCCTTATCCCCGAGGGTCTGGAACTCCCACCGGCCAGCGAGTCCGCAACACCGCATCGTGTTCTCGGAAGTGAGGCAACCGCCGCCACACATGACAACCTCGAGGGACTCGTCGTCGATGTCGAGATCACCAGTTGGCCTACGCCCACGCGTCCTCCTGTCGGCCGCATCATCGAAGTGCTCGGCGACCCCGACGACTTTGGCGTGGACGTCGAAATGATGATCCGCAAGCATCAACTGCCGCGCATCTTTCCGGACAACGTCCTCGCCGAAGCCCGCCAGGTTGCCCATCTCGACGAAGAAGAGGCCAGCAGCCGCCGCGATTTTCGCGGCCTGCCCATTGTCACTATCGACGGCGAAACGGCGCGCGACTTCGACGACGCGGTCCTCGTAACCGAGCGCGGAGATGGCGGTTTCGAGTTGCAAGTCCACATCGCCGACGTAGCTGAGTATGTGCGCGCAGGAACCGATCTCGATCTCGAAGCGCGCCTCCGCGGCACAAGCGTCTACTTCCCCGATCGCGCCATCCCCATGCTGCCGCAGGAACTCTCTACCAACATCTGCAGCCTGCGTCCCGGCGAAGATCGTCTCGGCCTCAGTTGCATCATGCAGCTCGACTCAACCGGCCGCATCCAGAGCTACGAAATCGTCGAAGGCGTCATCCGCTCCGCCGCGCGCATGACCTACACAGAAGTGAGCCAGATCCTCGGCCCAGACGAAGATCTCAACCAAGACCAGGAAGCGCGGAAGCGCCTCGAAGGCAATGAGGAAGTTCGCGCTCGCTACGCCACCCTTGTCCCAGGCTTCGAGCGTATGCGCCACCTGGCCGGCCTCATGAACAAGCGCCGCGAGGAGCGCGGCAGTATCGACTTTGACCTCCCCGAGCCGGTCATCGAATTCGACGAGCAGGGACAGATGCGCGGCGTCACCAAGTCAGAGCGCACCTGGGCCAATCGGCTCATCGAAGAGTTCATGCTCGCCGCGAACGAGTGCGTTGCCACATGGCTTGAAGACCTCGGCGTTCCCTCGATCTATCGAATTCACGAGAAGCCGGAGCCGCGCCGCGTCGTCCAATTCGAAGAACTCGCCGCCGGCTTCGGTTATTCGCTCGGCCTGGGCGCCCTGCCCGTCAAGCGTGTCCAGACTCGCGGCGAACGGCGCGACTCCCATGGCCGCGGACGCAATCCGCGCATGCACGAAGTCCCGGAAGACATTCCCGTCACCCCGCGCATGTATCAAAAACTGGCCGCACGCATTGAAGGCAAGCCCGAAGAGCGCATCTTGAGTTACCTGATGCTCCGCTCGCTCCGCCAGGCCCGCTACTCCGAGATTAACGAGGGTCACTTCGCGCTGGCCGCGCCCACCTACACCCACTTCACCTCGCCCATCCGCCGTTATCCCGACCTGATCGTCCACCGCATTGCGAAAACACTGCTCCGCGAAGGCGTAATCGGCCAGGGCGCGATCGAAGAAGGCCGCCACAACTCTCCATGGTCACACCCAAATGAAGCCCTGCCAATCAGTCGGGTGCCCCATCTCTCGCCTTTGAGACATGGGTACCGACACACCGAATCAAAATTCCAGGGCGAACCACCCATCCCCGAGCCAGAACTGGCCCAGATCGCCGAAGAGACCAGCCAGACCGAGCGCCGCGCCGCCGAAGCCGAGCGCGAATTGGTGGAGTGGAAGAAGGTGCGCTTCATGCAGGACCGCGTTGGCGAAGAGTTTGCCGCGCTGGTGCTCAACCCCGCCAAATTCGGCCTCTTCGTCGAACTAACCGACCTCTTCGTCGAAGGCCTGGTCCCCATCGACTCGCTGCGCGGCGACCGCTACACCTGGCGCGAGAATACGCACGAGATCATTGGAGAACGCACTGGCCGCCGCTTCCGGGCCGGCGATCACGTGCAGGTGATCCTCGACCGCATTCTGGCCCAGGAGCGCCGGCTTCAGTTTTCCATCGTTGAAGAAGGCATTCCCCTCACCGGCAAGCTGGCTCCAAAGCCATCTGCCAAGGCGAAGAAGAACCGGCACAAGGACGTGCGAACTCCCTCCGCAAAAGGCAAAAAGAAATTTGCCCGGAAGGGCAAGCGGCGCTAAAGCTTTCTCGATTCGCGAGTGAAAGAAATCTCCGGGCGCCCCATCCCTTGTGCGTCTCTTCGCACAAAGGATGGGAGATCAAGAATTCCAACCCTCTAGCTTCCAGCCTGTTTCTCCGCCAGATCGCCAATGACAGGGAGCTTGTACCGCTGACCATTCGCCGCCTTCATGACGCAAATCAGCCAGATCACGAAAAACGCAAGCCAGATCAGCCGCGTGAAGAGGTAGAAGAAGTACATCCCAAACATCCAGCCAAACACCGTGAGAAAGCTGAATGCGATGCCCATCACAATCGCCGCGACGTTCAGAAAGATCGACTGCCACGCGTGAAAGCGCACAAAAGAACTCGTGTTATACGGCGGGAGAACCAGAAACACAATTGCCGGGACGATGGTGATATAAGCCAGGGCCCCGGCGGCATTGTCAGTGAGACCAGTTGAATTTGCTTCGGGCATGATCGCTCCTTTTCAGGTTGAGAGTCTCTGTTCCGCTCTTGATAGGAAACCTTCAACAATGCACGTGAAGAAAACGTTGAAAACGCACTGGGATTAGCCCAAATACTAACGAACAATCCCCGGAAAATTCCCCCCTCTCAATCAAGGCTGCGCGCAGCACCGCCTACCCGGAAGGAAAACCACACAAGGGCGATGGACGCGGCTGCAGCCCCTGGACCGCAGCCACGCTGGCCGTGAATTGCAGCTCGCCTAGACCCCCGCCTGCTTCGCGGCGAAATCGCCAATAACCGGGATCTTGAACCGCTGTCCGTTGAAAGCTTTCATGATGCACAGTATCCAAACGATCAGGATCAGCAGGCCGAACAGCGGGAGGATGATCCACCCCACAAATGGAATCATGGTGAGGACAACGTCAATCACAATGCAGAAAATTCCCAGAAAGATCGATTGCCAGCAGTGAAATCGTATCTCTGCTTTTTGGTTGTAAGGGGCAACCACCAGGAAGATGATCGCCGGAATCAGGGTGAAGTAGGCAAGGCCAGAGGCGGCATTGTCGCTAAGGCCGGTTGCGGCAGTTTCATCAGGCATGCTATCTCCTTTTTCGTTTTTTGGGCTCGATCGAGGGCCGGGGTACTCCACATTCGAGGGCGCGTGAGTTGAAAGGGGGACAGTTTCCGGACACAAATACCTGAAAGCCATGAAGCCTGAATGACATAAGAGAATCTACTTAGTGGCAGATTGTCAAGAATAATCTCCGCCTCCAGCGGGGGATCTTGAGTTCGGGACAAACCGCGGCGCTCATCGGGAACTCGAAGGTATTCAATCCAATACAATGGCAGTGGGAGCATTACGAATGGCACACATGGTTTTTTGCGTTCGCAACAAGAAAGAGATGGAGGGGCTGGACGAACCTCCCTTCGACTCGGAATTCGGTCAGAAAATCTTCAAGAACGTCTCCAAAGCCGCCTGGGCGGAGTGGGTAGACCGCCAGAAGATGCTGCTCAACGAATACCGCCTTCAGCCCTGGACGCCGCAGGCGCAACAGTTCCTCGTCGAGCAGATGGAAGAGTTCTTCTTCGGCACGGGCTCGGCCTTGCCTTCTGAGTTTGTTCCGCCAGCTCACTGACATCAACGAGCGCCCGGCGCGCACAAAGGCCAAGCTTTACAGGGTCAAGCGCCTTTGGCCGTGCTGGTGTAAACTGAACCAGACCCTGCAGCCGGCTCCCCCGAGCCGGCTCGATTGTGTCGGGACGTGGCTCAGCCTGGTAGAGCACTCGCTTGGGGTGCGAGGGGTCGGCAGTTCAAATCTGCCCGTCCCGACCATTATTCTCAGTTTCTCCATGAATGATCGCAGTTGCAAGGCGCTCGCAGACTGCCGGCGCCGAGCACCCCAACCTGTCATTCGCCGCAGCGAATGACAACAATTTAGACATGCGGGGGGTGCGAGGCGAAGCCGAGCCTGCGGCAGTTCAAATCTGCCCGTCCCGACCATTTACTCCTCACCTGCCTCGAGATTCAATGGAGCGTGCATTCTCCGCTGCCGACCGGGAGCACCCCAACCCGGCCCGCTGTATGTTGTCGTCAAAATTGGGCTTACACTGGGAGAAGCCGCAACTTCAGGTGGCCGGCTTGCATCCGCAAGCTCCGAAGGTACGCGCATGCAATTGAAGCTTCGAGCGCTTGGAGCGCGGCTAGTCAAGTTCTTCCTGACCTACAGCCCTGCCTTCCTGATTTTGATACTCCCGGCACTCTTCAACAAGTTTCCGCTCGTCTATTTCGACACAGGGACATACCTTGCCGCGGCAATTCATCGCTTCAACCCGGTGGATCGCCCTTTCCATTACTCCGCATTCCTGTACGCCTTACATCTGGGGCGAACGGTCTGGCCGATCGTCGCCGCTCAGGCCGCTCTTACCATTGCCGTCCTGGCAATCCTTTTCGATGTTTCCCTTGGCCCTCTCCGGGCGCTGCCCATGGCCGCTCTCGTCGCTCTTTCGGCTGCGGTGTCCTCATTGCCCGTTTTAGTCTCAGAGATCATGCCGGACCTGTTTACCCCGATGCTCGTTTGCAGCCTGGCTGTGCTGGCACTACGCTCTCCTGCGCTTACAAATCTTCGAAAAGTCTTCCTGTATGCCGTTGTGCTCCTCGCCATCTGCGTGCACCAGGCCAACTTTCTCATTGCATGCGCCCTGTTATTGATCCTGGCTCTTGTCCGAATTCGTCTGAAGCCATCGCTGGCCGGCCCCTCGATTGCCGTCTGTGTCGGCTTCGGCCTCCTGATTCTTCCTGGCGTTGTCAGTCGCCACCATCGCTCGTTTTCTCCAACCAGGGGTGGCAGCGTAATCATGATGGCCAAACTCCTGGACGATGGAATCGGTTTCGACTATCTGAACGAAAAATGCAAGACCATTCCCTTCTCAATCTGTGCTGAGCTGCCCATCCTCCAGGAAGAACGAAAGATAGTCCCGAACGCAGACAGCCTCGACTTCTTCCTGTGGGGCGGACCGTTGGACGCCGCTGGAGGGTGGGAGGAAGTTCGGAAATACGCCGGCTTGGTGGATGTAGCGTGTATCTTCCGTTTTCCCGGCCGATTCATGCTCGCTTCCATTCGGGACTCTGGCCGCCAATCGATCCTTTTGCATACCGGAGAGGACATTGTCCGATATGGGGATGATGCCTACGTATCCACTACGCTGAAGAGCGACTTCCCGGCAGCCGTCTACAACCAGTTCCAGCGATCTCGGCAACAGTCCGGCGACCTTAACTTCCTTCCAATATCGGTGCTGTACATTTGCTTCGTGATCTTGTCGGTCGTGGTTCTGGGCATCTTTGCGAAAAGTCTGCTCGCCGCTGACAAAGAGTTTGCAGCAACCGTCCTTTTGCTTCTTGCAGGGTTTCTTGTAAACGCACTGGTGATGGGTACGCTTGGTCATCCCCAAAATCGGTATCAGAACCGGGTTTCCTGTCTAATTCCGCTGGCGGCAATTATGGTAGTGACCTACCGGTTGAAGGCAGTCGGATTCGCCAACAAAAGGCTCCTCCGCACCTCCGCGCAGGGCGAGGGCGCTGCATAAGAATTAAGAATGAGGTAGAAGCCAGGCCGCTACACCACAAAAAAACAGAAGACTCGCCCGGCGTTAGAATTACCCACGATGGCAAAATGCTCCGAGCGTGAATCTGTAACCGACCCAACGACAGCCAAAGCATTCACCCTCACGTTGAACGAACGATTCGAATCCACCACGAGAGCCAAGGCAAGCGAGAGCCTGCGCCAAGATTCTCGGAGGCAAACCACAGGAATTATCGTGACCTGCAAATGAGAAAATTTCTTCCAGCTTGTTTTGTGTTCTTGTCGGCTGTCGTTTCAGCACAGCCGCATCCTGAATTCATCCTTACTTCGAATACCCTGACGGCACTGGCGGCAAAGGCGACTGCCGACGATCCTACTTGGAAAGTGCTCAAATCAGCCTGCGACGCCTACCGGTCGGGAAAAGTTGCACCACCGGATTCAACCCCCAGTGACCGCCCGGACATCCCTACATCCAACAACTATCAGGGTAGCGATTACCTGCAATTTGCGCAGGATTATGGGGAATGTTACCAGGTTGAAAAAAAGCTTGGAGATACGGCGCTAGCCGCAAAATATGGCGAGAAACTGGTCGCGATTGCCAATTCATTGACCGATCCGGCGCATCAGTCGAGTCACAACGATCCCAACGGCAGCTTCCAGACTGAAGACGATGGTTATTCGATTCGCAATTACCCCATGGCCCTGCTCTACGCCTACGATTGGGGCTATGAGCTCTTCAGTGCTGCGCAGCGTACGGCCATTATCAACGAGTTGAATAGCTTCATTGACACTTGGGATCGTGGGTGGGCCTATCCGGTAGTCTCCGGAGGCGCGATTACAGGAAGCGTTCTTTGGTACGGGCCAAAGGGCAGCGGAACTGCTTGCAAGGTCAACGGTGGCAGAGGAAATGGAGCAGCTTGTACTGTTACCCGAAACGCCAACGGATTTGTGACTTCGGTACATATTACCAATGGCGGCTCAAACTACACCGGCACTGGCCAGGACTCGCCGTACTTCACCGTCGGTGGAAAATCCACTATCCCTTACGGGGGAGGCTATCTTCCCTTCAACCCCGGCACTTTCGACTCAAACTACTACGCACCCTACTACGCGGTAAAAGTCCTCACAGCGCTCATCACCGCCGATAGCAATCCCAGGGCGCCGGAGTTCTGGAATGACTGGAACACCCGGATTCATGGAAAGCTCGTGCAGCCGTGGTACGCGGCCTATCGCGTCGGAGGAGGCTGGCCGGAGGGATTTCAGAACTACGGCGAACAGGCAACCCGGCTTATGTCGCTGCCAACCATCGCCGTTAACGACATCAAAGGAATCGATCTTATTCATGCGCCGGGTACCCCTTATTATTTTCCGCTCGATTCCGTCGATTACATGATTTATGCCACATGGCCGTCGTTGGATTATGTGTACGATGAAGGCCACAGCTACAACTGGAATGGCCCGGGATCCGTCGAACCAGGTTATGCGCAGGCGCCATTCTACAAATATCTTTACGGGTTTGCTAAACGCTGGAGCTATGGCAAGACCACGCAGTTTCACAAGTTCGCCGACGATGTGATTGCAGCCACAACGGCAAAATGGGGAAAGGACTATGGGTTCGCCGAAGATCCCGCTAATGATTTCCTATGGTGGACTCCCTCAGACAACAATGGCGATTACCGCACGCTGCCCCTTTCTTATCTTGCCCAGGGTGCAACGCAGGGGGCGGGGCACGTATTTTCAAGGTCCGACTGGTCCACTTCCGCACTGTGGCTTGGATACAACGGCGGAGCCTACCTCGATGATGGCGGTCAGAGCGAAGAAAAATTTGGCAAGGGCGGCTTGGAGTTAGTCCGCGGCAGCAAGCCTCTTCTTGTAAATCCAATGAACTGGATCATGCGCGAGGGTTCCAAGGGCGAGAACAATGCCTACGGTGATTATGGCGGTAATCCGAACAAGGAACGGGCTTACTACAACACGTTCCAGGTTTTTCAGGTTCCCACAAGCGGATGGAACACACCGCAAGACACGAACCAGGTACAGGGTACCCCGCCTGTCCTGCCGGGCATGTCTCCCGGCAGTTTCTATGACGCTGGGCAAAATTCGTCTGCCGCACAGCGCACGGCGGTTACGGCATTTGAAGACGGCGGCAGCTATGTCATGGCAACAAGTCGGTACCTGGAGGGCCAGTTTCGCGATTGGGACAACTCTGTAAACGGCCATTGTCCGGTTGCCGGCTGGACTCGGCAGGTTGTTTATCTGCGGCCGACGAACCAGGTTGTCGTCTATGACCGGACGAGTACCTGTCATTACTCGACGGCCAGCGTCATCGATCAGCAGATTGCATTTCACACGCCCGCCAGGCCTGCGCTCGAAGCACAGAACCCTGTGGTGGCCGGAACCACGCGCCTCGATGTCACCTATGGAGGAACGTTCACGGGAAGTGTCATCTCGATTCTGCCGGCGAATGCCGCGGTCACTAGCAGGGATTTGGATGGTGGATCCACAGTTTGGAGAATCACAGTGCGGCCACCGGCCTGTACCTCCAGTGGATGCCCCACTGATCCAGGGGCTTCGCTTCGATGGCTTACCGTCCTTGATGCGAACACTTCCTCTGCCGCGGTGGCAAACGCATCGAACCTCACGGCCAAAGGTATGACAGGAGCGCTTCTGAAAGGATCGTCAAATAGCGTCGTGTTATTCAATGCAGGCGCCGCCGGAACGACGGTCAGTGGCACAATCAGCTACTCCATCCCAACCGGCGTCGCGACGTCCCACGTTCTTTCAGAGCTCCCCGCATCCACTCACTACAACATCTCCAACGCCGGCGGAACCTTGACGATAGTGCCGAGCAGCGGGGGCAACTTTGTTACCACGGCAAACGGAATGCTCTCATTTCAATCGGATGCTTCCGGTTCCGTGAGCGGCGGCGTTTCCCGTTCCAGCATCTCCGCCTCAAATTCTGGAGCGTCAAGCCAAACTGCAACCGGGAGCCGGTAGTTCACGGCGACCCGCACTTGGTCGGGCGCATCCACCGAAACTTGCAAAATTGCCAGGGAGTAGCGCAGGCCAACTGCACAGAAGACCGGTGCGGGTAGTTTCCTGGAAATACCTCGGCGAAATGGTCTTCAGAGTTTTCGGTTCAGCGCTATGACGGGAAGAGCGATCCGGTTTGCATCGCAAACGTGGCCGGCCTGCTGCGGCGACGCGGCGTAGTTGGCGCCGAAGCGGTCAGCATTCCGGCAATCTCACGCAGTTCCGCTCGAGCATGGCCAATCGTTGCGGCCACCGAATCCAGACGCTTGCTGGGGTCGCCGGCACCGGGCTGCGAAGTCGGCGCTGGCTCACGGCGCCGATGCGCCTGGTCCAGAGTTTGGCGCGCTCCCGCAAGCGTATACCCCTCGGCATGAACCAGCCGCTTGATCTCCAGCGCCAGTTCCACATCGCGCTTGCGGTAGAGCCGCTGCCCCGTCCCGCTTTTATTGGGCTTGAGTTGTGGAAACTGCGACTCCCAGAATCGCAGAACGTAGGTCTCCACCTCGCAGATGCGCGCAACATCGCCAATCTTGAAATAAAGACGGTCGGGGATTGATGGCGATTCGAAGGCGCGCTTCCGGGATAGTTGCGTAGCCATAGTTATAGAGAGCAGGCAGCCGCGACCACGGTAGGGCCCTCGCTCTACACGAAGTATAGGCCACTATGTGCACCGATAGTTGAGCAAATCTTGGCGCTGCACCATATTGGTGAGCAAAAGTCAGGCGAAACTTGCTCTGAATCCCGCTCAGCCCGCCTTCATCCTCGTTCCGGGCGGCCGGCAGGAGTGCGCAACGGCGCGGCGCGAAGATACCGGACCAGCCAACTCGCAGGCTCATCCCGCACAGCCGCTACGTGCACCGGTCAATGCGGATCGCGGAGCATCTCGCGAGCCATAAACACCAGTTCGGCTTCACCGTCGGCAATCATTGTGCTGCGCGGAGCCTTCCGCCCGATCACTGCTTCTTCAGCACTGCCGTTCCCTTCTCGTCAAAGAGAATCGCGCCCTCGAGCTTGCGAAAATCGCCGGCCTTCGTCGCAGGAATCTCCACCTGCCGCACCACGTATTCGCGCTCGTAGTGCAGCAGATTCCCTTTCACCGAAACGGCGGATTTGTAGCTGGCAAAGTCAACATCAATATCTACCGGGTCAGGCATCTCATCCACCACGTAGCCAGCGGGAATGGCAATGTCAAAGGTGTCATGCCACTCGCCGGGATGCCCGATTTCGATGGGGTAGGTCCGGGGTTTCCCCTCCATGACGTCTGGAACGCCGCGTGCATGGCTACCGAGAACGCGCGGCCGCAGCAGAAGCAGCGGACCCGCAGAATGCGCATAGTTGGCAACGCTCAAGTGCAGATCCAGGTCCAGTGGCTTGCCGAGATCGTCCGCCTGGTGAAACTCGAATCCCTTGAAAGTCAGGCCAGGAAGCTCTGCGCCCAAAGAACTTTCGAGTCGTTCGCGGATGTCCTTTGTTTCGCTATCCTTGATGAATCGGCGCTCTCCCCCCGCGTCGTCGCCCAAAAACACCTCGGCAACGTCTCCAGTTAAAGCACCGTCGGCAGTAAAGGTAAAGACGCCCTTGCGGCTCAACCCCGCCGACTCCGGCGCAAGCACCGGCATCTGCAGCACCTGGCTATTCACGCCGTCCGAAAGATTTCCCCAGGCGCCCTGCAATGCCGCGCGAATCAGTCCCACCGGCGTTTCCTCGTCCGTGGGGTCAAAGATAAGCAGCGTCTTGCCATTGGCTACTTTCACGCGTGCGGCAAGGCGCGGGTCGTTTTCGCCGTCGGGCAGCTCGATGGCGGTGATCATGTGGTTTCCGATCAGTGAAGGTGCCGCTGGATTGATTGTGCCGCGCTCTGAATCCACGTGGAGATAGTGTGCACGGACTCCGATTGCCTGCAGCATCGAGATGAGCAGCGTTGTCTTGTCTTTGCAGTCGCCATAGCGATTTCGATAGATGTCGCCGGCATAATGCGCCTGCCAGCCGCCAATGCCTTTCGTCACAATAAAATAGCGGATGTTCTTCTGGATGTAGTCGGTGATGTGGCTCAGCTTTGTATACAGATCTGGAGCGCCAACCGTCAGTTCCTGGGCTTTTGCGGTGATCTCCGGGGTTGGATCGAAACGGTGCTCCTCTAGCTGCTCCTCCCACTGCCCGATCACACGCCATTGGTTATCCACGCCTTTGACGGCTGAATCTCCCCATTTCACCGACATGCGTGCCACCAGCGCTTCCTCTGGTGGAGTGGCGCGCAGATTTTCCAGATCGAGTGCCGCAACGTCCTTGATCTCCCAACGAAGATCGTTTGCGCCCGTCTCGACGGGCTTGACAGGTGTGAACCGGCTCCAGGATTCAGCGTAGTGGCCACCGGGCGGCAGAATCAGTTCCAAGGCTGCGTCCGCAACCGGAATTGACCATTGAATCGGAAAGTCCTCTTCGCTCATGTAGGGCCGCAGATGTCCCTCCATCTCGCACACCACCACCGAGCCTGGGTCGCTCCCCGGAGGATTCACGACGCGAAAACGCTCTGAGAACTGCATGTCCCGGTCGCCGTTGGCCCCCTCATCTTTGAAGTCCGCTTCCATGGCTTGAAACTGCCGGCCATCCGGCGCAAGGGTCCAGGACCGAAAGTAGTCGAGCTTTGCGTCGGTGTCGTATTCCATTTCGCAATGCGTTTCGCTCCGGCCTTGCGGCTTCAGGATGCGCACTGCGTAGCGTTGCCTTTCTACCGCGTGGTTTTGCTCATCGACGGTAATGAGATATTCCTCAAACAACACCACGGCTGAAGCATCCCCGGCTGTTGATGGCGTAGGTGTTTTCGCGGCATTCAATGCCCAATCCGGCGCAGGCATTGACTTGTCTTTGGCCAAAACAGGCAGTGTCCCAACCAGCACAAGTGACAGCGACGCGACGAGAATACGTGCAGACCGACCCGAACACGCGCTCACGAGTCTCAGGATCATAAACTCCCCTTCACAGCTCCTGTCGCCGCGGCCAGCACCAGCTGCTGCTGATCCGCAGCCGCCACCTTTTGATAGAAGCCGCGCAGATCCTGATACTCCTCCGGCTTGGCCTGCGTGAATGCCCGCGCCAATACGCGCGACACAACCACCTTGCCTGGCGTCGATACCGTCTTGGTCACAAAGACTGCATGCCCCGTCCAGGGAATGCTCGCATCGGCCGGCGCGCCTTCTACCGTTACTCCGTTGGGCAGGTGGTAGGTCAACTCCTCGCTCACCCGCTCCCCATAATGCATGTCCACGGCTTCCAGCCGCTTCTCCTGGCTGACAAAAGGAGCGTGGCCCCGTGCCTCGAAAAAGAACCCCGGGAGCAACAGGCGCTTTGACGTAGCGGTGCCCAGTGTCCCCTTCACATCGACGACCGCCATCAGGTTCGTATCAGGATTATCGAGACCCAAAAAGTGATCCACATGCGCTTCCACACCCTCGGGAACCGTGCCTTCCAACTCCCTATCGAACTGTTTCTTCACCTCGATCTCATCGTTCCTCAATGCCGTCTGTCGCCAGCGAAGCGCCTCCTGCCCCGACATCACGATATTGACTCTCCCCGTTATTTCTCCGCGGGGGTCCAGTGTAATGTCCCCGTTGCGCAAAGTTGCGTTCGCCGAGTAGGTCTGAATTGGCGTCGCATCGTAGCCGGGGCCGGTGGTGCTCTGGCGCAGTCCTCCGGCATTCGAGTGCCGCCAGTTCACCGTCCCGAATGGCGCCATCTTTTCGCCCGGATCGACGAGAGCTCCTTTGCCGTCGATACTGACGAGGACTAATGTATCGTCGAGCTGATCCAGGTTCATGTACGATGGGTCGAAAACGCCTCTATCCCGCGCCACCACCTTCATCGCGAAGGCCGTCAATCCCGCCGCGCGCGCCATCGTTAGGTACAACATGGCAATATCTTCACTGTCTCCGTTCTTCTGCTTCCATGTATCCTCGGCGTGCTTCGCCTCTTTCAGCTTCAACTGCTTCAGCTCCGATTCCCCCTTCTTTCGCGAATAGTCCGTGTTGTCCAGCGCCTCCACCGCCTTGTAGAGCTTCTGCGCCTTAACCAGGTCGCTGTCGCCGGGCGCAACTAGTCCCGTCACCGCCTCGCGGATGTCTTTGGACGGCTCCGCAAAATGATCCACTTCTTTCGACCAGTACTTCGCCTCGTCCATCCAGAATTGGACCGCTGAACTTGAGGCCGTGTAATAGAACTGAACTTTGTACAGCAAGCTGTGGATCGGCGGCATCCACTCTTCGTCAGGGTTGGGGGGAACGTCTGTCACATCCACGCTGAATTTTCCCGTGGCTGGAGCCTGCTGCACGCTCACCCCGGGCGGCAGATTCCCCCACCAGACCAGCGAATCGAGGACTTGGCCGCGTCTGTTCTCCAGGTACATTGACGTCTGGTTCCGGGAGCCGGGAAGGAACGCCTTGAACGGAGTGAACTCGTAGTGAGCCTTGCGAACCGGGTACTTCTGCTGAACCTCCCACTTGGGCGTTGAGTAACTGTTGTCATCGTATCGAAGAGTGTAGGTGTATTCGAGAATGCTGCCGGTTTCAACACTGGGCAGGGTGAATACCTTCTTTTCAACCTGCCGCTCCCCGCTTTTAGAGACCAGGAGATCTTCGGCCTTGACGGCGAGCGGAATCACAGTACCGTCGGAATGGACGGTGCGGCCCTTGATGTCGGTGATCTTGAAATCACCTTTGAGAAAGGGCAATTCGACCGTGGCCAGCTCCTTGCCCTTTTCCGTAAGCACCTTGATGCGCGCATAAAAGCTCTGGTAGTGTATGGGATCGTTGGCGATCTCCTCAATGTTGAGGTAAACCGCAGCCGCCCCCGGAGCCTTCGGGTCGGCGGTCATCTTCAGCTCTTCATCGCTGGGCTGCTGGAATTGCGCTTGGGCTGGAACTGAAATTGTTGCGGCAAGACACAAAAGTGCGCTAAACGAAAAAATACGCGTGCTCATTGATTTTTCCTTTGAATCTATTTGGCGACCAGTCTACAGCATATCTGGGAAATTAGTATGTAATTTACGCCGCAAATCACACCAAAGTGTGACGCTCGCGATATAGAGTCCTATTGCTCTCGCGATTTGAGCATGGCAGACACCCGCGCCAGCGGCAGCCCCACCACATTGAAGTAGCAGCCTTCTATGCGTGGAATCCAGCGTGCCGCGCGGCCTTGAATCGCGTATGCACCCGCCTTGTCCATCGGCTCGCCGGTCGCCACATAAGCTGCAATCTCCTCGTCAGACAGGGCCAGAAAGCAAACCGCCGTTGCTTCGGCTGCAACTTCAGCCCCCTCCGCGGTCACCACCGCCACGCCGGTGATTACGCGATGCGTGCGCCCTGAAAGCAGCCGCAACATGCGAGCAGCGTCGGCAGCGTCTTCAGGCTTGCCCAGGATGGCATCGTCGAGCGTGACCGTTGTATCGGCGCCCAGCACCGCAAGGGACTGGCCGTCCAGCCGTACTTTTCCAGCCAGCCGGTTCAGTGCGGTCAGCTCGCCAAATACGGCCTCAGCCTTTTCGCGGGCCAGCCGGGTAACGTAGGCAAACGGTTCCTCCCCCTCCAGCGGCTCTTCTGGAATGTGCGCAGGGTACACCTCAAACGAAAAGCCCGCTTGGACGAGCAACTCGCGGCGGCGGGGAGAAGCTGAGGCCAGAACCAGCATATTGAAATTATGGCAGGCGGCGGCGGTTAGACTTAAAGCAGCGTCCGCCGAGTAAATTACCTGCGGACCGGACAGGTCTCAAATGCACTTCTCAGGATTTAATTTTAACCAGATTATGTGGACGCTGACCTTTGCGGCGCTGCTGGTCTTGCTCGTGGTTTTGCTGGGGCGCGACCGCGCGCGCCGCTATCCCTGGTTCACCGCCAGTATGGTTCTGACGGCGCTACGCCTGCTCGCGAGCAGGATGCTCTACGGAAGGCTCGCGCCGCTCACTATGAGTTCCATCTTCCTGACGCTCGCCGTCGTGGAGGCGCTTGTCACGCTCCTTGTGGCTGTGGAAATTGCGCGGCGCGCTTTTGTGGGCGCAAGCCGTCGCGCCTGGATCATTGGCACACTCGCACTGCTGGCCGTTGGCGCCGCAGTCCTTGCCGAATGGGGCCCCTGGCCTGCCTGGAAAACCCTTACTGCGGAGTCGACTCTGGCGATACTGCGCTTGACACAGCTGGTCGCGCAGAAGGCCAGCCTTCTCTCCAGCGTGCTCACTGTCGGCCTGGGTTTGCTGGTCGTCTTGTTCGGGCGCCGGTTCAAAGCCGGCTGGCGCAGCCACACCCAGCAAATCGTCATCGGCCTCTCCACCGCTGCAATTGCCCAAATGGCCTTTCGCGGCATCTGGCAGGCAATCGCGCTCCACGCCGCACCTCAATCCCAGGCCGAGTACGAGCGCGTCATGAGCATTCAGGAAAAGCTCTACAACGCCAACAGCGTCGTCTTTGTGGCTGTCCTTGTCTGGTGGATCGTCTGCCTCTGGATCAACGAACCCGAGAGTGAGCTTCCCGCCGCAGCCGAAGCATCAAGCCCAGGGGATGGCTCTGAAGCTGGCAAAGGCCCAGTAGACGCAGAGAAATAACGAGGCTCCGAAGGAAACCGCGCTTTTCCTGATCACTGACCACTTAGCACTGACCACTGCCATTTAAATATGGCAGCTGGCCTGCCCTCGTTTTTCCAGATACCTCTGGTGATACTCTTCGGCACGCCAGAAAGTCTGCGCCGGATCAACCTTCGTCACGATCCGTTTTGGCTTGAACTGGCCTTCAGACGTTAGCTGTTCGATCTTGGCGAGCGCCTGCGCCTGCTGCTCCGGCGAGTGGAAGAAAATCGCCGAGCGGTACTGCGCGCCCCAGTCTGGCCCTTGACGATTCAGGGTAGTCGGGTCGTGGAGCGCAAAGAACGAGTCCAGCAAATGCTCGTAACTCACCTGCGCTGGATCAAAGTCCAGCTCCACCACTTCCGCATGACCGGTCAGGTCCGTGCACACGTCCTTGTAGCTGGGCCTCTCCAGTTGACCGCCCTCATAGCCCACTGCCGTCGCCGTCACGCCTGGGATAGCTGCAAACGCCGCCTCCACTCCCCAGAAACATCCTGCCCCAAATGTCGCTTTTTCAATACTCATAGGTGTTTTGATGCTCCGGGTTCGACCTTCGTAACAACTTTGTCGGATGCTCCACATAAGCCGGCGTTTCTCGCCAGGATAAGCGAGATGAACTTACTCGCTCTTCTTCTCGTTCCGCGCCTTCACCTTGAACCAGATCGGCGTGCCCTTGAAGCCAAACGCCTCGCGAATCTGGTTTTCCAGGAACCGCTCAAATGCGAAGTGCAGCTTGATATCGCGGTCGGTGAACAGCACAAACGTAGGCGGCGCCACGGCAGCCTGCGTCATATAAAAAATCCGTATGCGCTTGGCCATGGGTACCGGCGCGCGCTGAAAGTCAATCTTCTCCAGGAAGCGGTTCATCTGCCCCGTGGTTACGCGTTTGCGCCGCTCCGCCGCCACGGCCACGACCTCGTTTAGCACCCTGGCCATTCCTTTCCTCCCCGGCCCCATGCCTTCCAGCGCGGAGAGAAAAATCACCGGCGCGTAATTCAGATACTTGAGCATCGACCGCAATTGCTTTTCAAATATCTCCCGGTCCGCCGGGGGCTTGCCATCCGTGCGTCCCGTCGTGATGGTGTCCCACTTGTTCACCAGGATGATCACGCTACGCCCGCTCTCGTGCGCATAACCTCCAATGGTTGCGTCCGCAGCCGTCACGCCTTCCGAGGCATCGATCACCAGCAGCGCCACATCCGCCGCTTCCAGGTGACGCCGCGCCATCACCACGCTCATCTTTTCCGCCATCAGGTGCGTCTTGCCCTTGCGCCTGATACCTGCAGTGTCCACAAACCGCAGTTGCTGCCCCTCGAATTCCACAACCTCATCCACCGCATCGCGCGTAGTCCCCGCAATCGGCGAAACAATCGCCCGGCTGGTCCCGGTCAGCGCGTTGAGCAGCGTTGATTTGCCCACATTCGGCCGTCCGATAATCGCAATCGAAGTCTCGTGCTGCTCATACTCGCCGTGGGTTCGATTCAGCGAACGCGACTCTTCCGCTTCATCCCCCGGCGCAACCGGCCCTCCCTCCGAGATCTCGGCCTCTTCAGCCTCTTCATCCTCGGCTTCCTGTACGGCAGTTTCCTCTTCCGTCAGCGCCGCGTCAGCGGACACCGGAATCGCTTCTGAAATCGCGTCGAGCAGGTCGCCGATCCCCAGCGCATGCTCCGCGCTGATCGGATAGACATTACGAAGGCCAAGCTGGCGAAAGTTCTCCGCCGCCATCTCCATCGCCACACCCTCAACCTTGTTCACCGCCAGAAACACCGGCTTGCCTCCACGGATCAGCAGCTTTACCAGGTCGTAGTCGGGGCTCGCGAGTTCCGTCCGCACATCCACCACCAGCACCAGTGCGTCGGCCTCCTTCAACGCCACCTTGGCCTGGTTGTAGATCTCAGTCGGAATCAGCTCCGCATCGTCGGGCACGATCCCGCCTGTATCCACCAGCCGGAACTCCCGCCCCGCCCACTCGTACTCGCCGTAGATGCGGTCGCGCGTGATACCCGGCTCATCGCCCACAATGGAGCGCCGGCTGTGCGTAAGCCGGTTGAAGAGCGTGGATTTGCCCACGTTGGGCCGGCCCACAATGGCCACCAGCGGCAGCTCACCGCGGCGGGCGCCTGCCTTGCTAGGCACAACCGATCTGCGATACGTCGGCAAAACTTGTCTCCAATCGCCGCTTGCCAACTGGCGAAACGGCAAAGACTAATTCCAGATGCGCTTCACTCCGTACAAGTCGAAGACCCGGTCGCCGCTCAGCATGGGGATCCGCAAATCTAACGCCTGCGCTGCCAGCAACCGGTCGAAAGGATCGCGATGATGAAGTGGCAGCCGGCCTCCCCGTATGACTTGCCGCGCCGTAGTCTCCAGAAGGGTATAGTTTCCCCCTGCCGTAACTGTCTCAAAATCGTCAAGAATTTGCGCCGCGTCCAGCTTCCCAAGCGCGCTCTTGATCGCCATCTCCCATGGAGTAACGATCGAAACCACCAGCCTTACTGATCGATCCACGACAATTTCCCGAACCCGGACCGGAAGCGCAGCCGGAGTACGGAGAATCCAGAGGAAAGTATGAGTGTCGAGCAGGTAGGTCACTTCTCTGGCGGCTCATCAGGGGAAACAACCAAGGGCGCATCCAACATGTAACCCCAGCCGGACTCCACCAGTTCTCGATCTGTCATCGGATTGAAAGCGTCTTCGTCCCAACTTATCTTGCCTGCATAGGCGCCAATCAGACGAAAAGGCAGCTTTGCCGTCGAGGGCTGGTTGATGGGTACAAGCTTTGCCACCGGCCGTTTGCCGCGCATAACCACGACCTCTTTACCCGCTTCTGCCTCTTTCAGCAGTCGCGAGAGGTGAGTTTTTGCCTGGTGAACGGTATAGGCCATGGAC
>JBARBP010000256.1:0-2997 GCA_049793195.1 Occallatibacter sp. | reverse complement strand
GAACTGGGCATCAGCCAGGGACAGCTTTCACGATATGAGCAGGGAAGAAGCGAAATTGGTGCAGAGATACTTCTTCGGTTTGCGCGCAGATCCGGAAGAACGATTGAGTGGTTGCTGACCGGAAAGGACAGCTTGTAGCCGACGATTCGTTAACTGCGTCTCCTGCGGGACGCGTTTCCGCCGGACAGACGGCTTCGAACACATTCGCGGTGGCCACCGGCGAGTGCATGTGCAATGCCATCATTCCTGGTTCCGTCCAGCAGGTTTGGTCATTTTCGAAGTCCGGGCGACTACTCCTGTCTGAGGGTGTCCAGGCCCACAAGAAGGAAGGACCCAAGTTTATACAGCGCCTGGTTGCCAAGCAGAAAGCCAAGGGCAAAGACTCATGACCTGCGCGGCCACCGACTGATCGCGGCGACGACTGCGACAAGAAACAGGGTGCTAAGGTGCGTGCCGTGGTAAAGGACCCTGCTGGTCCCGCGGCCGCATCCTCACAGCTTCGACTCCACGGACGGCGATGCCCCCAGGGATGTTACGCCAACAACCCATGAGGACGTTTCGCTGCAAGGTCTTCCAGAAAACTTAAGGCAACCCGAATTGCGGCTTCTTCATGCTTTTCACCGACCCAGGGGAAGTCGGGCACGCATTTCCAAGCATTCTGCCTTTCGGAATAGGCTTGGGCACTCCACGGAGATTTCGGGTTCGAGTAGCAGTAAAGAACTTCGACGCGGTAAGTGGTTTTACCAATCATAAATTCGAGCGTTCGACGAAGCTCACATTGTGTATTGATCTTCTTGAAGTCGGCAAAGACCTTTGACATTTTCATGTTGCTTCATTCCATTCTTTTCAGTTTGATGTCTTCCCACTCGCCTCGGTTACTCGTCTGTTTGCCATTCTAAGGCCGCGATGCAGCAGACATCAAACTCTCACAACCGTAACGCCATCCGTGATCGGGGATCGACCTTCTCATCCCATCTATGGCGATGTTTCACCAACTGAGGAGACTCGCATAGTGTGGCTGGTTCGGGGTAGCGTCCGGTTTGCCGACAATCCCGACAATTAGGCGGATAGAACGCCTTCAGGGCGGACGTGACATTCCTTATGCGCCTGCCTCTCGCGTCAAAACACAAAGGGAATCAGCGCCTTGACACGTGCCTTGTAACCGGGATATTCGTCGGGAAAGCTGCGCTGAAGGAGGCGTTCCTCCTGGTTCAGTTTTATCCAGAACCCTGCCGCGAACGATGCCAGTCCGACAAACGCAACCAGCAAGCCAGAGGCAACAGCTGTTCCTAGGCCCAGCAGCAGATGCCCTGTGTAAATGGGATGGCGCACAAATCTGTAGGGGCCGGATTCCACCAGCTTGTGTCCTTGCTTCAACTCGACGTCCCGGCTCCATTCGGCGCCCAGCACCTTGCGCGACCAGATGGCCACGAACAGCCCCAGCGCACAGATGGCCACGGCGACCGAATCCGAACAGACTGTACGCCGCATCGCGACCGGGCCAAACGGATGCACCCAGGCCGCGACGAACAGGACGAAGCCCAGCCATACCGGCATCCGGGCCAGCCTGGCTGTAAAATTCTGCGGTTCTGCCGCGGTCTTGACGGAGCGAGCGCTAGTATTCCAGTACACGACGAGCGCAACCCAGCAGGCAAGAATGAGGATTCCGGTTGGCATAGAGCCGATGGTATCGCCGGAGCGAGTCGCACGGCAATTACCAGACCAGACGTCCCGTGACGGCATCGCCGATGACCGAGGTGATTCTTGATGTTTGATCAGACGATTTGTGCGGTCATCGGAACCCTGCTTTCGGTTGGCTTGGACCAGATTGTTGACGGGTGACGGGCAAGTCGGAAGTAATCCACCTGGACGGAAAACGCCCTACCCTTTCTTGTGACTTACGGCGTGTCGTTCGCTCTCAGTCCGCGGGTTGCCGACTATACGTCCATCTCTAACAATGTTGCCCCTGTCAAGCACTTCTTGAGGCGCACTACGCCATCCGCTCTTAAGAGCGCGCCATTTCGCTCTCCCTGGAAACTCTTGCCATCATCAACCAAAGGCTCGCGTGTAATCTCTCAGGTGGAACTCAGTCCGACCCAACCATCTCTCCGGTCGCAACGTCGATCATGATTACTACTTCGAACTCCCTCCGTAGGGAGCGGGATGCCCAATCAAGTGGGCGGTGATTTACTTCACACCATGGACGTAGTCGGACTGTCCCGCGTGCGAACCGAACTTTATAACCTGTTCGTAATTCCATTCCTTGCGCCACATCCAGAACAAACTGACGGCGAGTTTACGTGCCATGGCTACCTTGGCGATTCGGGGATCCCGCCGCATGGCCAGGTGTACAAACTTCCGTCGCCACTCCGCATCGCCACGGACGGCAGCTTGTGCCGCTTCCACCAGCAAGAAACGCAACAGAGTGTTACCTTGCTTGCTGATATGTCCCAGCCGCTGACGATTGGCACTGGAGTCTTCACAGGGAATCAGCCCCAAGTAACTGCCAATTTGCTTGCCGCAAGCAAAACGTTCCGCCGCTCCGATGATCAGCACAAAGGCAAGGCCAGTCAGCGCACCAACCCCAGGATGCGTCATCAGCCGTAGCACCTCGGGTCGTTTCTTGGCTTCCTGCTCCACCGCCGTGCTTAACTCATCGATGGTGGGGTTCAAGCGGTCCAGCACCTGCAGCAAGTCTTGCCGGCGTCGGCTGGCCCAGGGCGACAGCACGAAGGACTCCAACTGGGCGCGCCCCGACTTGCTCCACAGCGCCTTCTTGCGTCGCACTCCTTCATTCATAGCCACCGCCTGCAACTGATTCATGACTCGTGTCCGCATCTGCACCAGCCGATGCCGATGCCAAAGCAGTTGGCGCACATCCCGATTCTCCGGACTTGGTATCCAGATGCGTGGGAAGCGCTCTTCCACCAGCAGCTTCAGCAACAGCTGCGCATCCTGACGATCGGTCTTCTGCTTCCGCACTCGTGCGGCTTTAAT
>JBARBP010000255.1:0-17330 GCA_049793195.1 Occallatibacter sp. | reverse complement strand
TATTGAGTCGCCGTGAACGCGGGCGAGCATAGGCTCGAAATGTAGGTGATTAGCGCGGTCCCGGCCATTCCCCCAGTGATATTTTCGGCTGTGACACATAATGCAAGGTAGCCGATCCGATGCCCGCCTACAGCCTGCAGAACGAAGAACAGGTTCCCGGCCGCCTGCAAAACCCCACAAACAATAAGCGAACGGCGGATTCCCCACCTGGTCGTCACTACGCCGCCCATCAGAACACCGGCCACAATAGAGAAAAATCCGAAGATCTTCGATGCGGCGGCGATCTCAGGAAGAGAGAATCCAAGCGATATATAGAGCGGCGTTGACATCACTCCCGCCATCGCTTCTCCCAGTTTGTATCCGAAGACGGCGATCAGGATGACGGGCCAAAGCGGCCGATGCATAAAATCGCGAAAGGGACCGATCACGGCGATGGCAAACGAGTGGCGCATCGAGTCCCATACTGAGAGCGCGGTATATGAGGTTTCCGCCGGGACTTTCGGTTCGGGGCCAAACAGAAATACGAGGAGTCCGATACTGAGCAGGCCGGCCATTGTGGCATAAGCCGCGAACCAACCCGCGCGCGATGCAATCAACAGGCTGCCTGCCCCGGCAACCAGCATGCCGATCCGGTAGCCGGCCCCAATCATCGCAGCCCCGGGGGCTTGCCGATCCCCAGTTACGCTCTCCACCCGCCAGGCATCGATCACGATGTCCTGGCTAGCGGATAGAAATGCGACAAGTACCGACAAGGCGGCCATCAGGGCCAGGTTGCGCTTTGGATCGCACAGCCCCAGGCCTAGAATTGCGCCGATCAAAATGATCTGGATAGTGATCCCCCAACCGCGCCGCCGTCCCAAAGGTATTGGCGGGGGTACGCGATCGATCAGCGGCGACCACAAAAACTTGAATGCGTAGGGCGTGCCAACCAAGGCGAAGGTGCCGATCGCCGCGCGCCGCACACCTGCCGTCGCAAGCCACGCTGAAAGAGTTGAGTAGGTCAGCAGCAGCGGCAAGCCACTGGAAAACCCGAGTGCCAGCACCTGTAGCACACGCGGTTCCGTGTAGGCTGCGACCGCGTGCCGCCAATTCTTTGCAGTGTGTCCTTCGTCGATTCGGGACACTCCCTTCATCTCAATACTCAGACGTTCTGTTTCAGCCTAACCCTGTTTATCCGATTATCCCAAATCCAACTTCCAAGGCGTCGTCTCCAACAATCGCAGTCTCTTCCGCCCGGTAGCGAGCGCCGCGCTCGGCTTCAGCTTCATGGGCGGCGCGCTGTACGACGAGCTCGCCCCGGGGACGCGGCTGGAACTCGGGCTCAAGGGCCTGTGAACACTACCTGGGTCTCACCCGGTTTGCACATAATTACCGAGTTTTGGCGCACAATCATTCCATGGTCACCTATCGCGCTCAGTTCACCGATGCGGAATTGGCTTGAACCCGGCAGTTAGAAAGCTCAGAGCTGAAGGTTGAAAACTCAACAGATCGCCGCAAACCACTGATTCGATTGGTTCTTAGGCTAACCTCTTTGTTATGTTTGAATTAGAGGCGGATGGTACCCCCTAGCCCTATGAAATAGAAGAATTTATTTTCAGAAGGCAAGGGGGATGGAGTTTGAGCAGGTGGGGGTGGTGCGGACCGGCACGCCAAAACCTGGGAGAGGGTCCGGGGGCCATGCAATCATGTCCCTGCAGGCACGTCTCGGTTGTCTCCTGAAGTTATCTGCGAGGCCGCCGGAATCCAGCACTTGGAGCTTTTAATGAGGATCGGCATTGTGAGCGATACGCACGGGATGTTCCGGCCCGAACTAAAACCTGCGCTGACCGGAGTGGAGCGTATCCTCCACCTTGGCGATGTAGGAAAGGCATCAATCCTGAAGGAACTCGAAGACATTGCGCCCGTCACCGCCGTGCGCGGCAACGTGGACCGCGAAGGTCTCTGCGGCAAGCTCCCCGAAACCGAAGTCGTCCTCATCGAAGGCCACTACATTTACATGCTCCACGACCTCAAGACCCTCCACCTCGACCCGGCGGCGGCCAAGTTTGCAGCGGTGCTCTCCGGACACACCCATGTCCCGAACCACTTTACGAAAAATGGCGTGCTGTATTTCAATCCCGGATCTTGTGGACCGCGGCGGTTTGAGCTGCCGGTGACAATCGGCCTGCTGACCGTCAGCACAAATGGCGAGTTGCAAGCGGAGATTGTGTATTTGGAATCACGTCCCGGCAGCTAGCCGTAGCGGCAACGCCCATTCCGCATTGTGACGCGCTGCTCACCTCTCTTCATGCATCGCTCATGAACCTCTTGATGAAATCTCAATCAACGCTGCATGATTCGGGAGCGCAGTTTTGGGCCGCATCGAGATCTTCATCCGAGGCTAATCATGAAAGCAGGTACGGGCAATCTTACGCTTCTGGCAGCATTGTCTTCCGTATTCCTCTCCGCGGCTGGACTGATGGCGCAGCAGGCGGCAACGCCGCAGGCGACCGCGCCAGAGGCAGCTGCAGCAGACTCAGGAACGTCGACCGACTTCTTTGTGATGCCAGGTTCCGATTTCGATCGGCCGGGGCTGGTGCCGCGCGCCAACCTCAACATCGGCATCGGTCACACGTTTGGCTTTCTCAAGAAGGATCCCATCGAAGACGAACTGACATTCACCTACACTTACGAGAATGCCGGCACGCACGGCTTCTTCCATACTGACTTCGGTTCGCACACCGAGGCTCTTGGAGTGATGAAGAACTTCGGACTGCCGCACACCAAGGTGGTGACCGGATACACCTGGATCCAGGCCGGACTCACCAGCTTTACCGGCAATGCGCATGTCGAGAACCGTCTCTACGACGGCGAGGCACTGGGTGCAGCCATCCACTTCAACGACCACAACGGCATCTGGATTCAGGAGAGCTACAACAAGATCCCTACCGTGCCGTGGTACACCACCACCGGCATCGGGTACACATGGAGTTGGTGAAGAAAGGCATGAACGTCAGCCTTTCATTCGGGGATTAATCCGGCGATAAACGACGTCCGTGACCGGATTCACGAGTACATAAGTGAAACCGATTGACAGCAGGCAGCCCTGCATCAGCGCGTAATCGCGGTCTGAGATGGCGCTGACGGCTAGCCGCCCCAGGCCCGGTCGACTGAAGTTCGTTTTAAAGACTAAGGCGCCGGCTTGAGCGATGGAGAAGCCTGGGAATATGGCTGAGGAACATGACCGCCGGATGATATGATTCATGCGTTCCAAAGCTGAATTCAAACTTCCTTCGAGGTAGGATCCATGCGTTTACGACTCGGATTTGCATTGTTCGTTTTGCTCGCTGCGACTTCACTTCCGGCCCTGGCCCAACAGCAATGGGGCAGACCGCACCCGCCGCGCTCTGGGGCATGCTTCTACAGAGACAGCAACTTCAATGGTGACTATTTTTGCATGCGCCGGGGCGATCGGTGGCCCTCAATGCCTCGCGGTTTCAACGACTCCATCTCGTCCATTCGAGTGTTCGGAGGCGCGCGCGTGCGGCTATTCAACGACGATAACTTCCAGGGAGCTACCGCGATGACGGATCACGATGTAGACAACCTGCAGCACTGGCGTCTTCGCGACGACCCCTCCAGGAGTTGGAACGACCGGGTTTCGTCGATCTTGGTGATTGGCGACGAAGACCGGGATCACGACCGGGACAGAATGCCCCAGTAGGCAGATCCAGCCGAAACGGGCTCTCGGGGCCCAAAAGCAATGCCGCAAACCGGGCCTCTCGGCAGCGAAGACCTGTTTGCGGCATTGCCGATTGTTTCACAGTCAGCCGTTGCCGACTCAACGTGTGTGACTTACCGGTAGACTTGCGGAATAAAGTTCTGCTCCTGGATAGGTGGACGCACGTACTTCGATTTGCCCAAAGCGGGCAGTTTGAGCGGCTCTGGCGTCAGGTCGCGGTAAGGGATCATCGACAGCAGGTGGCGCATGACGTTGAGGCGGGCACACTTCTTGTCCTCTGCGTTGACCACGAACCATGGCGACTGCTTGGTGTCGGTGATGGCGAACATCTCGTCCTTGGCGCGCGAGTAATCGGCCCAGTGCTTGCGCGATTCCAGATCCATGGGGCTGATCTTCCATCGCTTGGTGGGCTTGTTCATGCGATCTTGAAAACGGTGCTCCTGCTCGGCGTCGCTCACCGAGAACCAGTACTTGAGAAGCACAATGCCGGAACGCAGTAACATGCGCTCGAACTCGGGACAGCTCTGCATAAATTCCTGATACTGACGCTCGTTGCAGAAGCTCATGACACGCTCGACGCCTGCGCGGTTATACCAACTGCGATCAAAGAGAACCATCTCGCCGGCCGCGGGCAGATGAGCGACGTAACGCTGGAAATACCACTGGGTCTTTTCGCGCTCGGTAGGGGTAGCCAGTGCAACTACGCGGCAAACGCGGGGATTGAGCGACTCGGTGATGCGCTTGATGGCGCCGCCCTTGCCGGCAGCATCGCGGCCTTCAAACAGAACCACAACGCGGAGGCCCTCAGCGCGTATCCATTCCTGGAGCTTGACGAGTTCGACTTGGAGGCGTCGCAGCTCGCGATCGTAGTCGCAGTCCTTGCCAAGATGCAGGGCGGTGCCGTTGATTGCTGACGGGTGCGTGAAGTCCGGGCTGCTGTTTGCCGGACTTCCCTTCTCCGCTTTCATCGCATGTTTCGGTTTGGATTCCTTGTGCCGCTTGCTTTTTCTGCTCGCCATCTCTTCCTCCGGCGAAGTTCGCACCCCAGCTATCAAAGGTCGCACGGGGTGCCCGAATTGTCTATGTATATATCGGCATTTTCGGCAGCTTGTTGAACGGGGCATCGAGGAGGGTGTTGTCCTGGCCGGCTCAGTTGGGTGCTGGCGGCCCCTGCTCAACCGGTTCGACGCGGATCTTCGCGATCCGGCGGTTGTCCATCTCAACGACGGTGAGGCGGCGGCCTTCAAAGAAGATGGACTCGCCTTCTTTGGGAATGTGGCCGAGGCGGACGAGAAGAAATCCTGCCAGCGTTTCGACGCCACCTTCGCGCGGAAGGCTCCACTGCATCTGGGTTTCGAGATCGCGAAGGTTGACGCCGCCATCCATCAGCAGCGCGCCTGAAGCGGTCGTTAGAACTGGAACAGCCGGCGAGTCGAACTCGTCTTCGAGTTCTCCGGTAAGTTGCTCAATGGCATCCTCGGCTGTGACCAGCCCGACAATCGAACCGTATTCATCCACCACAATGGCCATGTGGCGGCGGCGCTGCTGGAAGTCCCGAATAAGATCGAGGACGGATTTGGTTTCGGGAACGACCAGGACGTCTCGCATAATCTGGCGAAGCCGGAGTTCGGCAAAGGGCGTCGTGAGACGTGCAGCTTGCCCAATGTTTGAGATCTCTCCGCTCTCCGCAAGGAACGAAAGATGGCCCGAACCCAGGGTCGATTGAGTGTCGGCGGCTCCCACCCTCTCGCCGGGAAAAGGTCGGGATGGTGGGACACGGAGCGGCTGCGGTTGATCGTGCTGGGGTGAGGACCGGAAGAAGATGAGGCGTGCAAGGTCGCGTGCATAGACGACGCCGATAATATGCTCGGGGCCACGAGTCTCGTCGTAAACCGGGACGCGCGAACGATGACGTGCGATGACCTTGGCGCTGGCTTCTTCAAGCAGCATGTTCGAGGGCAGCGAGAAGATCTTCTGGCGCGGAGTCATGATCTCCCGGATGGAGACGTCATCGAGCTCAAGGGCGCGGTGGATGAGGGTTTCCTGAAACCTTGGCAGCAGACCCATGCGGCGGGCAGCAGTGGCAATAAGCTTGAGTTCGTCGGAGGAATGGACGGCGGCGCGCTCGGTGAGGGGAACGTCGAAGCCGCGGAGGACGGCCGCGGCGGAGACTTTGAGCAGACGGACAGCCGGACGCGCTAGGGACATGAAAACCAGCATCGGCGGTGCAACGGCGACTGCCAGAGCCTCGGCGCGGCGCAGGGCCAGGGATTTGGGCACCAATTCGCCAATGACTACGTGGAAGTAGGTAATGAGCGCAAAACCAAGGGTGACGGCAACGACGTTGGCGTAAATATTGGCATGCGGCAGCCCGCCAAACCAACCCATCAGGATGGAGGCGGCTAGCGGCTCGCCGAGCCAGCCGAGGGCCAGCGAACAGAGAGTAACGCCAAGCTGAACGGCAGGCAAGAGCTCGTCCAGGCCGAGTTGCAGCCGTCGGACAGCGCGCGCTCCGGGGACACGGGCGGCGAGCATCTGTTCAATGCGGGTTTCGCGGATGGAGACGAGCGCAAACTCGGCAGCCACAAAAAAGGCGTTGGCCAGGATAAGCATGGCCACCCCGACAAACTTGAGCAACGAAAGGCCGTACATCTGGGTGAGAGGATACCATCTCCAAGAACAGCAGTTGGGGGTTAGCGGTAAGTTGGGAGCTGTGGGCAATTTGTAGACCATGGCTTGCTAAATTGGGGAACGGGAAGTGCGCGGGAGACGTACAGCATTGTGGTGGGTGCTGGCCATGCGCTTGGCGTTTGTTCGTTCGGAGACGCACACGGCTGTCCAGAAGCGGACACCAAGATAAGGACAGGAGTCCGACTATACCCGCGGCCAGAATGAATGCATTGGACTTAGCATGTGAGGCTGTCTGGCAAGTTAGGTGCATGCTTACCTGCAGAAAATGTCCTCGCTCCCTGAGTTTTTCACTGTCCACTCTTCGATGTTCACAGTTTTGTAGAAAGTGAGGTACGGAATGAAACGGATTCTTTTCGCAATAGCACCACTGGTGCTCGCAGCCCTTCCAGCGCTGGGCGCGGAGGCTACTTTCGAGCGCAACCTGCAAGTCAAAGGCGCCGTGGAGTTGACGGTGGAGAATGGCTCGGGATACGTCCACCTGACACAGGGAGCCGCCGGACAAATCCATGTTTTCGCAAAGGTACGGTCCAACTGGGGCGGGAGTGAGGATCAGGTTCGCCAGATTGCGGCCAATCCGCCCATCGAGCAGACAGGCAACATTGTCAGGATTGGCGGCCACCACGAAAGCATGCACAACATCAGCATTGACTATGAGATTCAGGCGCCGTCAGATGTTTACCTGAATGCCGCCACTGGTTCGGGGCAAGTAACCGACGACGGGGTGGGCAAAAACACGAAGCTGAGCACTGGTTCGGGCAGCATTCACGCCACCGGATTGCACGGCGGCTTCTCAGTGGAAACGGGCTCTGGGGGCATCTATGCCGAACAGACAGGGGACGGCGACATCAAGGCTGAAACAGGGTCGGGCTCGATCGAGCTGCGCAATGTGAATGGCGGACTGCACGCCGAGACCGGATCGGGCTCGATCAAAGTTGGCGGAACGCCGTCTGCTCTCTGGAAGTTGGAGACCGGCTCAGGCAGCGTCGAATTATGGACCGGCAGCGCAGCGTTGACACTCGATGCCGAGACAGGTTCGGGCAGTGTGAATACGGACCGGGAGATGACCACCCAAGGAACCCAGAATCAGCACCACATCACGGGCAAGATCGGCGGCGGCGGCGCATTGGTGAAAGTCGAAACCGGGTCAGGCAGCATTCGAGTGCATTGAGTAGAATTCAGGGGCAGAGATCACTCCACTGAGTCGATATTTGCGAATTTTGGGCTGTGCTAGGGGAGAAAGTAGAAAGGGTCTGGATATTTGACGGAGAACTCGGCTTCGGGCTTGCCATTGAGGTCGCTCCACTGGTCTCCGACGTTGAGTACGATCTTGTACCCTTGCGCAACGATCTGGGCGCGGGAAGCAGACTTGAATAGTTGGGCAGTTTCTGCGTCTGTCGATGACGGGCGAAGGATCAACTGCTGCCAGTTCTGAAATCCCTGCTCGCTGAGATTACGCTCCGTGACTGCGCGTTGACTCTCGGGGCGGCCGGTAATGAAGAAGGCGTTGACACCGAGGTGCTGGGCCTCCTTGTAAAGACGAAGAGTGCTCGGAATGGCTGGAGCCTTGGCTGCACCGACCCACGCATCGAAGACCGGCTTGTAGTAGGCAAAATCGGCGTCTCGCAACTCTTGGTAATTCGAGAGAGTGGTCTCGTCGATGTCGAGCACCATAGCCAGCCTTTCACCTGGTCGGCGATGCGTGACGCGATAGCGCAGGAAGGCAATAGCGCGATCGGCCTGCACGTCCATGTCGTGAGCATAACAACCGCACTTGCACGTGCAATCGTGATACTGTCTGATCTCTTTCTTCAGGACGTCGAGATTGGGAATACGCTCTGCCGCCGAATCGACGATCAAGATGGACCGTTGCTTCTGCGAGGGCACCGTCTTGGTGACAGGCTGCCCGGCGATGGATTGCTGCCCCGCGGAAAAGACAGGCGACGACACAAGGACAAGAAGGGCCGCAAGGGGCGCGAGTTTCTTCTTCACCGGTTGAAATCCTTTCGTGGAAGCGGGTGTTCGCGGTTCACTCCTCCCGGCCCATCAAAACATCATCGCACTGGAGAGTCGCGATTCCCAAGCAGGATGGGATAGACGGGATTTCTCGTTCGGTACACTGGTGACATGGTTCATGTTTATCGTCCGCTGCCTGTGGAACGGTTAAAGCTGCTGGTCTTCGACTTGGATGGGACCCTGATCGACTCGGCGCAGGATTTGTGCAACAGCGTCAATGCCGCGCTGGAGCACTTCAACCGCAAGCCGTTGCCTGATCCGGCGATTGCGGGGTTCGTCGGAAATGGCGCGCCGATGCTGATGCGGCGGTCGCTGGCGATGGCCGATGGCATAGCACCGGAGATTGTGGATGAAAATCTGCTTACCGAGGCCTATGCGTATTTCCTCAAGTACTACCGTGAGCACAAGCTGGATTTCACCTACGCCTACGAGGGGGTTCTGGAGGCGCTGGCCGCGCTTAAGGAGTTGCATGACGCGCCCGGCGGAACGCTGCGCACCATGGCTGTGCTGACCAACAAGCCCGTCAGGCCGGCGCGCGGCATTTGCGAAGGATTGGGGATGGCGGATTATTTTTTGCACATCTATGGCGGCGACAGTTTCCCAGTGAAGAAGCCGGATCCACTTGGGCTCCGTTCGCTGATGGAAGAGATCGGCGTCGGCCCGGATGAGACGGTGATGATCGGCGACAGCCAGGTGGATGTGGCAACTGCGCGCAACGCCGGCACATGGTCCATCGGGTGTGCGTTCGGGTTCGGAGTGCCAACGCTGATGGGGACCAACCCAGACGTGCTTGTGGATAGGGCTGCCGACTGGACTGCGGCGCTGAATCCCTTGAAACCCTGACGGAAACATGCCGCTCAAACACACGCTATCGATCGCACAAATCCCGGCGCGGCTTGGCGCTGTACGCTGAATCCATGAATGAGTCCTGGACCCCGAATCCGCGTCCGCTGCGCATCGTAATGCCCGGCGGCAGCGGGCAGGTGGGACAGATGCTGTCGCGCTATCTTCAGGAGCACGGCCACCATGTGACGGTGCTGACGCGCGGACCCTACACTGCTCCCTGGCAAACGGTTCACTGGGATGGCGAATCGATTGGCCCGTGGGTTGAAACACTCGAGGGTGCGGACGTCTGCATCAACCTCGCCGGGCGCAGCGTGAACTGCCGCTATAACGTGGAGAATCGCCGCGGGATCTACAACTCACGCATAGGAACAACAAGACTCTTGAATCGCGTGATTGCCGGGCTCGACAATCCGCCTCGTGTTTGGTTGAACGCTTCGACCGCAACCATCTATCGCCATGCGCTCGACCGTCCAATGGATGAGGTTTCGGGCGAGTTGGGCGGGCATGAGCTGATCTCGAAAAGGCGGCGCGCACCGGATAAGTGGAACTTCTCTGTTGGCGTGGCGAAGGACTGGGAGAAGGCATTCTTTGAGACGCCAACGCCAAGGACGCGCAAGGTTGCGCTGCGCAGCGCCATCGTCTTCAGTCCCGTGCCGGGTAGCACCTTTGCGATCTTTTTAAACCTGGTGCGGACGGGGTTGGGCGGCACGCAAGGAAACGGCCGGCAGTTCGTTTCATGGATACATGAGACAGACTTCGCGCACGCGGTTGCGTTCTTGATCGAGCGAGAGGATATCGAAGGGCCGGTTAACATCGCCGCGCCGAATCCGCTGCCGAATCGCGAATTCATGGAGGCGCTGCGAGACGCATGGGAGATGCCGAATGGGCTGCCTGCGCCGTGGCCGCTGCTGGAGATCGGAACGTTTCTGATGCGGACCGAATCGGAGTTGGTACTCAAGAGCCGCCGCGTGACTCCCGGGCGGCTGCTTGAGGCTGGGTTCCAATTCGACTTCAGGAATTGGCCGGAAGCCGCTGACGATCTGGTGCGCCAATGGAGAAACAGGGAATAGCAAAACAGAGATCAGGGATCAGGAAAAAACCTATTCCTATTCAGTGTTCTGCTTCATTTTCCGGGCGTTATGTCGGTCACTGGCAAATCCCAGTGGGCGGCGAGAATTTCGAAGCGGTGCTGTTCTTCCTTTTGATATGTCTCCTGATCGGGCCATAGTTCCTTGATGAAAGCAGCTTCATCAGGATTTGCGGTGGTGGCTAGGGTCGAGTCCTTGTAACGGATGGTAACGCGATAGTCCCAGCGGCCATCTTCGGTGGTATGGTAGGCAGGCGACTCGATCTTGAGCGCAACAATGCGACCCGTGGACTCGATCTTCTTAAGAAGTGGGTAATGATTCTTGAGAAACAGTTGAAGGAATTCCTCCTGGTGGCCCCACTGGCATTTGTAGTAGTACTCGACGGTATAGGGCTGGCCAGCTCCGCCCTGGGGCGGGGCACCCTGGGCTTTCAGAGGTGCGGCGAGCGAAGCGGCAAAAGCGAGAGCAAGAACAGCGAGAATGAGTCTGCGCATCGAGAGCCTCCACGGATAGGGTCGAGGTCATTGTACTTGGACGGGCTGGCGGCAGCGCAGCCGAGAAGGGGTGGGGCATACCTCGAACGCCTGGCAGGCAGCAGGCTCGGGGTCCCCCCCTCCCCCCTAAAGTCCGGACTCTACAGAGAAGTTCCCTTATATCAGGAGGATACGGAGCAGTGCTCGTCGTAAAGTCGTCTCGGCGTTGAAGTTTTCCGTAGATTCGTCTCAGCAAAGGGGTTAACCGGTCATTTCGGCCACTTTCCCGCAGAGTCCTATGAACAAAGGAGTTAGAGACGGTTTCTGGGGCACCCTGGGACTGTCAATTGGAGGCACGCCTTGAACAGACCGTACAGGGCTAATTTGGGAGACCATGAATCAATTGTGCGCCAAAGCGAGTTAATTATCTGCAAACTTCGCGCGTTCAAATTGGAGGGGAGTTGTTGTTGTTCAGTCTGATTGACTACCTGCGGGGAGGAAGATCAACCACAAAAGAAATTCCCCGGCAGCAGATCGAGCGGATAAATGCCACCGGGGGTATGAAGGAGTGTCCGATGAGGGTAGAGCACCGATGAAACATGGTTGAAGACTCTAGCAGTGCGCGAAGTTCTCCAAAGCGGTCTTGCTGGGAATGGTGAGTGTGGAACCGTGAAAAGCTACCAAGTGACGGCTCTTGAAGACACTGAGGGTGCGAGTGACAGTCTCGCGCGAGGCGCCGATGAATTCACCGATCTCTCCGTGGGTAAGCGGAAAGCGGAAGTGCGTGCCGCACTCGGTGGTCTTGCCGTTCTCGCTCCACTCGAGCAACAGGCGAGCAAGTTTCTCGGGCGCGGAGTTGGACAGGCCCACTGTACGCAACTGCTCACAGGCCATGGTGTAGTCGCGGCTCAGCTCCTCGGTGACGCTTTGGTAGACCTCGGGATGGCGCGAGAGAAAGTTGAGAAAGTTCTTGCGCTCAATGGGCGCGATCCTGGCCGGGTAGAGCGTCTCGGCGGTCATTTCGCATGGTTTGCCGGAGAGTGCTGAGGCGAGTCCGAGAATCTCGCCCTTCTTTGCAATGCGCAAGATCAAGCGCCGGCCGTCACTCGAGTTCATAGAGAGCTTAACTTCTCCATCGAGAACGATATAGACGCCGGGAGCCGGATCCTTTTCAGAAAACAGGATCATGCCTGACGGGTAGCTGGTTGAGAAAGCCATTGCGCCAAGGTCCCGAAGCGCCAGAGGCGACAACTTGTTGAAGAACTCGCCATCCAGCCTGGCCTGGCTCCCGCAACCGCTGATTGCATTCTGCATCGTCCCCATGTCAATACTCCTGGTTTCCAGATTGCGCACCACTGCGCGCGATTTGTTCGGCTAAAGATTGCGTCCACAACGTTCCAGCAAGGAGTTCGGCGTTTGTCTGTGCATAGATTTGGCCGAGCAATTCGGTGCCGCCAGAGTCCGCATACGTTACGCTGCTCAGATCGAGAACCAGCTTTCTTGAAGCCAATCGCGGCGCCGTTTCCATCCAGACTCGGCCGAGTTCTGCCGCCCACGGTCCCGCGATTCGCCCTTCGAGCTTGAGCTCCAATTCCTCTACGGTTTCCAGAATCGAGATTCGTAACATGTTCCGGCTCGTCCAGCGCCACGCCCTTACTAAGGCATGTCGCATGCCAAACTCGAGGCTATGTCGAGCGAACGCGGTTTCAGCTTGAAGGGAAAGAGGTTATGCGAAATGGCAAGAGGGCAGGACGAAGAAACGAACGGTGAAGTGACGAAGCGACGATGACGAAACTTCGTCACCGTGACTACATATAGTCACTTCGTTCGATGTTGAGCTTCTTTAATTTTGAGTTCAAGGTAGTGCGTTTCAGGCCGAGGCGCGCGGCGGCTCCGTCATCGCCGCCGATCTGTCCCTTAGTCTCGCGCAGCACGCGCAGAATGTGTTCGCGCTCGGCCTCGTGAAGGGTTGGATTCTGCTGCGCCTCGGATTGCAGATCTTCCTCCATTTGCAACTCGGCAAGCGGAACGTAGAGCACGGAGCCACGGGTAAGAATGACAGCACGTTCAAGAAAATTCTCAAGTTCGCGGATATTGCCGGGCCAGCGCCAACGGACGAGCGCCTCCATGGTTTCATCAGGGATGGATTCGATCGACTTGCCCATTCGTCTGCTATGAGTAGCGACGAAATGACGAACCAGAATGGGAATGTCGCTCACGCGCTCGCGCAATGGCGGGGCAAAGACCGGAAAGACCTTGAGCCGGTAGTAGAGATCGCTGCGGAATTCCTTGTCGGCGACCATGTTACCCAGATCCCGATTGGTGGCGGCAATCAGACGCATGTTGATTGGAATAGAGCGGTTTCCGCCCAGGCGCTCGATTTCCCGCTCCTGCAGGGCGCGTAGCAACTTGGGCTGCAGGTCGAGCGGGAGCTCTCCTATCTCATCCAGAAAGAGCGTGCCTTCGTGGGCCAGTTCCACGCGGCCGATTTTGCGCGCAATCGCGCCTGTGAATGCGCCTTTCTCGTGGCCGAACAACTCGCTTTCCAGCAGACCGGCGGGAATGGCGGCGCAGTTCAGCTTCACGAACGTGTGCTCGCTGCGCGTGCTGAGGCGGTGAATCGCGCGCGCCAGCAACTCCTTGCCGGTTCCCGATTCACCCTGGATAAGCACAGTGGCATCGGTGGGCGCGACTGTCTCAATCTCCAGGAGCACCTGGCGGAGTCCCTTGCTCTCGCCAACGATGTCGTCGTAGCGATTTTCGAGATTGATTTCGGACTCAAGATACTGTTTTTCCTGATGCAACTTGTCGCGCAGCTCCGCAATGCGCCGGAATGCCATGGCATTATCGACGGCCATGGCCACCTGCCCCGCAATCTGGACCAGAATCTCCGCTGCCTGCGGGTCAATACTCCCTTCAAGCCGGCTCAGGATGCCCATGGATCCAATGATTGTGCCCTGATGTTTGAGGGGCACCCAGCAACCGGCATTCATTCCAAGCCGGGCCAGGCTGTGCATTGTTTCGGGAGCAAACGCGCAATCCAGCAGACGCTCCATCAGGAAGGGCTCACCGGTGCGAAACACCATTCCCGAAACCGTCCCGTCGATCGGCACGCGGGCATCGTCTGGGAAGACATCGGAGTCATACGGACCCATGAACTGGACCACCATGTCTCCCATAGCTGGGTCATAGAGAGCCAAGGCAGATGTGTCGTGCGGAATCACCTCATGGATGCTCGCCGAAATGGCCGCCATCAACTTACCGACATCCAGATTAGCCAGGAGCGCATTGCTCAATTGCAGCATCACCGCTTCTTCGGCGCGCTTGCGGTCGGTAAAGTCGCGAGTGACCTTGGAATAGCCGGTAAGCTGGCCGGTGCTGTCGCGGATAGCGGTGAGGATGGTATCGGCCCAGAAGCGCGAGCCGTCCTTGCGCACGCGCCAGCCTTCTTCCTGGACGCGCCCGCGCTCCGCAGCCAGGCGCATCAGCTCGGCGGGACGGCCGCGGTCAGCATCCTCCTGGGTAAAGAATCGGGAGAAGTGCAAACCCAGAATTTCGTCGGCCGTGTATTGCTTGATGCGCTCCGCGCCAGGGTTCCACGTGACAACGTAGCCATCGCGATCAAGGAGATAGATGGCATAGTCGCGGACACTTTCTACAATCGAGCGCAGCTGCACATCCTTGTGCCGCAGCGTTTCTTGCGCAGCGCGCTGCTCGGTAACATCACGCAGAAAGCTCAGGACGGCGGGACCATTGGCGGTCTCAATGGGCTTGAGCATGATGTCGACGGGAAACTCGGTACCGTCTTTGCGCAGGCCGAACAGGTTCATGGCCGCGCCCATCTGCCGGGCCCTGGGATGGGCATTGTAGTTCTCGCGATGACTGGGGTGGCGGCCGCGGAACCGCTCGGGAACCAGGTTCTCTATCGGCTGGCCAACGAGCTCAGCCTGTGAGTGACCAAACAATTCCGCCGCGCGCGGGTTGGCTCCCCGGATGATCCCCTGGGCATCCGTGACGAAAATGGCGTCAGGAGAAACTTCAAACAGGTTCTCCAAAGCGGATTGAGCAAGCTCGGCCCGACCGTGCACAGGTGGGACCGCTGCGGCCTGTTCCGGGGAATCAGAAGGGCGCATAAGGGGTTTCGACCTGAGATGGACACTAACGGTTTTGCCTACGGATTGCAACCCGAAGGAGGGCGGGGGGACCATGCCGGTAAGAGATTGAAATCCAGCTCATGGTTTTCCGTCCGATGGAGTGGGAAAACAGTGATTCTGGACTATGTCCGCCGCTACCTGGCCAACCCAAAATCCCTCAAATGAAGTTACACTGTCTTCCAAATGCTTGAGGAGAAAACCGTGAATCCGACCAAATGCCTTGATTCCCGAGTTGATGTCTACATCGCCAAGTCCAAACCCTTCGCACAGCCGATTCTGGCCCACATTCGAGAGCTGGTTCACAAGGCCTGTCCTGCCGTTGTCGAAACCATGAAGTGGAGCCGCCCATTCTTCGAATACAAAGGCGTCATCCTCGCGAACATGTCTGCATTCAAGGAGCACTGCAGCTTTGGCTTCTGGGGCCAGGAGATTTCCGCCGTCCTGCGCGAGGCAAAGCTGCTGCAACCCGGCGCAATGGGTTCGCTCGGACGCCTTACGAGCACTGAAGATCTACCCACTGACAAGCAGATGCTCGGCATCCTGCGTCAGGCCATTGCCTTTGTGGACTCTGGCCAGTACACCAGCCCAATCGCGGCGCGAAACAAGGTGGTGAAAGCTCCAAAAGCCGCTGCTGAAGCGCCTTTTGCATTCACGCGGGCGCTGAAGGCCAACAAGAAGGCCTCGACGGCCTATGCGGCGTTCAGCCCAAGCTGCAAACGGGAATACATCGATTGGATTGCCGACGCGAAGCGCGACGAGACGCGGGACAAACGTATCGCGACGGCGATCGAATGGATAGGCGAGGGCAAACAGCGGAACTGGAAATACCAGTGATGTGAATCTTCCGGTCCCGAGCAGATCGTTTTCAGGACTCCGCGTCGGCCGGTAGACAAAAAACGGCCCCCGCTTTCGACGGGGGCCAAGTTGCCTTGGTTCTCTCGCTTTACGAGAGCTTTTTTGGCGGCCTGACGGCGGGGTAGCCGTTGGCGCACGGATGCCTCGGAGGAAGGACTTAGGCCTTTACGGCCTATCCGCGCCAGTCGAGGAAGCAACACCCTGGGGTGGTGCAGCTCCCTGGGCCGCCAAACTGTTTTCCATCAACCGGACGTGTACGTCGCTGATCCGCTTGGTCTTGGCATCTTCATCGCCGGCGGAGGCTACCTCGGCATTGCCGAGGGCGACATAGTGCATACGGTAGACGGGAATCTGGTGTTCAGTTAAGAGGTAGCGCTGGACCGATTCAGCCAGACGCTGTGAAGTCTGAATGCCGACGCTTCCGGCATGGGGCGAGTGAGCTTCCATCTCGAGGATGTAGCCGTTTTGTCCGGTCACGCCAGCCGCCAAATCGTCGAGCATCTTCTTGGCATCGGCGGACAACACTGGATTGCCTCCACGGAAGGTGACATCGATGTCGCTCACCTGGTGATACTTGTCGAGCCCATTCACGGTCGAATTCAACTGGTCGACATGGCCGCTCGCACCCTGGGCAACGCCGTTGGCATTCTGGGCCTGAGCGCTTGCTGCCGTGGCCGTCTGGTTGGCCGAGTCTGCAGCTGATTGCGCCTTGAAGATGCCCGCTTGCGCTCTCTGGTCCGTATCCTTGATGTCGGCGGCATTCTTTGCGTTCACCTGATCGAGTTCAGAGAGCCGATTGTTAATGGGGTCGGTCTGTTTCCGGACCCACACTTTACGAGCGAAAGGATTCACGTGACCCCAGAACCCCTCCTTCGCGGGGGGAACATACGGTGCGGCCTCGGGGTAGGTCTGCTGTTGTGCAGTCGAAGGAGGGGTGCTCTGGGCGTCCCCTGCCGGCTGGGCCTGTTGAGCCCAAGCAGGAATTCCAATTGCAGAAGCCAGTGCAAGCACGGCCAACTGGCTAGGGAACAAGCTCCGGACAATAGCATGATTATTCATGGTGTGAGATCCCTCTTTTAATCTTTCTCCGCGACTCAATCTGCGGGCTGAGCGGTGATGTCTGCTCGCCCTTACCTAGAGCAAGGCGGATGCCAAAGCGTGGGGGGCCTTGAAGGAATATGTATCTTATTTAAAATGAGTGGCTTACTCTGTTGATTTCCCGACGCGGTGATGCACTACGGATCAGGTTGCCGGGCTTCGACCGTGTAAATTGTGCATCGACGAGTAGTTTCTACGCGGTAAAGGCGTTCGATCCGGCTACTGAGCGTCTACGTGAATGACCCGGAGCTCGGGATAAGCGCCGTCCCAGTCAGGGGACACGGAATCGAAGATGAGCCGGAAGTCCTGCCCACCGCCCGGTTTGAGGGGCGCTGCGGAGAGCGGTTCAACATCAACATATGGGTCGCGCGTCCGAATGAGCTTGAGCTGC
>JBARBP010000254.1:0-22753 GCA_049793195.1 Occallatibacter sp. | reverse complement strand
GTTAACACTACCTGGGCAGGCATCGTTGCGAGCGAAAATCCGGCCAGACTAAGCCGAGCCCGAAGGCTGTGGCGGGCCCACCGTCAAGGGCGAGAATGAAGTATGGCAGGATTTGCGCCGCAACCCTTCGGGCCGGGGCCAATTTTCCTCATTTCGCCGTTGCTTGTCACTCCAGTAACCAGTTACAGTTCGCTCCTCGCGCCTCGAACTGAGAAAAATTGGCTCCCGGCGATGCCTGCCCAGGTAGTGTTAACAGGCCCTAATAGACCAGCTTCCGGATGGAATCTTCGGAGAGTGAGCACGCATCCCGGTGAGATGTTGCGCGAGGAGTTTCTCATTCCTCTCGGGATTACGCAGAATGCATTGGCGCTGATGATTCGTGTGCCCGCAACGCACATCGGCGACATCATTCATGGCAGGCGGGCGATTACGCCGGATACCGCACTGCGCCTGGCCCGCTTTTTCGGCAACAGCCCAGAGTTCTGGCTGAATCTTCAGCAGATGCATGACCTATCGAAGGCGCGGCTCGAGTTGAACAAGACGAATGAGCGGGACGTTGAGGCTTATGCGGTGGTTTGATAGAGAAAAAGAAGAGAAGAGCTGCCGGTCGAATCTGTCCAGATAATTGTCACAGCGCCGGCTCAGCGCCGCAGATTCTCTGTCGGTACGCGTTGGGCGTCTCGATCAGAAAAGAGGTTTGACCGGTTAATGCGAGAAGGTCGTAGTCGCCTGTAATCAGCAGATCGGCGTTGCCGCTCTGGGCAAGGTCGAGAAACGGTTGATCGTTTGTATCTCGACACAAAACTGGGCATTTCTCCAAAAGCTTGACAGTCTCGCAGTAGGGAAGATAATCGCCTAACAATTCGATGCGGTCTTCGGGTGATAGCCGGAATTTTGGATAACTGAGTACCCGCGTGAGTTCCGCAGCGGTGGCGCGATAAACGAGAGGGATTGAGCCGCCTTCGCGCCAATGCTGCCGCAACCAAGCCAAACTGCCGCTTGCAAACAGCAGGGCGGAGATAACTGTGTTGGTGTCGAATACGACGCGCAAGACGAGGCGCTGCTCTCTGGGGGACGGCCTCACGTCACGGTCCGAGAGTTTCGCGCGCCCACTTGACGGCGGAGGCGACATCCTGCTCCGCAATACCAACATCGGCGTCCATCTGGGCGAGCCGCTCACGTACTTCGTCCGCACGGCTGCGCTGCAATGGACGCAGGACGATTGAAGCCCCATCCGTGCTGACCTCGAAGTACTCGACACCACTGAAGCGAGTTGCAACCGCTTTGGGGAGGGTGAGTTGATTCTTTACGGTCATTTTTGCGAGCATGATTCCCTCATTTAAGGAAACAAGGAAATCCTACCACATTTCGTTAAGCTATGTAGGCTTGTCCGTTTCGAGGGCAGCGAGAATTTGCGGGGCTAGCTGGCTTACGCTGCCGGCGCCGAGAGTCAGGATCAGGTCGCTTGACTGTGCCTGGGCGGTTACAGCGCCGAGGGCGGAGGGAAAATCGGGCATGAATTCGACTCGCGGGCCCGAGATTCTGATTGCGAGATTTTCGGCGGTTACGCCGGGGATGGGGTCTTCGCTGGCGGCGTAGATGGGGAGGACGATGACGGTGTCGGCGTCTGTAAATGCACCACTGAACTCGTCCAAGAGATCGAGCGTGCGGGTGTAGCGGTGGGGTTGGAAAATCACGTGAATCTTGCGGTGGCCACATTCACGGGCGGCGGCGAGGGTGGCGCGAATCTCGGTGGGATGGTGACCGTAGTCGTCGACCACGGTGATGCCGTGGACAGAGCCGCGGAGTTGAAAGCGCCGGTCGACTCCTCGGAAATGACCCAAGCCCTCCGCGATCTTCTCGGATGGAACCTCAAGCTGGCGGGCAATGGCGACAGCGGCGGTGGCATTGAGTACATTGTGGCGGCCGGGAACGTGAAGCTCAAAGGGCCCGAGCGGTCCCGCAGCCGTGTTGACGAGGAAGCGGGCGAAGCGAACGTCGATAGACGCGTCGGGTAACGGAGCGACTGGAGCGAGAAATTCGAGGCGGTAGTCGGCTTCGGGATCAACTCCGTAGGTGAGGACGCGACGGCGAACTCTTGGCAAAATGGATTTGAGCAGCGGATTGTCGATGCAGGCAGTGACAGCTCCGTAAAACGGCACACGATCCATGAAATCCAGAAAGGCACTCTCGACGTCGGCCATGTCGTGATAGCAGTCCATGTGCTCACGGTCGAGGTTGGTGACCACGGCCAGGATGGGCGAGAGCTTGAGAAAGGAGCGATCGCTTTCATCGGCTTCGGCGACCAGGTACTGTGTGGTCCCGAGGCGGGCATTCGAGCCAAGGGCGTTGACGCGGCCGCCAACAACGACGGTGGGATCGAGGCCACCGGCTGAGAGCACACTTGCGACCATGGAGGTGGTGGTGGTTTTGCCATGCATACCGGCGATGGCGATGCCGTACTTGAGGCGCATGAGTTCAGCCAGCATTTCAGCGCGCTGGATTACGGGAATCTTGCGGGCGTGGGCCTCGACAACCTCAGGGTTTGTGGCGCCGACTGCCGAGCTGGTGACGACGACGGTGGCTCCGGCAACGTGTCCGGCCTGGTGTCCCTCGTAGATGGTGGCGCCAAGCTGGGCCAGGCGATCGGTGACCGGACCGCGGCGGAGATCGGAGCCGGAGACCTTCATACCCAGACTGAGCAGAATCTCGGCAATACCGCTCATGCCGATACCACCGATGCCGATGAAGTGCGCGTGCTGGGAGGTGGCGAACATTGGCGGGTGAAACTCTACTTTAACAGGGGTCAGGGGTCTGGAGTCAGAGATCAGTCGGGAAGCGTGTAATCGAGATCGTAGAAGTGTTGGCCGTTTTCGATCTTGATGATGAACGTGCCGGCGATGCCCTTCAGCTCACCGGTTCCGGAGCCGGGTACGACAACGATGTTCATCTTCGCGCCGCTCTGATCCATGGTGCTGGAGTGCTGAAGCGCAAAGCTGCCGTGCTTTCCATTGAGAGTGCCGGTGATCAGTTCGATCGCAACATAGCCAGCTGTTCCCTGCTTGTAGTCGCCGCCCCCGAGCATCTCTCCTTTACCGGTGGCTTCAATATCTCCGTGAAGCTCCTTGTCGAGGGAAAAGCGGTTGAGGCCTTCTGCTGGAGCGGGAGAGAGGGGCTGAACTTTCACGGTGAAGGTTCCGTGTGCATGGTGCGGCATGGTGATCTCCTTTTGCTGGGCGAGTGCAAGCGGTGCGATGGATGCGAGTGTGAAAGCGCAAGACAAGAGGAATCGCATAGATGAGAGATTACGACATTACCCGGCGGCGGGAGGAACTGCCTAGCGAGAAACAAGCTGGCAGGTTCGGCAAGAACGAGGCGTCGTCGATAAGGTCTGCGGACTCCCACTCATCGGACGAAAACAAATACGTCCGATGAATGGGGCACAGTTTCATTTCCCATGTGCCGGCATAGCCAGTGGACGGCTCAAGAGATTGAACCAATAACACAGATTTCGCGGAAAGTTGCGCGGGTTTATTTTCTCATGGTGGACGCAACCTTTTGAATGGGCAGTGTTTACACAGGACATAACCGGCACGACCGGGGAGGCAGCAAGAGACAAGCCTCTATCGAGAAGCGAGCCGGCCCGGTGATGGGATCTGCACTTAGAGGGTCCGTTGCCGGTAGGGACGGAGGAGTTATGGGCAGCATGAAGAATTGGATGTTGGGAGCAGCGATAGCGGCAGGCGCAGCTTGCCTGGGTAGCATTCCGGCACAGGCTGCTCAAATTGGGGTTTACGTGCGCGGACCGGTGGCTTACGTTCCGCCAAGCCCAGGGCCGGGTTACCTCTGGACCGCAGGCTACATGTCTGGTGGATATTGGGTTCCGGGGCGCTGGAGTTTTGACGGTTATCGCGACCGGGATCGGTTTTTCGATCGGGATCACGATAGGTATTACCGGGGCCGGGACTTCGATCGGGGCCGGGATCGCGACAGGGATCGCTTCCGCAGGTAGGTAGCGGCGCAATTAAGAGTTGCCTTGGAAAAGCGGCCTCTCCCTTGTGGAGGGCCGCTTTTTCGTTGGAAATCAGCGGTTTCTTGCAGTGTGGTTCGGCTCTGTGAGCGGTGGCCTGTGGATTCAGCTCCCGATAGCCTGGGATCGAGCTGAAAAAATACATTGCTTTTGGTGGTTTACGAGGGCCATTCTTTACGGGGGACCGCAACTAAACTTCAGGGAAGTTGTTTGAATGTACATAAGCCGGTTGGGCAAAGTATCCCAAAGACCGGCAAGTGCTGCGAAAGAAGCTTGACCCCCAGAATCACGGACCGAGAACGAACGGGGCGACACAGCACAAGGAGGACGTCATGCGGAGTTACCGTTTGGTTCTGATGGCAATGCTTCTGGCTGTACCGTTCGCGGTAACGGCCAAAGCACAGGTGGGTGTTGGTGTTGGCGTCGGCCCCGCGGTAGTTGATGGCCCCAACGATTACGCTGGTGGCTACGACTACGGTCCACCAGTCTGCGACTGGGGCTATTACCCTTACTATCCCTATGCTTGTGCGCCCTACGGGTATTACGGGCCCAGCTACTTTGTGGGCGGCCTGTTTATCGGAGCCGGTCCCTGGTACCACTGGGGCTGGGGCCGTGGCGGCTATGGGTACGGCTATCGTGGCGGCTACGGGTACGGTCGGGGTGGTTATGGCTATCGCGGCGGATATGGGTACGGCAACCGTGGTGGATACGGCGGACGCGCTCCTTATGCAGGGGGCGTAGCGCGCGGCTATGCTGGCGGTGGGCACGCCTTTAACGGTGGCGGCGGCCGGGCCTATGGCGGCGGTGGCTTCAGCGGTGGGACACGCGGCTTTAGCGGCGGCGGACATGCAGGCGGCAGCTTTAGCGGTGGAGGCGGATTCCACGGCGGTGGTGGAGGCGGTGGCTTCCACGGTGGTGGCGGCGGCCATGGAGGTGGCGGTGGACACCGGTAATTCGAACAACTTTAAAGGAAGAAGGCCCGTCTGCTTCGGCAGGCGGGCCTTTTTATTGCTGCAGGTTCTGGATGGTCTGCGCGGCTAGGAGAGCCTGTTTTCTGCGAGGGCGGCGAGGCGATCGGCGATGCGTTCAGCGGCAGCGGGATGGGCCTGAGTTCTAGCTGCCGCGGACATGGTTGCGAGGCGGCCTGGATTCAAGAGGAGGCCCGTGAGCTCGCCCAGCAGTCTGCCGGGTTCGTCGAGTTCGTGCTCTTGAAGCATGACCGCGGCCCCTGCTGCGACCATGGCTTCGGCGTTGCGGCGCTGATGCTGATCGGCGGCAGCGGCAAAGGGGACCAGCAGCGCCGGCTTGCCGGATGCAGCCAGCTCAGCCACCGTGGATGCGCCGCTACGCGAGAGAACCAGGTGCGCCGCGGCAAAGCGCGCGGGCATGTCGTCAAAGAAGGGGCACACCTGCCAGCGTGCGGGATCGGCGCCGCTGGCGAGATAGGCCTCTTTCGTTGATTCGAGGTGGCGCGTGCCGCACTGGTGCAAAACTGTGAGTCCGGGGACCGCAGCGAGCAGCGCGGGCATGATGGCGGGCACATTGATGTTGAAGATGCGCGCTCCGAGTGAACCACCGAAGACGAGCAGGTGAGGCGCGGAATCAGTGGGGGACGCGATGGTAAAGAACCCTGGGCGAACGGGAATGCCCGTCACTTCACAATTGTTGAACCACGCGGCGGCTGACGGAAAGTTGACTGCGGCAGCCTGCACCCGTTTGCCGACGAGGCGGTTGGCGAGCCCCGGCACGGCATTCGGCTCGAAGACCATGGTGGGCACCTTGAGCAGGAGAGCCGCCGCCGTGGCGGGACCCGAGGCATAACCGCCCACGCCAAAGATGACATCGGGTTTAAATTCGCGAATCAGGCGTTTGCATTCGCCGATGCTGCGCGGCAATTGGAGCATGGTCCGAATGCGCGTGGCCAGCGATACGTTCTTGAGCGGTCCAACGTCGATGAGGCGCAGGCGAAATCCAGCCTCGGGAATGAGACGGATTTCCAGTCCTCGCGTGGTGCCGACAAAAAGGACATCGGCTTTGTAGCGCTCAACTAGTTCGTGGGCTACCGCGAGGGCGGGAATAATGTGGCCGCCGGTACCGCCTCCGGCAATGAGAATTCGCAATTCCGACAACCGGTTGCCTCTTTAGAGAAACAGGTGAATCAGGTGGAACTCAATCACTCATGGGTTACTTCGCACTATGAGTAACCGGGGGTAGATTACCATATTCGCGCACGAACACTTGGTTTTGAATGGGCTTCGGGTGCCGGAGTGAAAGGCCTTCATTTTTCTTGTTCCGAAATTGACGGCGTCAATCGACTTTCTTGGAGATATTGAGCAGGATGCCAATGCTGGCCAGGGTAAAGAACAGCGAGGATCCGCCAGAAGAGATCAAGGGGAGCGGAATTCCTTTGGTGGGGACCAGCGAGAGCACCACGCTGATGTTGAAGAAGGCCTGCAAGAGGATGCTGGTTGTGATGCCGAAGGCGACGAGGCGGGCAAAGGGATCCTGAGAGCGAAACGCGGTGCGCAGGCCACGGACGCCAAAGAGGACGAAGAGTGAAACGATGGCGATGGCGCCGATAAAGCCGAGTTCCTCGGCGATGTTGGCAAAGATGAAGTCGGTGGGAGCCTCGGGCAGATAGAAGAGCTTCTGCATGCCTTCCATGAAGCCGCGGCCCGTGAAGCCGCCGCTGCCTACGGCGATGAGCGATTGGCAGACGTGATAGCTGGCGGCTGAGGACGCATCCTTGGCATCGCAGTTGGGGTGCAGGAAGACCAACATGCGCTGCCTGCGCCACGCAACCATGAAGAGCAGTGCGATGAGCCCGGGCAGCATTGCGAATGCGCCGGCGAGCAGATACTTCCACTCCATGCCGGCCAGCACAAGCACCATCGCGGTAACGCCAGCCACAACCAGCGCTGTGCCCAGGTCGGGCTGCTTGACGATGAGCAGAATAAAGACCACGGGCACAATGACCGCGCGGAGCAGGGTGTGCTTCAGGTCGCGCATCTTGTCCAGCCGCGAGTGGAGGAACCAGGCGAGAAAAAGGACCAGGACAGGTTTGGCTATCTCTGAAGGCTGAAAGGTGAAGTGGCCTCCGAAGCGAATCCAGCGATGGGTATTGTGCGAGCCGGGGATAAAGAACACCAGCATGAGAAGCAACGTGGTGATGCAGAGAGCTGGATAGATGAAGCGGGGCGAGTTATAGACGCTGTAATCGATTTGCATGAGGGCCAGCATCAGCAGCACACCAGCCAAAGCCCAGCCCGCCTGCCTGCCGAGGTCTGCGAATTCGGAGTGATAGCGGGCCTCGGCGACAACAGCGGAGGCAGAAAAGACCATGGCCAACCCGACGACGACAAGCACCAGGGTGGTGAAGAACATCCATTTGTCCACCCCTATACGCGCCGACATTACTTCCACTCCTGCCGTTCGCTAACCAGATGTTTGAATACCCGGCCGCGCTGCTCGTAGTTTTCGAACTGGTCGAAGCTGGAACAGGCAGGCGCCAGCAGCACTACCTCGCCGGGGCGCGCTGCGGCGGCGGCGGCCTTGACTGCCTTTGCCAGCGTCTCGCAGGAGTTGAGTGAAACCACTCCGCGCAGATGCGACTCGATTTTTTGAGCCGCCGAACCGATGGTATAGACCGCGCTGACCCGCTCGCGCAGCAGTGGAGCCAGGAGCGTGTAGTCAGAATTTTTGTCTTTGCCGCCCAAAATTAGGTGAACACCGGAAGAGAATGCGGCAACGGCCTTGGCGGTGGCGTCAACATTGGTGGCTTTGGAATCGTTGTAATACTCGACACCGTTAATCGTGTCCACGTACTCGAGGCGATGCTCGACGGCCTGGAACTTCTCGACGGCACGGTCAATTGTTTCCGCCGGAACGCCGGCCAGGCGGGCTGCAACGACAGCGGCCAACACGTTCTCAACATTGTGTGCGCCCTTGAGCGGAATTCCTTTGAGGGGCATTACCTGCTCAATCTCGGCGTCCTCGCCGGCAGAGTCACTGGCCGCTCGGTAGACCACGTATCCATCCTGGAGCCACGCACCCTGCTGGACGGGATGCTCGATTGAAAACCAGTAGACGCTGGCACTGGTACGAGCGGCGGACTCGGCGGCACGGGTGTTGTCGGCGTTCAGCACCGCGAAGTCGTTCGCATCCTGCGCGGCAAAGATGCGTTCCTTGGCGAGCGCATAGTTCTCGAAGCTGCCGTGGCGGTCAAGATGGTCGGGCGTAATGTTCAAGATGACAGCGATGTTGGGATGAAATTCGACGGTGCTTTCAAGCTGGAAGCTGGAAACCTCGAGCACGGACCAGGTGTCGGGAGTGCTCTCATCAATGAGTCCGATGACCGGCACGCCAATGTTGCCACCGACGAGGGTGCGAAGACCGAATTCACTGAGAATCTCTCCAAGCAGGGTCGTTGTGGTGGTTTTTCCGTTGGAGCCGGTAATGGCCACGACCTTGCCTTGGAGGAAGCGGCCGGCCAGTTCGAGTTCGCCGATCACGGGCAGGCCAAGATTCCTAACCTGGACCAGTTCCTGCGTATCAAGCGGGACTCCCGGACTGACGACGATTAGATCCTGGCGACGAAATGTGAGCAGGCCATGGCCGCCGGCCTCAACCATGATGCCTTCTTCGAGGAGCGCGGGGATGTCGTTTGCCAATGATTCGGCGCTGCGCACGTCGGAGACAGTGACCTGCGCACCCTTGCGGCGCAGGAACAGGGCCGCCGCCAAACCGGACTTTCCCAGTCCCACAACCAGAACTTTCTTGCCTTTGAGATCCATCATCTTGGGTCTATCCTACGGCTTCCCTGGATTCTTCTCTGTGCAAAAGGAACTGTCCGCTCATTCGTTGCCCAGTCCATTTCATCTGCTCACCAGATCGAGCGTCTCGTCTACATTGCTAAGCGGGCGGAACAGGCAATCGAATTCGACTGCCGAAACATTGTCTTTCCCGTGAAAACCCACTGGCTGAATTTGTGCGGGAACGAAACCCTTGCCGGCCATAAATTTCAGCGCCTCATGAAACGACCACTCTCCTTCGTACACGTGAATGATGGGCAATTCCATCAGGATTCCCAGCGATCGCCGAACGGTCTGCTGTCCGCCTTCGATGACCTGCCGTTCGTAACCCTGAGTGTCGATCTTGAGAAGTATTCTGCCGGAAAGCCCGGCGGTTACTTCGTCGAGGGTGCGAATTGGTACTTCCTCGATGTGGTCCACTGCCATTCGGCTGTCGTGCAAACCGGCGGCGCTGGTCATATTCAAAATGGAACTGAAGACGGATAGTTCGGATACGTTAAGACTTGCCGTGCCCGAAGCAGCGCCCAATCCGCAGTGGTGGATCTCCCATTTGCCATCCTTTGCCGCTTTGTTGGCAAGGGTCTGAAACGTGGATTTAATCGGCTCGAAAGAAACAATCCGGCCCCGGTATCCACCATCCCGCAGAGATTCACCGAACTGGCCGACGTTCGCACCTACATCGATGACTACGTCAATCTTGCGATCTTCGATGAAATCGATCAGATCCCGCACCCGGCGCCTGCCGAGATGGATAATCCCGAGACGCTTGTATGCGGACCTTATAAGGCGATTCACCTGGGTTCTTCCCCTCTAACGATATTTTTGATTGTGCGCCGCGATGGGCTTGGCGCGGAAACTCTCTAACGCAGTTTGAGGGTGGTGAGTGCAAACAGTGCAAACACCAGGGCGCCAATCCAGAACCGGACAATAATTTTGGATTCGCTCCAGCCGATCTGTTCGAAGTGATGATGCAGGGGCGCCATTTTGAAGATGCGCCTGCCGTTGCGCAGTTTATAGCTGCCGACCTGGAGCATCACGGAGAGCGCCTCGATGATGAAGATGCCGCCAATGAAAGGCAGTAGCAGTTCCTGGCGGATGATGATGGCGATGGTTCCGATGGCGCCGCCCAGGGCAAGGGATCCTACGTCGCCCATGAAAATTTCGGCTGGGTGGGCGTTGTACCAGAGGAAGCCGATGGAGGCGCCAACCATAGAACCGCAGAACACAGTGAGTTCCCCCACCTTGGGCATGTGCTGGAGTTCGAGGTAATCGGCAAAGACGACGTTGCCGCTGACATAGGTGAGCACGGTGAGCGCGCCGGCGGCAATGATGGTGCAGCCAATGGCGAGACCGTCGAGGCCGTCAGTAAGGTTGACAGCGTTGGTGGACCCGACGAGCACGAAGACGATAAAGACGAGGAAGGGCAAAAACGCAAGGAAGCCGAGATGCGGAATGGCTCCGAGCCAATGCCATTGCAGGTCAGGACGCCAGTTCTTGATGAACGGCACGGTCAGTTGCGTGGCAAACATCCTGAACTGCGACAAAACCACCAGCGCGATGCCAACCACAGTGCCGGCAATGCCCTGCCAGAGAAGTTTGGCGCGTGCCGTGAGCCCCTGGCTGCGCCGCCTGACCACCTTTATGTAGTCATCCGCAAAACCAATGGCGCCGAAGGCGAGCGTTGCGAAGACGGCGATCCAGACGAGGGGGTTGGCTGGATCGGACCAAAGGACGGTGGGGAGCAAAATAGCGATGCAAATAAGGACGCCACCCATGGTGGGGGTGCCTGTCTTTTTCAAGTGCGACTGGGGCCCGTCTTCCCGAATGAACTGGCCGATCTGGAACTCACGCAGTTTTTGAATCACGTAAGGGCCGATAAAAAGCGCGATCATGAGCGCCGTGAGCGAGGCAAAGACAGTGCGAAAGGTGAGATAGCGGAAGATCCGGAAGGGGTGAAAGAACGGAAACAGCTTTTCGTAGAGCAGCCAGTAAAGCAAGGGGCCTCCCATGCCGGAATGAGGCGGGTTTCAGCTTGATTTTACAGGGGCGGGGAGATGGCGGACTGTGGAAGCGGAGTTCACAAGTGAGTGAAAGGCTGACGAGTTTGGTTCTGGGCGCGCACATTGGCAATTGCCCTTTGCAGCTTTCAGGAGACGAATCAGGCGAGCCCCAGAAACACCGCGAGTGCGCGGTCAACGGCCGTGAGGGTCCGCGACTCGAGTTCGCCGAATGGTTCGCCCGCCTTGTCGCGCGGGATCGTGTGAGCCTTGCCGACCATAATTTGCGAGGAGACGCACAGCCCGTTCTTCTTCGTGGGGGCGGCGATGATGCGGAAGGTTTCAATGGGACGCAGTGTTCAACTACGTGCCCGATCTTGTCGGCAGAAGGAACCGGGCCACAGATATCGTAGTGTGAGCATTCAGCCGCTCTTTCCTGGTTCCCGAATCGAGAAGTGGCGGCCTTCTTTCGAGTGTCCGTTTGTGTTCGGATGCTTCACAAGAAAGTATATGTGTGATATATACAATATATGGCCGAGAAAGACCCCCTTGCGGCGTGCACCGGCTTTGATTGGGATGAAGGAAACATCGCGAAGAACTGGGAGCACCACCGTGTAACTCCGCAGGAAGCCGAGGATATTTTCTTCCACGATCCGTTTGTGCTCCGCGCCGACCCAGGGCACTCGAAACGGGAAAGACGGTTTCGGGCTTTGGGGAAGACAGCGCATGACCGAAAGCTGTTTGTCGCATTCACCGTCAGGGGCACATTGATCCGGGTTATTTCGGTGCGCGACATGAGCCGAAGGGAAGACGAGGAGTACCAACGTCATGAAAAAAGCGATTCCTGAATTTAAGAGCGAAGCAGAGGAGTTCGAGTTCTGGTCCTCATCCGGCGAGGGTGCGGATTCGACAAAGTTTGTGGATTGGTCACAGGCAAAGCGAGCCAGGTTCCCCAGCCTGAAGCCGACCTTGAGAACCATCTCGGTGCGTCTGCCCGTGGCCATGATCGAAGACCTAAAGATTCTCGCCAATAAGCGCGATGTGCCTTATCAGTCGCTGCTCAAGGTGTTTTTGGCTGAGAGGCTGGAGGCCGAGCGAGGACTTAGGCGGGCAGGGTAGATTTGCTCGTGCGTTTTTCCTGGAACGGCTGACTTGCGATCCGAGGTCTCAGAAGCTTGACCTGGGGCACCTGGCAGGATGCCCCCAGCTAGTAGCTAAGCGCTCGTAGCTGGAGGCCGCGTCTCCTACCGATTCTTTGCGACTTCTTCTACCGTGACGGGATCGAGGAAGGGCATGGCGGCACGGAGTTTTTTGCCGACGATTTCGACTGGGTGTTTGGCTTCGGCTTCGCGGAAGGCCATGAACTCTTTGCGGCCGGAGTTCTGGTCTGCAAGGAAGCGCTTGGCGAAGGCGCCGTTCTGAATTTCGGCGAGGATCTGCTTCATGGCCTTCTTGCTCTCGTCGTTGATGACGCGCGGGCCAGAGACGTAGTCGCCCCACTCGGCGGTGTCACTGATGGAGTAGCGCATGTAGGCGAGGCCGCCCCGGTAGATGAGGTCAACGATGAGCTTGAGCTCGTGGAGCACTTCAAAGTAGGCGCTCTCGGGCTGATAGCCGGCCTCGGTGAGCGTTTCGTAGCCGGCCTTGATAAGCGCGCTAACGCCGCCGCAGAGCACAGCCTGCTCGCCGAAGAGATCGGTTTCAGTCTCCTCTTTAAACGTGGTCTCGAGGGCCCCGGCGCGGGTGCAGCCGATGCCTTTGAGGTAGCTTAGGCTGAGCGCGTGGGCCTTGCCAGTGGCGTCCTGATGAACGGCGATAAGGCCGGGGACGCCGCCGCCTTCGGTGAAGACTTCGCGCACACGATGGCCAGGCGCCTTGGGAGCAGCCATGCCTACGTCGATGCCGGCAGCGGGAACGATGGTCTTGAAATGGATGTTGAATCCGTGGGCAAACATGAGCAGCTTGCCTGCGCTGAGGTTGGGTCCAATCTCATCGGCGTAGAGTTTGGCTGCCGTTTGATCGGGGACCAGAACCATGACCACCTCGGCCCACTTGACAGCCTCGGGGACGGTGACCACTTCAAGGCCGGCCTTCTGCGCCTTGGCGATGGACTTGGACGTGGGCGCAAGGCCGACTTTTACTTGTACGCCGGAATCTTTGAGGTTGAGAGCATGGGCATGCCCCTGGGAGCCATAGCCGATGATGGCTACTTTTTTCGCCTGGATGAGGGAGAGATCGGCATCGTGATCGTAGTAAGTCTTCGCCATGATTTTCTCAGTTTTCCTTTTTTGTTGCGTGGTTAGGGGTTGATTCAAGAAGAGCACGTTGGCACGGATGGGCGCAGCTACTCAGGTTCGACGGCCGCATTATCTTCCAAGACTTCATCAGCCTGTTCGTCCTCGCCGGTGCCCATGGCTCGCAGAACGCCGCTGGTGTGGTGGCCGCGGCGCATGGTCATTTTGCCACTGCGGCAGATTTCGAGAACGCGGCCTTCGTCTTCGCGCAGCACTTCGATCAAGCCTTCGATCTTGCTTTCGACGCCGGTCATCTCGATGATGAGCGACTCGGAGGTGAGGTCGACAATGCGAGCGCGATAGACCTCGACCAGGTCGAAGATCTGGGAGCGATTCTGGGGCGTGGCGGTCACCTTGATGAGCGCTAGTTCGCGGGTGACCGAGGGCGCCTGGGCAATGTCGTCCACATCGACGACATTCTCCAGTTTAAACAAGCTGGCGCGGATACGGTGGCCAGCTTCGGAAGAGGACTCGGCGACGATGGTCATGCGGGAAAGTCCCGCGCGCTCACTTCGGCCGACGGTCAGCGAAATGATGTTGATGTTCAAGCGTCTAAATAACGACGCAACGCGCGTCAAAACGCCCGGTTTGTCTTCAACGTATGCAACGAATGTATGCAGCATAAAGGCCTTTCCAGAGATCAGAGATCCTCCGGCGACTCGAGGAGTGGGTCCTTGTCGGGGCGGCGGATCATTTCGTGCAGTGCACTGCCGGCAGGAATCATCGGGTAGACCGAGTCTTCCTTTTCGACCATGAAGTTGAGCAGATAAGAGCCCTCGGCTTTGCGGGCTTCAGCAACGGCAGAGGCTACATCGGCACGGGTGCGGACGGCGCGGCCGGCGATGCCGTGCGCGTCGGCCAGCTTGACGAAGTCGGGGCTGACCAACGGCGTAGCTTCGTAGTTGCTCTCGTAGAAGAACTCCTGCCACTGGCGCACCATGCCCAGGTAGCCGTTGTTGATAATGGCGATGTTGATCTTGATTTTTTCCTGCACGATGGTGGAGAGTTCGGCAGCGGTCATCTGGAAGCCACCATCGCCGGCGACGACCCAGACTTCCTTGTCGGGACAGGCGAACTTGGCGCCGATGGCCGCGGGCAGCGCGAAACCCATGGTGCCGAGGCCGCCAGAGGTGACGAGCGTGCGAGGGTGCTCGTGGTGGAAGTACTGCGCCTCCCACATCTGGTGTTGGCCCACGTCGGTTGCAACGATGGCATTGCCGCCGGTAATGCGCCAAAGGTCGTGCATGACGTGCGCTGCATAAAGATGGCCGGAGTCGGGCAGGTTTTTGATGTCGCGAACGGCGACTGCGCCTTTGCTGGCTTCAATCGCCTTGAGCCATGCGGAGCCGTCGCGACCTGCAACGCGGGGCAGCAACTGCTCGAGCACTTCGCGAAGATCGCCGACGAGAGCTACATCGACTTTTACGTTCTTGTTGATCTCGGCGGGATCGACTTCGATGTGAATCTTCTTTGCCTTAGTGGCATATGTGGCGATGGTTCCGGTGACACGATCGTCGAAGCGCATGCCGCAGGCGATGAGCAGGTCGGCTTCCTGGATTGCGTCATTGACCCATGCTTCGCCGTGCATGCCCATCATGCCCATGTTGAGGGCGTGCGATGCGGGGAATGCGCCGAGGCCAAGGAGCGTGAGGGCAACGGGAATCTGCGCGCGCTCGGCCAGCGTGCGCACCTGCTCCATGGCTCCGGACTCGGAGACGCCGTGGCCCGCGAGGATGACGGGGCGCTTGGCGTTGCGAATCAGTTCGGCGGCTTGCGCGAGGCCGTTGTCCTCAACGCGGAGCATGGGGTGGGGACGGTAGGCCTTGGGCTTTGCAGCTTCAAAATCGAAGGTCGCGGTTCCCTGCTGCGCGTCCTTGGTGATGTCGACGAGCACCGGACCAGGGCGGCCGGATTTTGCGATTTGAAAAGCCTGGCGCAGCGCCTTGGCAAGGTCTTCCGTCTTGTTGACGAGAAAGTTGTGCTTGGTCACGGGCAGCGTGATACCGGTGATATCGACTTCTTGAAAGGCATCGGTGCCGAGCACCTTGCTGGAGACGTTGCCGGTGATGCAGACGATGGGAATGGAATCGAGCATGGCGGTGGCGATGCCGGTGACGAGATTGGTTGCGCCGGGGCCGCTGGTGGCAATGCACACGCCGACCTTGCCCGAAGCGCGCGCATATCCGTCGGCCATGTGCGCCGCGCCCTGCTCGTGACGTACCAGGACGTGAGGGATGGGAAACTTGCGCAGCGCGTCGTAGGCCGGCAGAATGGCGCCGCCGGGATAGCCGAAGACGTCGGTAACGCCCTCGCCTACCAGAGTGGCCCACAGAATTTCTGCGCCGGTGAGCTTGGTCGGCGTTATAGCTAGCCCTTCGATTCCTTCTTGTTTCTTCTTGATGCTCATATCAGCTCCTGAAGTGCTATTCATAGGTATCTCTCCGCCAAATAGCTTGCGATTCAAGTGCCCTGTTGGGGGCGAATGCTTTCCGTCGACGACTCGTAAATCGAGCGTTCGACGCAATATGAAGAGAGGCTGAACGTGAAGTGAACGAACTCTCTCCCGTTAACAAGATCGGCCTGCAGATTGAAGCTGTCGTTGAGGGGAGCATCACCGACACGAAATAAAACGTCCCCTGGGCCGTCGTACCCCTCAAGCTCGTTACACGCGTTTATGCCGCTCTGTGTCAAGCGCAACGCATAGAAGGCCTTGGTCACTTTCCTAAGCGCCATTATTTCTCCGCCTTTCCAAACATCGCGGCCTCAACCCACTCACCGATGACTTGCATCTCGCTATTCACGGATAAAAGCAGTGGTGCACCGTGCATGAGGCTTGCATAATTGAGAAAATCCTCATCATCAGTTATGAGACCGAACCACTCTCTGCTCAAGTGGAGCATTTGTTGGCTGATTTCAACTTGCGACAGTGCCTTGTTCTCTGCGAATTTCCGAAGGTCGACGGTGAGTGTTATGAGTTCTCGAATGTGATCGACCAGCAATAACCGTCCTTCCGCTGGAAGCTGGGAGAACGTCAATCGCTCAAATTCGTCTAGAACTGCCTTTACTCCGCTCTGGTCTGTTGTGCTCCGCTCCAGGATTCTGAGCCATTGAATGATGATCGCGACTCTCGTGAGATAGAAATTCATGTTCAATGAGCGCCTATATTTCTCGTCAAACTCACTTAGGAACGTCTCATCAGCCCCGCTCCGGGAAAAGGCATCCAACTCGGCTGCTACGCTCATGCGAGTTGCGGGTACTTCTTTCTTCCGGAATAGACCAAACATTTGAAATCCCTAACCGTGCGGTTCTTAAAGGCGTTTCCCCTAACTTTCGGTGCTTAGAAATCTAAGTTGTTGCGCCCTCGGAGGCGCTGCTTACGCGGTCCACATATTTGCGGAAGACGCCTTTGGGCCAGCGCAGAGCCGGTGGTTTGAAGCCCTTGAGACGCGATGCGATTTCTTCCTCGCTGAGTTCGACATCGAGCTTGCGGTTGGCGATGTCGAAGTGAATGATGTCGCCCTCGCGGACTGCGGCGATGGGACCGCCAACGAAGGCTTCTGGGTCGACGTGGCCGGCGGTGAAGCCGCGCGTGGCGCCGGAGAAACGACCATCAGTAAGCAGCGCCACTGTGGAACTAAGCTCTGGATTGCCGCTGACGGCTGCGGTGACCTGAAGCATTTCGCGCATGCCCGGGCCGCCCTTGGGGCCTTCGTAACGGATGACCAGCACGTCGTTCGGCTTGATCTTGCCGGTCTGCACGGCCTCAAAGCAGGCCTCCTCAGTATCGAAGACGCGCGCAGGGCCGCGATGCTCATACTTGCCCGCGGCGGCGATCTTCATGACGCAGCCTTCGGGAGCGAGATTGCCCTTGAGAATCACCAGGCCGCCGTTGGGCTTGATGGGGTTTTCGAAGGTGTGGATGACATCCTGGCCCGGAGTTTCTTCAGCGCTTGCTGCTTCTTGAGCAAGAGTCTTTCCGCTGATGGTGAGCGTGGAACCGTCGGCGTGGCCGGCATCGATGAGACGCTGGGCCAGCAGGCGCGAGCCGCCTGCAGCCTGGTAGTCGGAGGCAACATATTTACCGGCCGGCGTCAGCGAGCAGATGTAGGGCGTGCGCTTGCTGATGATGTCGAAGTCGTCGATCGAAAGGGGAATGCCGATCTCGCGGGCGATGGCCAGCAGGTGAAGCACCGCGTTGGTGGAACCGCCGCTGGCGGCGACACTGGCGATGGTGTTTTCGATTGATTTGCGAGTGATGATCTGCGACGGGCGGCGATTGGCGCGGACGGCATCCATGAGAATGCGGCCTGCCTCGCGGGTGGCGGCATGCTTGTCTTTTGCGGTAGCGGGAACACCGGAGAGTTGAATCGGCGAGATGCCCAGAATCTCACCGCTCATGGCCATGGTGTTGGCGGTGAACTGGCCACCGCATGCGCCGGCGCCGGGACAGGCACTGGCTTCGAGCGCTTCGAGGCCGGCGTCGTCGATTTTGCCCGCGGCGTAGGAGCCGATTCCCTCGAAGACATTTTGGATCGTAATGTCGACACCGTTGAGCTTGCCGGGAGCGATGGAGCCGCCGTAGAGCATCATGCCGGGAATGTCGAGGCGGCAGAGGGCCATGATGATGCCGGGCATGTTTTTGTCGCAGCCGCCGATACCGACGAGACCGTCGAAGAGATTGCCGCGGGCGACAAGTTCAATGGAGTCGGCGATGACTTCGCGCGAGACCAGCGAGGCTTTCATGCCCTGGGTGCCCATGGTGATGCCGTCGGAGATGGTGATGGTATTGAACTCCATCGGAGTGCCGCCGGCTTCGCGAATGCCTTCCTTGAGTGCTTCGGCCACATCGCGCAGATGCACATTGCAGGTGCCGATCTCGGTCCATGTGTTGGCGAGGCCGATGATGGGCTTGTGCAGATCGTCCTTTGCAAATCCAGCCCCGCGCAGATAGGAACGCGCGGCGGCGCGGCTCGGTCCCTCGGTCAACGGAATACTTTGGCGCTTGCCTTCGATGGTCACTGTTCTTCCTTATAGCGGAGTTAGCGGTGTTAGCTGTGCTTCGCGCGTGTTAGCGAAGTTAGTAAGAGCCACGGCTACAGGTGCTAACTCCGCAAGCACCGCTAACGCCGCTAGCTCCGCTGTCATTTGGCTTTCAGCCAGGTTGCTTCGTCGTGCTTTGCTTCGAATGTGTCGAGTGCGGCGGCATGGCGCAGAGTGAGGCCGATGTCGTCGAGGCCTTCGAGCAGGCAGAACTTGCGGAAGGGGTCGACTTCAAAGGATGCACTGAAGCCGCGGCCGTCGGTGACTGTCTGCGCTTCAAGCGAGACCGTGAGTTGATAGTTGGGAATTGTCTTCGCATTGTTGAGCAGGGTGGCGACTTCTTCCTCGGTGAGGCGCGCGAGGACGATGCCGTTCTTGCCGGCGTTGGAAAAGAAGATGTCGGCGAAGGTGGGTGCGATGACGACGCGGAATCCGTAGTCGGAGAGCGCCCAGGCCGCATGTTCACGGCTGGAACCGCAGGCAAAGTTTTTGCCCGCGATGAGTATTTGAGCACCCTTGTAGCGCGGGTCATTCAATTCAAAAGATGGGTCGGGATCGCCGGAGGCCGTGCGGCGCCAGTCGAAGAACAGAAAGTCGCCATAGCCGGTGCGCTCGATGCGCTTCAAAAACTGCTTGGGAATGATCTGGTCGGTGTCGACGTTGGTGCGGTCGAGCGGCAAGGCCAGCGCGGTCAATGTGCGAAATGGTTCCATTAGGCTTTTGCCTCCTCGTGAGCTGACTCGTGGACGGGCCAGTTGCGAATGTCGACGAAGTGGCCGGCAATGGCGGCAGCGGCGGCCATCTCCGGCGAGACCAGATGCGTGCGTCCTCCGCGGCCCTGGCGGCCTTCAAAGTTGCGGTTGCTGGTTGAGGCGCAGCGCTCACCGGGCTCAAGAATGTCGGGATTCATGCCCAGGCACATGGAGCAACCAGGCTCGCGCCAGTCGAAGCCAGCTTCTTTGAAGATCACGTCGAGGCCTTCAGCTTCCGCAGCGGCCTTGACAGCCTGCGAGCCGGGGACAACCATGGCGCCGACGTGGCTGGAGACCTTGTATCCTGCGGCGATGCGGGCCGCGGCGCGCAGATCTTCAAGGCGGCCATTGGTGCAGGAGCCGATGAAGACGCGGTCGATGACAACCTCTTCGAGGGGCGTGCCCGCTTTGAGGTTCATGTACTCGAGGGCACGCTCGAATGACTTGCGGTCGGGTTCGTTTTCGGTGGCGGCGGGGTCAGGCACTGCGGCGGTGACGGGCGCGACCATGCCTGGACTGGTGCCCCAACTGACATACGGAACCAGCGTTGCCGCGTCGATGACGAGTTCACGATCGAATTTCGCGCCAGGATCGGAGGGAAGCTTGCTCCACTCGGCGACCGCGCGCTTCCACGCTTCTCCTTTTGGACTAAACCTCCGGCCTTCCAAGTAGGCGAAGGTGGTTGCGTCGGGAGCGATCATGCCGGCGCGCGCACCGGCTTCGATGCTCATGTTGCAGATGGTCATGCGGCCTTCCATCGAGAGGGCGCGAATGGCGGAGCCCGCGTATTCGATTACGCAGCCGGTGGCGCCGTCGGTGCCGATTTTGCCGATGGTGGCGAGGATGATGTCCTTGGCGGTGACGCCGCGCGGCAGTTGGCCTTCGACGGCGATGCGGAAGGTCCTGGGTTTGGACTGCGGCAGGGTCTGCGTGGCCAGCACATGTTCCACTTCGCTGGTGCCGATGCCGAAGGCAAGCGCGCCAAATGCGCCGTGGGTCGAGGTGTGCGAGTCGCCGCAGACGATGGTCATACCCGGCTTGGTGATACCGAGTTCGGGGCCGATGACGTGCACAATTCCCTGTTCGCGCGAGTTGACGTCGTATAGCTCGATGCCGAAATCGGCGCAGTTCTTGCGCAGCGTGGCGATCTGCGTTGCCGCGATCTGGTCGACGATATTGAGGCGGCCCTCGATGGTCGTGGGCACATTGTGATCCACAGTTGCAATGCAGCGATCGGGACGGCGCACTTTGCGGCCGCCGAGACGAAGACCTTCAAATGCCTGCGGCGACGTGACCTCGTGCAGCAACTGCAGGTCGACGTAGAGCAGTGTGGGTTCGCCCTCGGGTGAGACTACGACGTGCTGATCCCATACCTTTTCAAAAAGCGTTTTTGGTTCGGTAGTCATTGGTTAATTTAACCCATCCCTCAGGGGCAAAAGCCCCGTCCTTGTTGGTTCGTTGTTGTCAGGGCTGAAGCCCTGACCTGCCAGGAGTGCCTTGCGAGTTGAGCGCTTCCAAATCTGAGACTCAGGCATTTACGAGTAGCGTTTTTACTGTCTCGCGGACCTTGGCTCCCATCTCCGTGGTTGAAAGTACCGGGTAGCCTTGCGGATTGGAGCGGGCAAGATCCGGCGTGCGGAATCCCTGCTCCAGGACCTTGCGGACCGATGCTTCAATTGCGGCAGCTTCGGCTTCAAGCCCGCCGGAGTGGCGCAGAACGAGCGCGGCGGTAAGGATTGCACCGAGCGGGTTGGCCAGGCCCTTACCTGCAATGTCGGGCGCGGAGCCGTGGACCGGTTCATACAAATTGACTTTGCCGCCGATGGTGGCCGAGGGCAACATACCGAGCGAGCCGGTAATGACCGCGGACTCGTCGCTAAGGATGTCGCCGAATAAATTCTCGGTCAGCACCACGTCGTAGTTGCGGGGCTGGTTCATCAGGTGCATGGCCATGGCGTCGACATATTGATGCTCGAGCGTCACGTCAGGAAATTCGGCGGCGACTTCAATGACGGTGGCGCGCCAGAGCTGTGAAACTTCAAGCACGTTGGCCTTGTCGACGCTGGTGAGCTTTTTGCGGCGCCCTTGCGCGAGTTTGAAGGCGATGCGGGCTACGCGCGCTACTTCGTCGCGGGTGTAGCGCATGGTGTTCCAGGCTTCGCCGCCGGCCTTGTTCCATTCGCGGGGCTTGCCGAAGTAAAGGCCGCCGAGCAGTTCGCGGACAAAAAGAATATCGGCGCCATCGACGATCTCTGGACGCAAGGGGCTGTTGACTGCAAGCTCCTTGAAGGCGAAGGCAGGACGCAGGTTGGCGAATCCGCCGAGCGCGGCGCGGATTTGAAGCAGGCCGGCCTCGGGGCGCTTGTCGGGAGCCAGTGAGTTGAACTCGTTGCCGCCCACTGCGCCGAGGAGGACGGCGTCGGAATCGAGCGCGGCGGCGAGGGTGTCGGCCGGGAGCGGCGTGCCGTCCTGCACGATCGCGACGCCGCCGATGCGCTTGGCGTCGAACTCAAACGTGTGGCCGCCCATTGCAGCGACTTCCTTGAGAACCACAACCGCTTCGTTGGTGACCTCGGGGCCGATGCCGTCGCCGGCCGTGACTAGAATCTTCAGGTGCATTTGCAGATCATTCCTCAGGGGCTAAAGCCCGGCTGATTTTGCGCTGTGTTCGGCACGACTGAAGTCGTGCCCTTTCAAAGCTACGGCCCGAACGCCATTTACTAATCAAGTTCTGCGACCGGCTCGTGTCGCTTTTCGCGAATCTGATCGGGGAGCAGGCCGACGAGATCCTGGTCGTAAATGTTCTTCTTGCGGTCGGCCAGAGCGACAAAGCGGTAGTAGACGTGCTGCAACTCCTCGCGGGTTAGCGCGAAGCCGAGCTGCTCAAGCCGGTGGCGCAGTGCCGCGCGGCCAGAATGCTTGCCGAGCACCAGGTGCGTTTTTGCTACGCCGACCAGTTGCGGGGTCATGATCTCGTAGCAGAGGGGGTTGGCCAACATGCCATGCTGGTGAATGCCGGACTCGTGCGCGAAGGCATTGGCTCCGACCACCGCCTTGTTCGGCGATGGCTTAAACGTGATGAGCTGGCCGAGCACCTCGCTGGTGGGATAGAGCTGGTCGAGCTTGATGGAGGTGCTGACACCATAGCGGTCGCCGCGCACAAACAGAGCCGCGGCAATCTCTTCCAAAGCAGCGTTGCCGGCCCGCTCGCCAATGCCGTTGATGGTGCACTCGACCTGGCGCGCGCCGGCGTCGATGGCAGCGAGCGAGTTGGCCACTGCCAGGCCGAGATCGTCGTGGCAGTGCGAAGAGAGCACGATTCCCTGTGCATCGATGGCCGGAATGCGTTCGCGCACTTCGCGGAACATCCGACTGTATTCCTCGGGGGTGCTGTAGCCCACAGTGTCGGGCATGTTGATGGTGGTGGCACCGGCTTCGACAGCGATGCGCACCATCTCGACCAGAAAATCGCGATCGGAGCGAGTAGCGTCTTCGGGCGAAAATTCGACGTCATCGGCCAGCGAGCGGGCCAGGCGCACGGAGTCGCCGCAGAGGTCAAGAGCCTCAGCGCGGCCGAGCTTCAGCTTGTACTCAAGATGCAGATCGCTCGACGCCAGAAAAACGTGGATGCGGGCGCGGTCGGCAAACTGAAGCGCGCGGGCGGCCATCTCGATGTCTTCGGTCTTGGCGCGAGCCAAGGACGCGATGCGCGGTTTGCGCACGGCCTGCGTAATGGTGGCGATGGCCGCGAAGTCGCCCTCCGAAGCCATGGCAAAGCCGGCTTCGATGATGTCCACGCCGAGATCTTCAAGGGCATGGGCCATGGTGA
>JBARBP010000253.1:0-4688 GCA_049793195.1 Occallatibacter sp. | reverse complement strand
ACCTGTGCGTGCAGAACCCGTGCGAAATCTGAGAATGCAAATCCCGAATCTGCGGCAACACGCCTGGAATTTGCGGGCCACCCATTCAGTGGATGCACAAGGCCAAATTGGCCGGTTTCCGCTCAGCGACGCCAATCCTCGCTGTCATTGTTCCATCGAGCCACAGGGATGGTATGATGGCCGGTCGTTCGAGATGTACGAGGAGGATGACGTGAGAAAAGGCATCATATTGGTGATCGCTGGATTGTCGACGATCGGTGGCCTGGCCTTCTTGGCCGGGTGCGGAAACCAGGCAAACAAGGCTTCAAACGTTCCCGTTACCCCCAAATGGAAAGGTGCTCCCTACCATATTGCCTTTGACACGCAGGCAGCAAAACCGAACTCAGCGGGCGTCACCATTCCCGCCATAAAGTATGAGGCGAATCCTGACGCGCTGGAAAGAAGAGTCAGCCTTGTAGTGAAATTCGACACTTCCGGCGCAACAAAACAGGGGCCCATGGCCAACCAGATGATTATGGCCCCGGTGGATGTCTCTGGCGCGGAGGGCGCACTACCCGCAGATTACATGGATGCGGCAGACCAGGGGCTATCGAGGTTTCTTGTCGCTTACTGCATCAAGGGAAAAATAAAGATATCTGTTGCGATTGCCAGGTCGTCGCTCAGCAGCCAGGCTACCGATGATGAAGTTGAAGCGAAGCGCTTGTCAGACTGGCTGCCCGTCGAGGTTGCGTTCAAGAACCCGCATCCCAAGTGTTAACCTTCCGCTTCTCACCATCCACACTTCAACCCGCAGTCACTATGGGTGTCTAACGCCAGGGCTCGCAGCCGGCTTGCGTGAGATCACCCTTCTCCAATCCACGATGGAGTCAAGACCGCTACAATACGCCCAAACGGTTTCTGCCTGAATCAGGTAGCGTAATATTGATCGCGCAACTCCGTTGCGGGGGAGGCCGAATTGACAGACGAGAATCAGGCAAACACAAACGCCGGCCTCAAGAAGGTAGCCGTAGTCACAGGGGCCGGCAGCGGCATCGGCCGCGCCGTTGCGCTGGCACTGCATGGCGCCGGCTATTCAGTCGTCCTCGCAGGCCGCCGCAAAGCCGCACTCGATGAGACAATCACGCTCGCCGTTCCCTCAGGGCCCGCAATCCTGCCTGTCGTCACCGACGTCAGTCGGCCCGCCTCCGTTCAGGCCCTCTTTGCAATTGTCCGCGAAAGATTCGCCCGTCTCGACGTGCTCTTCAACAACGCTGGCTCCAACACTCCCGGCATCCCCATCGAAGACCTCACCTTTGAACATTGGTCCACGGTCCTCGGTGCAAATCTTACTGGAGCTTTTCTCTGCGCGCAGCAGGCAATTCGCATCATGAAGGCACAGCATCCGCGCGGTGGCCGCATCATCAACAATGGCTCGCTCTCGGCCTATGTTCCGCGCCCCAACTCAGCGCCCTACACTGCCACCAAGCATGCCATCACAGGCCTCACTAGGTGTATCTCCCTCGACGGGCGCGCCTTCGATATAGCCTGCAGCCAGATCGACATTGGCAATGCTGCTACCGAAATGAGCGCCCGCCTCGCCGTGGGTGCCGTTCAGCCCAATGGCGACGTCATTTCCGAACCAAGGTTCGATGTAAAGCACGTTGCCGATGCAGTCCTCTACATCGCTTCGCTGCCCCTCGACACAAACGTTCAGTTCATGAATGTGATGGCGACGACGATGCCCTTCATTGGTCGCGGATAAGTTAGGTCTCGGCGCGACTCCTCAGTTGTCTGCCCGATTGTCGGGCGCCACTCCCGATTCAGAGTATTCACTTCAGTGCATCGCGAGCCGATCGCAAAGTGAACTCCAGCGACTCGCGTGGAACGCTCTTCACAAACGGACCAATCAGCCAGCCAAGACCCGTGGGAATGGAGCGCGTAAGCGAGACCGATTCAATCTGCATGTAGAGGCCGCCGTCCCGTTCCTCATAGCTCCAATATGTGTTGAGCCGCCATAGAAATCCGTGGCCTTCGCCGGGTTTGAGCACGCGCTCGTTTTCGGTGCCGGGTGCCTCGATCTCCGAGATCTGTGTGCTTCTCGAGATGCTGTATCCGTGCGTTGCATCAAGCCGCCCAAAGGTCACATCGTACGACGTGTCCATCACCACAGTGATTACATGTTTCTGGCGCACCCGCATCAAAACCTGAAATCGATCGCCTTGTTGCGAGAGCACCTTGGCCAGAACGACTTGCGGTGAAAAGTGCTGCGGATAGGCGTTGAAGCCCTTCATCAGCCGCTCAAAGTTTGCAGCCTTGGCGCCCGGGGCAAACGCGGTACCGCGCCAGGCGTGCAGCATGGCCCCTGGAAGGTCCGCAACGGTTGAAGGCGTGAGCTGCTCGACGATCAACTCTCCCCGCCGCATCCTTTTCTCGCTTTGCCCGGCGGAGTCCACTTGAGCAAGGAATCCGATTTGTGAACGGTGCTGCCCCGCAATCCTGGATTCAACCTCGCTGATTTGCGACTTGAAAGCTGCGAGAGCCGCAGCGGAAGGTTCTGCCACTGCAAGATCAGAAAGCGAAAAAAGAAGGATCGCCGGCAATAGCCCGCAAAGAAAGTAGCCGGTAGGAAACAATCGCGAATCCGACGAGCGGCGTTGCGTCATGACTTGCACCTTACTCCAACCCGATTGTCAGTGCAATCGATCGCGGTTCGCACGGATAGGGTTGTTTCTCACGGCGCATGAACCTGCGAAAGTTGGAATTCTGCGAGGAAATGTTCTAACTTGAAGTTATGACCCTTCCCGATGCGAAAGCTCTCCGTACTCTTGGCAACTCCGACCTGAAGCTTACTCCCATTGGCTTTGGAGCATGGGCCATTGGCGGTGCCGACTGGGCATACGCCTGGGGGCCGCAGGACGACAACGAGTCCATGGCCGCCATCCATCGCGCTCTCGACCTGGGGATCAACTGGATCGACACGGCCGCCGTTTACGGCCTGGGCCACTCTGAAGAAGTTGTTGCGCGCGCCCTCAGGTCGGCTTCGACCAGACCGTACGTCTTCACCAAGTGCGGCATCCGCTGGGGATCGGATCGAACCGTCTACCGCTCACTCACGGCAGCCTCGGTAGCCGAAGAGGTGGAAGCTTCGCTGCGGCGTCTCGGCGTCGATGCCATCGATCTCTACCAGATTCACTGGCCCGATCCTGATGTCGAGATTGAGGAGGCATGGGAGACGTTGGCCCGATTACGCGAGCAGGGCAAGGTGCGCTGGATCGGTGTCTCCAACTTCAATGTCGAGCAGATGAAGCGTATCGCGGGGATTGCCCCCATTACCAGTCTTCAACCTCCTTACTCAATGCTGCGCCGCGCCATTGAAGCGCAAATCCTTCCGTTCGTAGAGGAGAATGGAATCGGCGTCATTAATTACTCGCCCATGGTCTCCGGTCTTCTTACTGGCAAAATGTCCGCCGAGCGCGTTGCCGCAATGCCTTCCGACGATTGGCGCCGTAAGGCAGCCGAGTTCAACGAACCGCGCCTGAGCCGCAATCTCCGCCTAGTGGACTTGCTGCGCGAGATCGGCAACGGTCATAGCGTGAGCCCGGGCGTGGTTGCCGTGGCCTGGACACTGCACAATCCCACTATCACCGCCGCAATCGTCGGTGGACGTAGCGCAACGCAGGTCGAGGAGTTGTCGGCGGCACTTCGCTTCAACCTCAGCGACGAAGAGTACGCCAGGATCAATTCGTTTATCGCATCCGATCTTGCGTGAACGCCGTCGGTGACGCGCAGATGCAAAAACCCCCGGCTGTGGCCGGGGGGTTTGGTTTGGATCGTGCAGCCAGTTTACATAGCCGCTACGAAGTCCGGAACGAGAACGGCAGCATGCTCCTGCAGCAACTGAGTCATCCGCGCGGCCATGCCCGTATACATTGATGCGGCTCTGAAGGCGTTAACTCTTACGCCCTCGCTGGCCTGGGAAAAAGCATATTGAACGAGTGCGGTGATTACGCAGACCCGAATTTGCATTGCGTCGCTGTGGAGTGTCTCCACCAGCAGCCTGTCCACGCCTTCGCAGTTTCTCGCGGCAAAGTCGGCCATTTCCAGCATCACCCGCGCGTTCTGGTAGATCGCCCACAGACCTTTGGGACCTTCCATCCGCTTCCATGCATCTTCAGGTGTTGCGCTCAGGCCTTCTTTCCAGAGGAAATGATCGCTTAATTCACGCGCGCTCCAGTCGGGGCGAAGCCGGGCCAGAAGCGATTCCCACGTTTGCGCATTACGGCGTCGGACGCCCATTCGCCAACGGGCGAGATAGAGCGCAATGGCCGCAATTGCTGCAATCTGAACCAAGGGCAAAATCATTCGTGCTCCTCAAACCGGAATCTGGCGACCCAAAGCGAGCCACAACCACCCGGCGGGACTTCCATGTACTTTCTACTTGTAGCACTGATTTTGTAGCTTAGGTAAAAATTATTGCGTTTCTACAACGGAAGTTGTAGAGGCAAGGATCCAATATGAAAGAGTCCATAAATAGATCGCCACAAGCAGCTGATCGAGCCAGTGGAACTGCACGCCAACCATGTTATGGCTATGGAGTATGGCCACGATGAGTGTAGCGATAATATATACACCCAGCCCTGTTACGATGCGGAGTTCGCGCGTTGGCCAGCGCAGCCCTTGCAAGCTGCTCCACCATACAAGAGTTAGAA
>JBARBP010000252.1:0-3745 GCA_049793195.1 Occallatibacter sp. | reverse complement strand
TTCCAAACCCCGCCAGGTCCTCAAGCGTCTATGATGCTCCATTGCCCGTCCGACGCCAAATTCCTCGAAGCCTCGCGTAGGCATTGCCGACTCCCTCCCTTCGCAAAGGACACGGAGTACGGGGTATCCATCGTCTTGGTAAAACCAGCGAGATCAAAACCTGGGCCAACTGGCGGACATCCTCGATTGTGCGGCGCCTCGCTTCGCTTGGCTGGACGGCCGATGCGGCCGTCCTCACATTGGCGCGTTTACTGGACTACGTGAACAGATGTGGCGTCGAAGAGGTAGGTGATGGCTTGGCCTTCGTGGCCTTGGGCGGGGATGGATTTGCCGTTCAGCTGGAAGCTGATGCTGGCCGCGTTTCCGGTTTTGACGACGATCTCGTGGGTGGCGCGGACTGACGTGTGCGCGGGTGCGATCAGGGTTTCACGGGCCGCTGGTTTGCCGTCAACCATCAGAGAGACCCAAGTAGTCTCGTCGGCGCGGATCAGCAGGGTGAAGGTAGCGGGCGGCTTTGCCGCAGTGGTGTGGGTGACCCTCGGTTTGAAGTCTGGTTCGGCGTCGGCGGACGAAGCAGTAGAAGCAGGCGCGGGATTTGGGTGTGGCACGGCAGCCGCGGGGATGGGTGCTGATGACGGCGTTGCCGTCGCCTGGGTTCCCGCGGGCGATGGTGTTTCGACTTTTGGCGAACGGGCGGAGCCGGAGAGCTTGGTTGCCGATGATACCGGCGTGGAGAGTGGCGCCGGCGATTGATTGGACGAGGCTACGGGATGCGACGCCGCGGGCTGGGCGTGGGGACGAAAATTCCAAAAGGCCAGTGTCAACGTCACCAGCAATAGAGCCACGGCCAGTTTGCCCCACGGGACCTCGATGGACGACTCAGCGGCGGGCTCGGTGGGGGTTCCGGCAGGATATTTCTGGCGGAAACGGCTGGTGAGAGGATTGGCTGCGCGAGCCTGAGCCTGATGCTGATGGCGACGGTCTTCATCGCGGCGAGCTTGGTTGCGACGGTCTTCATTCCTGCGATCTTGATTGTTGCGGCGGTCTTCTGGCCGAAGCTCCGGGATTTGAGATCCCTGGTTTTGAGATCCCATATCCTGAGGCTCAAGACCTTGAGGCTCCGGGTTTTGAACATTGCCGTCCTCGTTCTTGTGACTGGCGGCGGGAAGGTCGACACTGGGAAAAATGTTTTCGGGAACGATCTTGAGAACCCGATCGGCGTCAGGCTCAGGCTCGTGCTTAATGGGAGCGGGCGGGGCGACAAGGCTGGGCTCGGGTTCCGGGGTGCGAAGATCCGGCAGAATGGATTGCTGGAGGAGACTCTCGCGCAAAGCGGCAGCATAGTCTGCTACGGCTTCTTCGTGATCTAGACCGACCTGGCGGGCGTAGGCGCGGACGAAACCTCGATTGAAAACGCCGCCGGGAAGCTGGTCAAAGTGTTCCTCCTCAAGGGCGCGCAACATGCGGGCGCTGATTTTCGTGGCGTTGGAGATGTCATCGATCTCGAGGCCACGCAGCTCGCGCTGCTTGCGAAGTTTTTCTCCGAAGACACCCACGTCCGCTCCTGTGAAGTTTCCCGGAATAATCATAGGCGAAGCAGGAGTCAGATGCCAGAAGGGTTGAGCTATGGAGGTTACCGGAGGGTGGGGAGGCGGCTCAGTGAATGGAAGTCGGGTTCTACAGGAGCACGGCGGCCTCTCTTTCGCCCCTTCGTCAAGCTCAGGGCGGGCTCTGGGCTGCATTCCGGCGCCGCATCGCGGCTGGTCAAAGGTTCATACTTAAGAAACTGCTACTGAAGTTTTTTCTGCAGCACTACGGTGAACTCCGCCTTGCAGGTTTTGGAGGGGTCGTCGAAGGCTGAGGCTTCGCGGTCGCCTTCGGAGGCGCGGAAGAACAGGCCTTGCCGGGGCTTATCGGGCAATCCGGTGAAGCGGGCTTTGCCGGCGGCGTTGGTGCCGACTTCGAGGTCAAGCTTGTGGAGGTTCATGAATCCGTAGGAGATATGGACGCTGATTTTGGCGGCGTAGACTGGCGCACCAGAGGCATTGTTGACCGTGAAATCGGCGGAGCAGGGGCCGATGGCGCCGTCGATGACGGGAATAGTTTTGGGATCGACCGGCGCGGCGTTTTGGGCAGGCAGGGTTGGGATAGAAAACGTCGCGAGCAGGATGACGGCGGCGAGGGCCAGTTTCATATCCATCAAGGATACTCTCTGTATCGAGAAATATTCAGGGGCGGATTTGCATGGAACCGAAAGCCTGGGACGGTGGCAGAAAAGCCTCGCTACGCGCGGCTGGACGGCTGAGGCGGCACCCCCACACTTTGCTGCGGCGGCCGTGCCACATCCGGCCGTCCCCACCTGCTTTGCTGTCTCCAGCTAAAACCAGCATGGCATTGGCTTTAGGGGTTCTGGTTACCAAGGTTCATTGCTCCTGTGGCGGTGCGCCAATATACTTTTTGGAACTGTCACTCCGTCCGCACTGAGGTCAAAGAATCAGGCATGTCCGAGGCGACCGGTACGCAATTAACCCGCCAGGGCCAGGAACTGACCATCTTTCACGACGTGGCCAAAGCGCTCACGTCGTCGCTGGACCTCGACTCCATTCTGCAAACCATCATGGAAAAGATGGCGGAATATTTCCGTCCGGACACGTGGTCGTTGCTGATGGTGGATGAGCAGCAGAATGAACTCTACTTCGCCATTGCGGTTGGAGAGGCGGCGGAGGCCTTGAAAAATGTCCGGCTGAAGATGGGCGAGGGCATCGCGGGCTGGGTGGCGAAGCATGGGGAACAGGTGATTTCGAACGATGTGGAACATGATCCGCGGTTCGCCAAGCGCATCGACGAAGGCACGCAGTGGGAGACGCACTCGGTGATTTGCGTACCGCTGCGGTCGCGACTGCGGGTGCTGGGCGTGATCCAACTGGTGAATGTGGACATGGCGCAATTCCACGAGCAGGAACTTTTCTTTCTGCGGGCGCTTTGCGACTACGCCGCCATTGCCATCGAGAACGCGCGGTGGGTGGAAAAAATCCAGGAACTGACAATCACTGACGACTGCACCGGGCTCTACAATGCGCGGCATTTGTACAAGACGCTGGAGACTGAGGTTTACCGGTCGTCACGTTTCGGCTATGAGTTCAGTGTGCTGTTCATCGACCTTGACCGCTTCAAAGTGGTGAATGACACGCACGGGCATTTGGTGGGCAGCAAACTTTTGGCGGAAATTGGGAACCTGGTGAAAGCGCAACTGCGGCTGATTGACTATGCCTTCCGCTATGGAGGCGACGAGTTCGTGGTGTTGCTGCCGCAGACGGGTAAGGATCAGGCACTGGTGGTGGCCAAGCGGTTGCGCGATGCGCTCCGCGCCAGCACTTTCTGCCGTGATGAGGGGATGAATTTGAAGGTGAGCGCTTCGATTGGGCTCGCGACCTATCCGCACGATGCGCGCGATGCGCATGACATCATCCGGCAGGCCGACGAGATGATGTATCTGGTGAAGAACACGACGCGCGACAATATTGGGATCGCGCAGCGTGGAGTGATGAAATAGGAGAGCAGTTCTCAGTTCTCCGTTCTCAGTTCTCAGTCCTTGCTTGGCGGCTTCTGCACATCTTTATCATCCTTCGGCCTATCTTTTTCCGCGTCCTTATTCTTCACTTCTGGCTTCCAGGGGTTGGCGTTGGCGGGGGCGTTGGGGTTTACGCTGAAGTCCCAGAGATAGAGGTTCATGCCTTCGCTGCCC
>JBARBP010000251.1:0-25918 GCA_049793195.1 Occallatibacter sp. | reverse complement strand
TCGCCGTCAATATCAAGACCTTCACCACCGTCAACTACAACGACGAAATGCAGGCCCGCGAAGACGTGCGCACCGGCAAGGTGGATGGTGCCGTCATCATCCCGGCGCAATACTCGCGCCGCGTCTACGCCGACGATGCGCCGCGCGTCGGCTTTGTCGTCGACAACACGGACCAGTTCACTTCCGGCAGCCTCGAGAGCGAGATGCAGGCGCTGGTTACGGCGCTCAGCGCTCCCATCGTTCAGCCCCGCGTTGCAAATACGATCGCGCTGGAGATCGTCGAGCTCTATCCCTACGTCGGCTACATGAAGTTTTTACTGCCTGCCTGCATCGCACTGGCAATGTATATCTCGGTGATGATCGGCGGCGGCATGTTGTACATCGACGACAAGGCGCGCGGCGTGCACGAGGGCTACCTGGTCACTCCCATCACTCGCCTGGAACTTGTAATGGGCCTCAACCTGGCCGGCTCCTTCAAAGCTGTGCTCAGCGGCCTCTGTCTCACGATCATTGGCTCCCTGATGGCCGGGCTTGGCATCATCTTTCATCCCGCGCAGATGCTTGAGGTTCTCGCGCTCATCCTGGTCACGTCGATCGCCTTTAACGGCATGATGTTCCTGCTTATGGTCCGCGTCGACGACCCGCTTGTGCCGCGCGCCATGTTTGGCGTACTTAATCTGCTGCTGTTTTATCCTTCCGGCGCGATGTATCCCATCTCGGCATTTCCGGCATGGCTTCGCGCGCTCTCGGTTGTCGATCCGTTCACCTACGCCATCCACGGCTTCAAATCAATTATTTTGAAAGACGGCGGATTCGTATCCATCCAGTTCGACCTGCTTTTTCTTTTTGTCTTTGGAATGGGCACGCTGCTGATCGCAACGCCGCTGTTCAAGCGAACGCTCTAGATCGTTTACCGGTTTCACGATTCTGATGGAAAGAAAGAATCCCATGCATAAGTCAAATATGAGTTGTTGCCTTTCCAATTCCACCCGCGGATGCAGGCCTGCTGTGCTCTTCCACCGTTGCATCGTTCGACTCAGTGGAAAGGAACTGCGGCACGACAAGGGATGTCCGTCCCGTGCGACGAGAGGAGTATCCATTGTGATGCGTGACAGAAGAACGGATTTGAGTCTTCATAGTCAGCAAGTATCTTTCTCGCCTGACGCCGAGTCGCAAGGAGAGGCGCACAGGGAGTTGGCGGCATTTTACGAAGCTGTATCTGAAATGTACGGCGCAGAAGAAGCAACGCGGGCAGCTTTGAAATGGATTGAAGTGCTGGAGAAGATGGATCCGGTTTCAAGCGGATCGCCCCAAGACTGGCGTCTGACGACAATCGCTGCTGCCGGCGACCTTGCTTCCAGAGTCGTCAACCGGTCCGCTAATCGGGCACGGACAGACTGTTGACAGTCGTTGGTTGACGAGGAGCGCCATCGATCACGCACGCGTTCATGCGGAAGAAAGATTCCCGGCAGGCAAAGTCGAATGCCTGGAATGCAAAGAGGCGGTCTATTCCTTGTGGGAGGAGGGACCGTCTCGCTGCGTATCCTCGACTCTTACGCCAGAATGTGATTCTTACTTACTCTTCCTTATCACGCGAAGTAATCGACCTGCTGATCCTCGACCCGCCCCGCCGCTTGCCCGTGGGATTCGACCTCGACGCCATCTTCCACCGGCTTGTCGTTTTCGTCCTCGTCGTCCTGTCCGCCTGCGGCCTTTTTGCCGCTGCCTGAGTAGCTATCGTCGCCCGGTTGCGACGAGTTCTCAATATCGAAGACTCTGGCGAGGTCCGAATCTGCCGGTGGGGTCTTCATGACCGGCAAGGCGCGAATTCCGGTGATTGGGCTGATCTCCATCCCTCGTCCTCGTTGCGGCTCTCGCTGATGACTCCTATCGGCAAATCAATGGGGAACTTTAGACCGTTTCCAGAATACTCGTGCCGTTTTGATACTGGCAAAAAGGCACTCAGCAGCGTTGACTCCGAGGCACGCCTATTCTGGAACCGGTGTATTGCCCGGGATTCTGGCTCAATTCGATACAGAATGTCCGAAAGTTGTACAGTGCTGACACTCTTCAGCACCATGTCCCCGACAGAACCCGACGAACCGAACTTGCTACACTGGGGCCATGCTGGATGAACTGGAGTTTCGTCGCCATGTGGAAGTTGCTCTCGAAGAGCTCAAGCAACATCTCATTGAACGCGAAGAGGAACAGGAATCGGGATTCGAGGTCGAAGAGCAGAATGGCGTGCTCAATGTTCTGTTTGAAGAACCGGCCGGCAAGTTCGTGATCACGCCCAATACACCGGTGCGCCAGATCTGGATTTCGGCACTCTCCACCAGTTTTAAACTCGATTGGGATGAAGCGGCCTCGGTCTTCGTTCTGCCGCGTACCAGCGAAGCACTCACGCCGCTCGTCGACCGGTTGATCGCAGAGCACCTTTCGAGCTAGAGCCTGTTATTGAATTATTGCTTCTCGAACTCGAGACTGCAGGGGCGGCCTTCAACGCGCGTGCCGGTGCCGTGCCTTTTATCAAAATGAGCCACGATGTGGTAGCCGAAGTCGGTGCCCCGTGGCGTGTCGGTTCCAGGAACAAATTCCTTTGAACCCGTCTTGCCCGAAGCATACAGCTTCCCGGTGCCGTCCTCGCTAATCGTCCCATCGATCAGGAGCGAGCTTGGCTGACCCTCTGTTCCGCGCAGGCCGTGGAAGTTGCCGTCCTTTACCTCGCTGATGAACCGGTAAGAAAAGCCCAGCGCGCCCCTTGAGGGCTCGCAGGAGACGGTAGTTTGCCACTTTCCGTCGAAGCGGACTGTGCGTTCGAAATGGTCGCGGTCGGCGTGGTCAGCTTGATCCTGCGGAATCGATGACACCGGCAGGACAAGCAAAGCTATGGCTGTGAGAAGTGGCGCGGACCTCCGCATTTGGTTCCCCATGTGAAGCAATGGTAGGGAAAATCCGCCGCGAATGCCAGCAAATATTACTGCTTCACAAAGTCGAATGTACAGGGTCGTCCGACGATGCCCAGACCTTGTGCTCTGATGCCCGTGCCTGTCGTCTCTTTGAATTGCGCCTTCACGTCGTAGCTATACTCTTCGCCCTTGTGGGCGAAGACACCACGTGCATATTCCCTTGAGACTACGACTCCATTGGCTGACAGTTTGGCAGAGCCGTCTTCATTGACTGGACCTTCGATCAGCAGATAGCCGGGCTCGCCAGCCTTACCGCGCTCTGCCTTGAAGTTGCCACCCTGAATTACGCTGGGAATCTTCCAGGTGTAGCCCTCGGTACTGCCTTTAGGCGGGCAAGTGAGCGTCGTTAGCCACTTGCCATCGAAATGTTCCCCTGCAATCAAAAGCCCCGGTAGAAACACCAGGGCGCATACCACCACCATCCGGACCGCTTTCAACATACCAGTCCTCCGTTGGTCCACCATCGTAGCACAGCGTTTCTGGCGCTGCGGGTGATGACGACCGCAAACAAAGAGGGTCCAGCAAGTGAGCCGGACCCTCTCGTGACTTCTTCTATCCGATTTCTACGGCAACGCGTAGATGGTCTTGAGGACCTTTTGCGCAAGGCTGGGTGGCAGCGGCGCGTAGGAAAGCGACGAGACTTCGCCTTCACCGGAATTGACCATCCAGCTCAGCATATCCTTCAACGTCTTCTGGTTGGCTGGATTGACGGGTTGAGCCGGAATCAGCAGGTAGGTGAAGCTGGAGATGGGGTAGGCAGATGCGCCCGGTGCGTTGGTGATGGAAATCCGGTAATCGGCAGGCATGTTCTTCACACTGTCCGCCGCATCGGTTACTCCCTGAATCGTCGCCTTGATGTAGCTTCCGGAAGCATTCTTGACTGCGCCAAAATTGATGTGATTCTGCAGCGCATAGATCAACTCGATGTAGCCGATCGAGCCCGGCAACTGACGAATCAGTCCCGCCACGCCCTCATTGCCCTTGCCGCCCACGCCCACAGGCCAGCTGATTGAGGTGCCCTTTCCAGGGCCGTCTGACCAATCCTTGCTGACTTTGCTCAGATAGTCGGTCCAGATAAATGTGGTGCCGCTGCCCTCGGCGCGGTGAACCACAATGATCTTCTGATCCGGCAATTTCGCTCCAGGGTTATCTTTGGCGATGCGGGGATCTGCCCAGGTTGTGATCTTGCCCAGGAAAATGTCGGCAATGACGTCTCCACTGAATTTCAGCTCGGTGACGCCAGGGACGTTGAAGGCCGGCACGTCCGCACCCAGAACGGTTGGAATGTGGATCAGCTTGATCTTCGACGCAGCCAGCATCTCGTTGGTCATAGGCATGTCGGATGCGCCAAAGTCGACGAGGCCCTTCGTGACTTGCGCAATTCCGCCACCCGACCCGATCGACTGATAGTTGACCTGGACGCCAGGATGCGCGGAACTGTACTCGCTAAACCACTTGGAATAGATGGGATAAGGAAATGTGGCGCCTGCCCCAGTCAACTTCTGGGCCTGAGCCGTGCTCAGTGCCACCATCAACATCGCAAATGCAACCAATGTCTTCTTCACGGTACGCTCCCTTGCAGTTTTACTGCCCATCTAATTGTCTAGAGCGAATGTTACGGGGATTTGAATCACCGCACTATTTGTGATGATTTCCTGAATATCGGTGGATAACCCGTGCCGAGGCGTCAGAAAACAAAGAGGATGGGCTTGGACCCATTCTTTTCGGTCTTGCAGAATTTTCGCTCTGCTTTACCGCTCAGCGCGGCTACGCCACTTCGCGGCCAGGGCTGGATCTGCAAGTGCCTTGATGTAAACTCCGCCCACCACCGACCGCGCCTGAAACGACATCTGCTTCCCTGCCCTGGTGTCATACCAGTCGGTCAATGGCACGCGCGAGGGGCCTTCGTTGATCCAATGGCCAATGGGAGCAAGCAGCGCGGCAAAATCATCTTGAGAATCAGCCAGCGTGGCCGTCCAGATCTCCCAGTCGAGCTTGGTGTAGTCGGCGCGGCTGTCCAGGGGCAGACCGAATTGATTCAGGTGCCTCAGATAAAAGGCCATCTCCGTCTGCCGGACCTTCGGTGGGAAAAGATCGAGGGCGAGGATTTGATCCCACACGAGGTTGTATTTCTGGCTCCAGGTGCCGGGCTTGTCGAAGGCCAGTTTGTAATGGTCGCCGTCGATCGCCATTGTCTGCCATTTGGCAGCCATATCGGAGGCCAGTTTTTCATACTCATCGGAAACTTTGGTGTTACCTATGCCGCGCGCCATTTGCGCGTAGGCTGCAAGGCCTTCGATGGCTTTGATTGACAGGTTGGCGTTGTGGGCAAGGTGGCCGGCAAAGTCGTCGGTGGAGAGTTGATTGGCGGGATCGAGGCCCTTGTCGCGCAGATACTCAGCCCACTTGGTGAACTGCGGCCAGTACAGGCGAGCGAAATCCCGGTTGTTTTCTTCGCGGCTCATGGCGGCAACCATGATGAGCATGTTGCCGCTCTCCTCAACCGGCATCTGGTTCTCTTCTGTCACTTCGCCGCCGCCATAAACCTGCCCCTCGGCAAGCGGATACGTGCCGAGATCGTGCGGCGCAAACGGCCACTTCCAGCGAGGCAGCGCCGCGTATTCCATCACCGGCTTCAACTGCGCTTCAATCAATGCAGGATTGAAGAACAGGAAAAATGGCGCCGAGGGATAGAGGACATCCACGGTGGAGATACATCCGTTGGAAAAATTCTCCTTGGGAAACAGCATGGGCGTGCCGTCGAAGTCCGCCGCAAGCTCGTGGGCGGCAAGCGTCTGGCGGTAAGCCAGAATGGCGAGTTGCGTGTACTCCTTGCCGCCGGCCTTTTCGAGATCCGCCGTCAGCTCGCTGTCGAACTTCTCGCCGCGCTGCTCCAGCCTTGGATACTCGTTCTCGGCCGCCGCCAACATCTGCTGCACCGTCATGCCATTGCGCTGCCAGTAGGGATGCAGCTTTCGGTTCAGGTACTCGATCGCGTAGTCTTCGGTGTAAGCCAGCAACACGTGGCGTCTGACCGGCGTTGCGGATAGCTTGCCCATCGGCAGTTCGACGGCCAGGTGTGCGGCTGCGTCGACAGGTCCGCGGCCGCGCGGTGTTCGCGGCATGTCCATCTCGTCTGAGCTTGGAACGCTTCCACTTTCAGCAAAGCTGCTCAAGGCATCGCGCGACAAGACAGTCTCCGCGCTCGCTCCGTCGGGAACCGCCAGGTGAAAGTAGCCCCAGTCAATGCGCAGATCGTCTCCAGCGCGATTGAGAACCCGTTGATCGCGCGAACCCACATTGAGCACGGCCAGCCCCGGTACGCGCGAACGGCCCCATGTAACGGCCTCATCCGCGGTATTGACAGCAATGACGGGATCCACATCGATGAGAACCGAGAGTTCGTGTTCGCCCGACCCGCTTGCAGTGAGCGTCAGGTAAGTCACCGGCCGCGAGAGCACATCGAGATCCCTGGGGAAAGCCGGCGTAAAAAAACTCACCGTCAAAGTAACTCCATCTGCAAGAAACGTGTAGACAGAGTGGGTCGGAGTCACCTCAAGAGACGTCTGCTCCATCGCCGGCACGCCGCGAGGCATCGCGCCCATGAAGCGGTATGTCTTGCCATCGATCCGAGCCAGGCCGGCAATCGGCTGCCCGGCGCCGGTCCAGTGCTTTGTATCCCGATCGGTGAGCTTGTCGGCCATCGACCAGACGCTGAAGTAAGGGTTGTGCGCCACCAAAGGCACCGCGGGAGGGCGCTGCTGGGCAACTGCAAAAGGTGCGGCGAGAATTGTGGCTATGGCGGCAAAGAAAGGCCTGCGAAAAGCGGCGCGGCGTGAAATTGTTTCCATGGTCGCTCTCCAGTGTACGCGCCGGAAAGCAGAACGCGGAAGATCTACCCTGAGACCTGCCCCTCGGCCCCTGGAGCCTGTTGCGCGGCCTGAGCCACAGGCAAGGTAAAGTGGAATGAAACTCCTTTGCCCAACGCGCTCTCTGCCCATATGCGGCCGCCGTGGGCCTGCACGATGTGCTTCACGATCGCAAGCCCCAGTCCTGTCCCGCCGGACTCGCGCGAACGAGCCTTGTCGATGCGGTAGAAGCGCTCAAATATCCGTTCCAGGTGCTCGGATGCAATCCCGGGCCCAAAATCCTGGACGGTGAATTGAACATCGGAGTCACGCGCGCAGGCGCCCACGCGAATCCGCTTGCCGTCCTTGGCGTACTTCAGCGCGTTCTCGATCAGGTTCCCAAACACCTGGTTCATGGCGTCGAGGTCGGCCATGACCAGTAAATCCGGCGCGCCCGCGGATTGAAGCCTCACGCCGGAGTCCACGACGATGCCACCAAGTGAATCGATTGCGTCCTTCACCAGGGCACTGGCCCGCGTGGGCTGCAAAGTAAGTTTGTAATCCGGACTCTCGACGCTGGCCAGAGCAAGCAGGTCCTCGGTCAGCCGGTTCATGCGCGAGGCATTTTTCAGGATCACTCCCAGAAACTCACGCGTGGTTTCAGGACGCGGATTCTCGTCCTCGATCAGTGTTTCGACATAGCCCTGAATGGAAGTTAGCGGCGTCCGCAGCTCATGGCTCACGTTGGCGACAAATTCGCGCCGGGATTTTTGAGCCGCTTCAATGCCGGTGACATCATGGAGAACAGCGAGCGCGCCGCCACTGGGCAACGGAGCGGCATTGACTTCAAACACTCGTCCGGGAGCAAGCAAACGGGCGCGTCCAAAGCAAATCTCGCCGCGCTCGAGGGCGCCGTTGATACAAGCCAGCAACTCCGGATCGCGCACGGAGTGCACCAGCGGCCGCCCAGGAAAAATTTGCGTGCCTGCCATTCGTTGCATCACCGCATTCGACCAGCGCACGTACCCCTCGGGCGTAATGGCCACGACGGCTTCCTGCATCGAATCCAGGATTGCAGCGAGCTCCTGACGGCGGCTTTCCAACTCCGCAAAATTCTTTCCCAGCCGTTCCGCCGTCTGGTTAAGGGCAGTCTCCATTGCGGAGAGCTCATCCTCGCCGCTGCGTTCAAGCCGCGCACCCAGGTCGCCCTCGGCAATGCGCCGGGCAAAGGCAACAACGCTCTCGAGACGGGTCGAGATGCGGCTTGCAACCCACGCCGCCAGCGGGATGGCCACGGCCAGCGCAATCAGCCCGGCCCATAGCGCTTCCCGGCCCAAAAGATGCACGGTCCGTCCCGCCGTCTGCTCCACCATGCCGTGGAAGACGACCTCCATCAACAGCGTATGGAAGACAAGCAGGAGAACGAACAAGCCAAGAAGCTTGGTGAAAAATTTATGGGTCAATGAGTTATTCGCCCTTGGGCAGCTCGAATCGATATCCTGCGCCGCGCACAGTCTTAAGGTAGCGCGGATTCTCCGGGTCGATCTCGATTTTTTCGCGAATCCGGCGTACATAAACGTCCACGGAACGCGGCGTGACAAAGCGCGCATCTCCCCATACCGCGTCCAGCAGATGATCGCGGCTGAACACCCGGCCAGGATGGCGCGCCAGGTAGTCGAGCAGACGAAACTCCGTCGCCGTAGTGGTTGTGAGCTCGCCGCGCACCTTCAGTTGCATGGCGCCCGCGTCGATCACAACCTCTTCAAAGCTGATAACGGAAGGCGTTGTTGGCCGCTCGAACCGCCGCAGCACTGCCTTGACGCGCGCCACCATCTCACGCGTGGAAAACGGCTTTGTGATGTAGTCGTCTGCCCCAAGTTCCAAGCCCAGCACGCGGTCATTTTCGCCGGCGCGTGCCGTGAGGAAGATGATGGGAATGGTGGAAAGTCCGTGGTGATTGCGAAGCCGCCTGCAAACGTCCAGCCCGTCCCCGCCCGGCACCATAATGTCCAGTAAAAACAGGGCCGGCGGCTTCCGCTCGGCGTCGGAAATAACATTGGTTGGGGTATGAAAAAGGCGCACATCGAATCCCGCCGATTCCAGGTGATGCTGCACTAGCCGTGAGATATCGGCGTCGTCTTCCAGCACAAATACGGTTTGGCTCAAACGATCTGCCCTCGCCCTGCGGCCGTTTAACTGCATGTTGCTTTAGGCCGCGCGGAACCATTAACAGAGTAATGCAGCGAGGCAAACAGATTGCAAACGTTTGATGAATTTGCGGGCGGTGAATGGAGGCCTGAGGCATAGAATCCTGCCAATCTGATTTGACGCCCAACTGACTTTTTTCTTGACTATGCCACTCGCCCTCTGCAAGACTTCGTGCGCGCATTCAACACAGTGGAACGGCTCGTCTCCCCGAAACCGCGAGCGGTCCCGTGCCCGGCAGGCCCATTCAATAGACGCCTGCCCTGAACAGCGAATTTTCCCCGCACCGGCTGGTGCGGATCTGAAACAACCAAATGGCAGGAGGAACGATGAAAAAGTATTTCGCAGAGCTAGTGGGCACCTTTTTCCTGGTGTTCTTTGGAGTGGGCACGGCGGTGATTACCGGTGGCGTACCGGGCCTGGTCGGCATATTAGGCATCGCCTTTGCCTTTGGGCTCGGCCTGATTGCCGCGGCGTATGGGATTGGCCCCATCTCCGGCTGCCACATCAACCCGGCCGTCAGTCTCGGCGTGTTCACGGCAGGACGCATGTCGTTGAAGGACATGCTCGGCTATTGGGTAGGGCAGTTTCTGGGCGCAATCCTGGCCGCGTGGGTGGTTTACATCCTGATCAGCGGCGTGGGCGGCGGCTACAACGTAGCCACCAGCGGGCTCGGACAGAATGGGTGGGGCCCCGGCTATCAAGCGGGCTACAACATGACTTCAGCCTTCGTGTTCGAGTTTGTCGCGACGCTGCTTTTCCTGGTGGTCATCCTGGGCTCGACACAGAAAAGCGCGCCCACCGGCTTTGCCGGCCTGGTGATCGGCCTTACGCTGGTTGCCATTCACATCACCGGCATTCACATTACCGGGGTGAGCGTGAACCCGGCGCGTAGCCTGGGTCCGGCGCTGTTTGTGGGCGGCCAGGCCTTGCAGCAGGTGTGGCTCTTCCTGCTGGTTCCCTGCCTGGGCGCAGTCGCGGCCGGTCTGCTCTTCAGAACGAAGGCGCTCGCGGCCGACTAATTTTGCTTGCTCAGAAAACCGTGTCCCATCCTTTCGTTTTCCGGTGAAAGGATGGGACACGCAAAATCAAGCTCTCGCAATAAAGCGCAAACGAACATAATCCGCGGTCCAGTTTCCGTCCTCGTCGCGCAGAACCGACTCCAGCAGCGCCACCGCTTCTTGCACCACGGTTTCGCGCATCGCCTCAGGGAGCGTGTCCAGGACGCCACGGCGAAAGGTTCGGATCCATCCGGCCATTCCAGTATTCGGGCCCGCATTCCGGCCCTCATTTTGGCCCGCATTTTGGCCGCCATCGGCCAGTGGCGTAGGCCGTGGAATCAGGGCCATCCGTTCCACCGCAAAACCATGCCGCTCAAGCCGGCGAGTGTATGCGTCCGGGGTGGGATAGTAGTTCACGTTGTCTTCGCGGCCGTCGAAACCGTGCCCCGCCAACACCGTCATCATGGCCACGCGAATCGCTGCGATGTTGCCGTGGCCACCCATTTCCGCCACAAAACGCCCACCGGGCTTGAGCACCCGCCGCACCTCCGCGAGCATGGCATCCTGGTCGCGTACCCAGTGCAAGGCTGCGTTCGAAAAAACCGCGTCAAAGAGGCGGTCGCTGTAGGGCATCGACTCGGCGCTTCCCTGCTCTACGGCGATTCCCCGCGAACGCGCGGCGGCGGCCATTTGCGGCGAGGCATCAAGGCCTGTCACACTGGCTCCGGTTGCGGCGATACGCGCGGTGAGTTGTCCATCGCCGCAGCCGAGGTCGAGGATGCGCTCACCGGGTTGGGGCGCGAGCCACTCCAGCACTCCACCGGCGAGGCCGTGTACAAATGCGCCGTTCCGCTCGTACGCATCGGGGTCCCATGTCTGAGCCACGTTTTAGCCTCCACTGCCAGTTTCATGGATTGCAGTGACATAACGCAAAGTTATTTTGTTTTGGATTCTAATAAGTTCTCGTTATGATAGAAAACGGCTACACGGAGGTTGTGCATGTCTTTCAAACTGGACGAAGCTCGCGAAGTACTGACCCAAACACCCGACGTTCTCCGCGCCCTGCTCAATGGAAAGTCAGAGATCTGGCTGCATTCCAGAAAGTCTCCGCAGTCATTCAGCCCGATCGATGTGATCGGCCACCTGATTCACGCCGACAGGACCGACTGGATACCGCGCGCGCAACAGATTCTCCGCGGCGATGGATCGAAACCATTCGAGCCTTTTGACAGGTTTGGATTTCAGCCTTCGCTCGCCGGCAAGACTGTGGAAACGCTCCTCGATGAGTTTGCGGAAGCAAGACGGCAGAGTCTCCAAACACTCGATGCACTTGGAGTGGAGGCGCAACAACTCGAACTGCAGGGCACGCATCCGGAGTTCGGCGCGGTCACGCTCGGCAACCTGCTGGCGACGTGGGTGGTGCACGATCTGGGGCACATCTCCCAGATTGTAAAGATCATGTCGAGTGTTTACCGGGAAGCGGTGGGGCCCTGGCACGCGTATTTGAGCATCCTCAACGAGTGAGCGGGGTGGGTACGTTCAGAAAACCTCAATGACGGCATGCGCTATTTTGGGGATCAAATCGATTAGTTTTCCAGCTTGATCTGAGCCAGTTTTTTGATGGCTGCGATGTCTTCAAATCCGCATACTCGAATCCGCACCGCTGTCCCCTCCGCATATTTCTTTGCCTCGGCGATGATTTTCAGCACATGGTCGGGAAACTTGTTGGTCCGCACTACCTGCATCGCCTTGTCGCCGAGGGCGAACGACGCCATGAAGCCACTCGGCGACGGAGAGAGATAGACGATGTTCCTTGACTCGCGCTTCAGGCGAAGCGCCCATCCGGCTTTGATGGAATAGGAGTTCCACTCCCGAGTCAAACTATGCTCCGCGGTCAACTCGGCAGCCAGTTTGTCCCAGAGCGCTTTGGCCGCACCTAACGCCGCATCCAGTTCGCGATCCGTGGGTTCCTTTGCCTGACCAATGAAAGCGTTACAAAATGCGGCCGACTTGCGGGTTGCAGCGATCTTCGTCATAGCCGAAGTATAGGCGTGAGGCTTCACCGGCTGCGAACAATGTGTGCCCTAGATCGACTGCACGGGCAGGAGGGTGAGGTCGTCGACCAGGCCCACTTCCTTCTGAACGAAGGGCTCGCCGTAGCGCACGCCTGCGAGCAACCCATAGTGCCGCGCCTCCGCAAAAGTGCGATCGCGAATCTCTTCTTCCGGAACAAAAAGCCCGCCGCCCGCGGCCTGGTTTGCATATTGCGATCGATAGGCCATGAGCGCCTGGTGGCGCTGCTCGATGAAGGGAGTGATGTCGACGACGAAGCTCGGCCGCACATCGGCGTAGAGGCTGGCGTAGACAATCTTGAAGGGGCGATGCGGCGCAGCCCCGGTATCCACTTTCGCTAAGCCGGAGAGAAAGCAAGCGTCATAGCCGAGAGTTCCCACAACTGCGTGGTCCGGGTGGCGAGCCTGCCAGTAAGGCAGAATTACGACCCGCGGCCGCAGTTGCCGCAACACACGTGCGATCGCGATTCTATTTTCGAGGGTGTTCTCAACCGCGCCGTCGGGCAGGTTCAGCGCCTGCCTCCATCCCACGCCGAGCAGCTTGGCGGCCTCGTGGGCTTCGGAGGCCCGTTCTTCGGCATTTCCGCGGGTCCCTGCCTCACCCTGAGTCAGATCCAGAATTGCCGTGCGCAGTCCCCGCGCAGCCATGCGCAACAGGGTGCCGCCGCAGGTCTGTTCCACATCGTCCCGGTGGGCGGCGATGGCCAGAACATCGGCCCCTTGAACTTCGTCGCTTGCGTCAGCAGCCACGTCGGGCATCTCGGTTCATTGCTTCAGTAATCGGCTTCAGTAGACGGTGTTGTTAGTGTCGGTGAAAGCGTCCATATAGGCCACATCGGAGGCCGTGCCGGTCACGGTAACATACTGGTTGTCGATCGCCGATCCGTCCACGGTCGAGTTGATATACACCTGACCTCCCTGCGCCGAGTAGATCTTGTGCAGGCCCGTGACTGCGGCAATGCCGGTTCCATCGCCGATATAGGGCTCAAGCAGAACAACCTTGCTGGTGGATGTGTTGTACATGGTCAGACAGCCGTAAGGCTGGCCGTTATAGAAACGCTCGCCCTGGTTGCACTTGGTCATGGCAATCCAAAGCGTACTGTCGTCCGCCTGTAACATGCGGCTCAAAGCGCCAGGCATGCCATCGCTGATCGAGACCGGATTCGGCGAACTTTCCGTAGTCGGAACAACGGTGTTGTTGGTCAGATTCAACACAGTCATGAAGCCGCCAAAATAGCCATCGGGCATCAACCGCTGCCCCACCACATACATCGTTGACGTTGTCACCAACGCGTTGCTCGCGCCCCCCGGAATGGGAATATTTGTCATGGGAACGGCGGGTGGCCTGGCGCAGGGAGCGTTGTTGCAGGGCAACAATCCCGACTGCTGGCCCTGAGGAAAGATCAACGGCGCCACCGGCAACAGGGATATCGAGGCTGTCGTTCCCCCGCACTCTGGCCCGCAGTTCAGCACATAGGCGATACTGCCGTCGCCCGAGAAGACCGCCTTCACCGGCCGGTCGAAGACCAGTGGCGCACCGTAGAAGTTGCCGGTCGCGTCCACCGCGTCCGGGCTCTGTGCCTGGAACAAGCACCACCCCGGCGCATTTTGCGGCTCGCAGTCCACTGCGGCTTTTGGCCAGGTACTGGCCCCACCGGAATAGGAGAGTGACTGCACGGTTGTCAGTTGGCGCGGATAGTAGACATAATTCGAGTTCTGCACAAAGGCCAGCGCCATCGAGCCGCCGGGACTCACACTGACGCGATAAACACCGGGAAGGCTCAGGGGATAGGAACTGCCGTTCGCCCGGTTGGCGACCGTAAGCACGTGCGACGCCTGGCTTGCCGCGAATACGTAGTCCCCATTGCGGGTCATGAACACACTGGAAGAGAGACCATTCAATCCGGAAACGTTGCCTGTGGTCTTTTCTGTCTGGTAATTGGCCAAAGTGAGACTACCGTCGCCCGCGCCGTAAACCACGCCCAACTGCTCCTCGGGCATGCTCTGAATGCTAATCGGCAAGGACCCGCCGTAACCGCTTAGCGCAAAAGAAGGCGGCTGGCCGGTATAGCCGCTGCGAATGTCGTAGTACGCATCCACGAATTCCAGCGCGCCTTTTGAAAAAGCACTGGTATTCTGGATCGCGATGAGAACACGGTTGCTGACTCCGCTGGGGGGAAGGGTGCGTCCGGCAAAATAGCTAGTCTTGCCACAACCTGCCAGCCCGGCTGCAACCGCAAGGGCGGCGCTGGCGCATATCCAAAGACTTCTCTTCTTCAAAATCCCTTACCTCAATCGATAGCGCGGAAGTTACCGCGGATAATGGCATTTCATGGGGCGAAGTGCCCTCAAGGGTTTTGGCCAGGGTCCACAATTCATCCAGGACACCCAAAATTCGGCGTCTCCTGACCTGTTACTGCCCAGCTTATGACTCCCGAAGTATAACAAAGCGGGCCACTGCTCTGGCGCGCTTGGCTGGCGTGCCTTAGCATGACTAGAGAATGACCCAGTTTGCCGATGTCCTCGCTGAACGCCCCCTGCTCGCCGACGGCGCCATGGGTACCGTGCTCTATGCCCGCGGCATCTTCATCAACCGTTGCTACGAGGAGCTGAATCTCTCCGATCCCGGTCTCATCCTTTCCGTTCACGAGGAGTATCTGCAAGCCGGGGCGGAGATTCTTGAAACCAACACCTTTGGCGGCAACCGCATCCGGCTCGCACGCCACGGTCTGGCAGACAAGCTCGCTGAGATCAATACTGCCGGAGTGAAGTTGGCTCGCCAGGCGGTTGCGCATCTCAAGGAAAAGCAGGATACCGAGGCCTGGGTCGCCGGTTCGGTGGGACCGCTCGGTGTTCGGCTTGAACCGCTCGGAAAAACCGGCCTGGACGAAGCAAGATCGGCCTTCGCCGAGCAGATTCGCATCCTCGCGCAGGGCGGCGCAGGAGCCGGTCCCAACGCCGGCGTCGACCTGCTGATTATTGAAACCATGCCCGCGCTCAATGAGGCTCGCATGGCGCTTGAAGCTGCCCGCGCGATTGCGCCTGACCTGCCGGTTCTGGTCATGGTCACCGTGGACGACGAGAACAACTGCCTTGACGGCTCTTCGCCGCAGCAGGCCGCGGCGCTGCTCACCGAGTGGGGCGCCACCGCCGTTGGAGTCAATTGCTCTACCGGGCCAACTACCGTACTGACCGCGGTTGAAGCCATGCGCAGGGCCACGGCTCTGCCCCTGGCCGCCATGCCCAACGCGGGTCTCCCGCGCGCCGTCGAGGGCCGCAACATCTATCTCTGCTCCCCGGAGTACATGGCCAGCTTCGCTCGCAAGGCGATCACTGCAGGAGTGCAAATCGTCGGCGGCTGCTGCGGCACCACTCCCAACCACATTCGCGCCATGCGCTCCGCCATCCGGGCCATGGACGAGCTGAGCCACTTCGAAAGCTCCGGTGTCGCTCCGGTGGCCAACCCCGAGACTCCACCTGAGCCGCTCGAAGCGCGCTCCCGCATCGGTTCGCTGATCGCAAACGGCAAGTTCGTCACCCTGGCCGAGATCGTGCCCCCCAAAGGCATCGATTGCTCCAAGGAAATAGAAGGCGCAGGTCTGCTGGCGCAGTTGGGCGTCCACGCCATTAACGTGTACGATTCGCCGCACGCCTCGGCGCGCATGAGCGCGCAGAGCCTCTGCATTCAGATTCAACAGAATCACGGTATCGAAACAATCCTTAACTACATCTGCCGCGACAGGAACATCTTTTCTATTCAGGCGGATCTGCTCGGGGCTTCGTCCATTGGCCTGCGCAACATCCTCTGTCTTACAGGCGACCCCATCAAACTCGGCAATTATCCTGACGCGACTGAAGTGTTTGACGTTGACTCCATCGGTCTGGTCAACATCGCCCAGCGCCTTAACCATGGGCTCGATATCGGCGCCAACTCCATCGGCGCCAGCACCAACTTCACCGTGGGGGTAGCCGCCAATCCCGGCGCACCCGATATTGAAAATGAATTGCGCCGCTTTGCCTACAAGGTGGAGGCGGGCGCCGAGTACGCTATCACGCGGCCGGTCTTTGACCTGCGCCTGCTTGAGTGTTTCCTTGAGCGCATCGAGGCCCACCGCATTCCGGTCATCGCCAGCATTTGGCCACTCACCAGCCTGCGCAATGCCGAGTACATGAAGAACGATCTGCGCCTCTCCATGCCTGAGGAGATCATGCTGCGCATGGCCCAGGCCGATACTCCCGACGCCGCACGAGAAGAAGGCATCAAGATTGCCAAGGAGATGCTGGAGGCGGTGCGCCCCTATGTGCAGGGCATCCAGGTCAGCGCGCCCTTCGGCCTTTACAACGTGGCCGCGGAAGTCATCGCCAGCGTTCTGCCCCGCGGTACGAACCCCATGGAGTAAATGCAATGCCTTCCTTTGAAGAATCGATCAAGAAGCTCGAAACCATCGTCGATCAACTGGAAAAGGGCGACCTGGCTCTGGAAGAATCCCTCAAGCTCTTTGAGGAAGGCGTCGGCTTGTCGGCAACCTGCAAGCAGGAGCTGGACGCCGCCGAGGGTAAGGTGCAGATGCTGGTGAAGCAGCGCGACGGGTCGCTGAAGGCGGAACCGTTCCTGACGGAAAAGCCGTTCTAAAAGCAGGGGTCAGGGATCAGTGGTCAGGGAACAGACGCCTGGCCGAGGATTCGGGGCGGAGGTTCCTGAGGCAAAGAGTTGTGGGATGGCCTTAAGGTTGGCCCAGGGAATGCATTGCGGCAAATCAAAATCTGCCGCATTTTGAATGCGATCGCCCTGGGCGCCTGGAGCATCCGGAGCTACTTGCAGACGAAGCTGGTTAGAACTCGTGCGTTCGCGAACGAGGTCGGATCCGAAGCGGCAGAGATAAAAATGCTCAAATAGGACGGAGCAGTCAGCGCGAACGAATTCGACGACGTGCAAGTAACTGGGCCCCCGCCCGCCGCAGTCGCTAAGCAGGAAATTGCAAGTAGATTGATGTTGCCTAGAGCGAGGTTGTCAGCACTTGAAGATCCGAGCGCTACCTCGAGCTGCGACGTTCCACCGGCTCCCAACACTGTGACCGAAAAATTCGAAGCTGTGCAGCTTTGTGGAAGCGGTAAAACCAGAGCCGACAGACTGGACCCCGCCTGGATCATCGCTGAACTGACTCCGCTGGGCGAGGCAACCAGTTCATAAGGATTGTCAATCGTCGCAGGAAGCACCGTATTGGAGGACCAGACCTGCCCACCGGCTGGCCCCTGCGCTCCGGCAGGTCCAGTGTTGCCGAGGGTTCCGGGCGTTCCCGGTGCTCCGGGCGCACCTGGAGTTCCAGGCAATCCTGGGGGCCCTGGAGGCCCGGCCCCGCCGAGGGTGACGTCTGCCGCCGCGAGGGTTAGACCGGAAGAGACAAGGAGCAGATAAGTGCCGGGCGAGGTAACGCTCCCAAGGCTGGCAACGATGGTGGAGGAAGTGAAGGAGCTAACGGTCAGACTTGTTCCGGCGAGAGTAACCTTGGGCTTCACTTTTGCGTCGAAACCACTTCCTGTAATCGTGATCGTATTTGTGTTGGTGTTGACCATGGTGCTTCGAATGATTGAGAAGACCTGTGCTCTGAGCGGGAGTGCGGACGCGGTAAGCAACAGCACAAACAGCGAAAGCTGCGAAGCGACTCGGGGAATGAGGCGTTGCATATTTCTCCTTTCAGGAATCGATACTGGTCCTTGTCGATACTCCGGCCATAAAGCCCTCCGGGCCCGGAGCAGGTGGTTTTCTGGAACGCGAGCGAGATTGCTTCCGGCCGCTAAGACCTGGTTGACCGGGACATGGCTGAGCGGACACGGCTCAAAGCGGCCTGCCAAGCCGACGCGGCTTAGCCCTGGGGAGTGCCTGAACGAATCTGATCCGGGTGAAGAGACCTGGGGGGAATCAGCTCTGTGTCTTGCTCCATTGGTCTAAACCTGGGGTGTTTGACTGAAGCGGACGTACAGAGACTTTAGTTCCCTAGAATCCGGCAGTCAAGCCAAATTCTGGTACTTCATTTTAGTTTTTGGGTATTGCCCGCGTGCTGCCGGTTCGAGCATTTGCTCTGTAGCCGCCGCTTTCAAGAAATCTCTAGCGCAAGCTTTTTCAAGCGGTTTTCGATTCTCTATTCCTTGCTTTTTGCTTTCTTCGCCAGCCGCGCCAGCACCGCCTGCTCTCGGAGAACCTGCCGTAGCGGCCGCGCCGGCGTGCCGTAGAAAACAGTTCCCGGCTTCAGGCCTTCGTTCGTCACCTTCGACCCGCTGAAGACACCCGCCTGGCCGCCGAGAATAACGCCGGGACCGATGTGGACGTGCTCGCCAATGCCGACCTGCCCCGCAATCACCGCACCATTACCGACTGTGGAGGAGCCGGAGATGCCGGTTCCCATAACCAGGATTACGTCTTCGCCAATGTCGCAGTTGTGGCCTACGTGGACGAGGTTGTCGATCTTGGTCCCGCGGCCAATGCGGGTTTGCTTCAGCGCGCCGCGGTCGATGGTGGTGTTGGCGCCGATTTCTACGTCGTCTTCAATGAGCAGCGTTCCCTGCTGCGGGAATTGTGTGTAGGCGCCGGTCTTGGCGTCGCGCACGTAGCCGAAGCCGTCGGCCCCGAGCACCGCGCCTGCGTGAACGACGACACGATCACCCAGCGTCGTTCCGGGATAGAGCACCGCGCGCGGATAGATGCGGCAGTTCTCGCCGACGCGGACAAACTGGCCAATCACGGCGCCAGCCTCGATGCGCGTTCCCGCCCCGATCCGTGCGCACTCCCCGATCACCGCACTGGCGCCGACGCTCACACCGGTCCCGAGTTCGACAAACACATCGATCGACGCCGTGTGGTGCACAAAGGCTGCCGGCAACGCTGGCTTCAGCAGCCTGGCAGCGCGCGCGAACCAAAGGCGCGGCTGCTCGGCCTCCACCACTGCCATCGCCAAATTGGAGCCATACTCTTCAAGACACCCCGCCTTGAGCACAACCGCGCCCGCAGCCCCCGCCAGCGCCTTCGCAGCGGAAGCCGGGTCCTCGGCAAAGACCAGGTCGTACCCTTTGGCCTCGCTCGCAGGCTGCACGCCGGCAAGTTCAATCTCAGAGCTGCCCTGCACCAACCTGCCGCCCAGCTTTTCAACCAAATCGCCCAGCGTCATGCGTCTCTCCCCAAAGCCTGCATCAGTAGAGCCCCGGTTCCCCCGCCGGCCGCGTCTTCCAGCGCCGGTGAATCCATAACCACTGGTCAGGACAGCGCCGAATCCACTCCTCGATCGCCGCCGTGCACAACTGCGTCCCCGCCAGAATATCCGCACTCACATCGTCGGTCTTCGGAATCTCGACCTCGGGGCCGAAGTGCAGCACGTATTTTTGCTCGGCCGCTTCCCAAAGCATGAACCCCGGCAGCACCGCCGCGCCTGTTCTGCGCGCCACGTGAGCCAGCCCCGTCGCCGTGCAGGCTTCGATACCGAAGAACTTCACAAACGCACCTTGCGGCGGCGTCATGTTGGTGTCCATCAAAATGCCGACAGTGCCACCTTTGTGCATGGCGGTCAGCAGGCCGCGGCCGAAGTCATCTTTGTGGAGGACGTAGTTGCCGTGGAGGCAGCGGATGTTGTTGACGTAGGTATCGAGGAGGCGATTGTCGAGGCGGCGGATGACCATGCCCATTGGGTGGCCCATCAGCGAGTGGTAGAAGCTGGAAAGTTCCCATGCGCCGAGATGCCCGGTGATGACGAGGACGCCTTTGCCTTTGGCCTGGGCGGCGATGTAGTGCTCCAGCCCCTCGGTGCGCATCCAGACACGCGTGTTTTCCGCGGTGTACCCGGTCATGCGACAAAACTCAACCAGTTGCCAGCCCAGATGGAGATAAACCCCGCGCAGAATCTTCATTCTTGCGTCGGGGGACAGCTCGGGGAGAGCCATCTGCAGGTTGCGCACGCCCACCCGGCGGAGCCGTCCAAACAGCCAGTAGACCTTAAACGCCAGAACCCAGGCCCACAGACGCGCAAGCCCGCGTGGCATGCGCCCCAGGGTGCGCGCCACGGCCACCACCAGCCAATATTCGAGTCTCTCCCGCATCTTTGAAGGCAAACACCAGTTTAGCCTTCCACGGCGCCCGCAACGACGCCTTCAACGAGACCACGCAAACAAAAAGGGCGGCCAGGCTACAGCCTGACCGCCCCTCGAATCCTGCCCCAGTCCATTCCGCCGCTACTTGTGATTCTTGGAGGCAACAAAGTCGTGGGCCACCGTGCGGACAAACGGCACAGCTCCCTCCGGCACCGGAACATCCCCTTTCAATATGCCTTCAAAGGGATGCGGCGCGCCGTAATAGGTATCGGTATCGTCAACGTTCTGGCTCACGCTGGTGCCGTCCAGATCGATGCCCGCGAAAATTCCCTTGTTCCGCGAATAGCTGAGCAGCTCCGCATTCATCTTCCAATCCGTGGAAGCTTGACTGCTGCGCCCAACCGGGCCGGCCGCCGCCGACGCATCGCCGCCTATCTTGAACTTGTTCTTCAGCAGATCCTGGAATCCGCGCTCGTTCACCGCTACCAGAACCAGGTCGGTCGACTGTCCGCCGATCTGGAAACCGAACGAGCCCCCCGCCATGCGAATAAAGACCGGCGCGCTCCATCCGTGCCCGGTTCGGCACGTCACGACGCCCTGGCCGTATTGTCCGCCGAATACGAATGCTCCCTTGATCATTCCGGGAACCACGGCGATGCAGGTCGCCTGTTCCATGATGTTCATGGGGATGCTGCTGTCTTTGGCGCCCATGATCTGGTCCAAAACCACCTTCGCGGCATCGATGCGGTCCTGCAAATCCGCACGCGAGGATGCAGCAAACCCGGTGCCGCTCAGTAAGAAACCAACGCAAATTGACGAAATAATTCTCTTCATTTCCCATTTCCTTTCAGATCCACAGCCTCTGGGGAGGCGTGGAAGCTTGAGTTCTATGTTTATGCTGCGGATACCCAAGCCACAGCTTTTTGGCCAGTCGGCCTCGACAATGCTCGACTCACTTTCCGGTGAAGCACCGGGACTTCCTGAAACAGCCTACCGCATCGGAGCAGAGCCGAAGCTGCAACCCCTCGCGACCAGACTCATTTTAGGAAAGAGCCCTCCCGGACCGCACGACCAGATCACTCAAAACGGGCTCGCGCGCCTTTGCAGTGCGCGTATGCAGGCACAACCAACACCGCACCCTGGATTCTAGGATGCGCGTTTCGACTTTGGAGATGGACGTTTGGGTGAGGGAGGGCTGAAGTACACAGTTGCAGAACCAGCTCTGCGTGGAAATCTGCGAAGAGAAAAAAAGAGGAGTTCCCAGGCTTCATGAAAACATGCTGCCTGGGAACTCCTTTCCCCAGATCTGCGTTGTTTCTGTAAACGAGTCTGTGGGAAACTCGGCAATACCACAAGAGTACTTAAGGGTTGTGGCCAAAGGTAACCATCTATGTTGTCTATCTAGTTAATGAACGGGAGCCACGACCGCTATTATCCGTCCGGCCTGCCGGTTTCTGCGGCATCTGAAACAGGCTCCGCGCCGACATTGACAGCTTGATTCGGTTATCGACTCCCGCTTTGCGCATTAATCGGGCCAGGTGGGCACGGACCGTGCGCTCTTCGATTCCGAGTTTCAACGCGATTTCGCGGTTCGAATTCGCCTTCATAATCAACTCAAGAACCTGGCCTTCGCGCTCCGTGAGCTGGGGGGTTTTCTGCTTAGGAGTAAAGACAGGCGCGCTGGCGCCGGAGCTCTCAAGAAGCCGGTCAATAAGTCTTGAGAGCAGCTTGCGCGGCGCCCAAATGGAACCTTCGGTAACCACCTCAATGGCCTGGCGAACAGTTTTCGGGCCCGCCGTATGATCCAGGTAGGCTCTGGCCCCGACACATATCGCATCCAGTACCAGTTCGTCGTTGCCCTCCGGTCCAATCACGATCAGCCGGATGTCGGGACGCGCGCGGCGAATGGTTCCCAAATCCCTCAGGTCGCTCGATGTGGAATGCAGATCGACCACCACATAACGCAAATCGGCTATGGATAGCAGCTCTTTGATGCTCCCGATCACTGGAAGCAATTGAACATCGGAATCCACGGCAGGCTGGTCGAAGATGCTGGTAAGCCCCGCAAGCCGGATTGGCTCGTCCAGGACCAGGCCGATGCGGATTGGACCTTGATTGCGACTCCCGGAACGGCGATTTCCAGAACTGTGAACCGATGACATCTTGCTCCCCCTGTCCGACGGCAGGAGAGCTGCGCCCGGCGCAGTCACAATCGACGCATCCTCGTCCAATGCAACGCACTCAAGGTTCATCGTTCAACCGCTCCAATCAGGCGATTTGCGGCAACCCCTAGAGTTTGGGAAGCACAATCCCCTGTTGGTTTTGATACTTGCCTTTGCGGTCGGCGTAGCTGACCTCGCAGGCTTCATCGGAGCGGAAAAACAAAATCTGGCACAGCCCTTCGTTGGCATATACCTTGGCCGGCAGTGGAGTGGTATTTGAAATCTCAAGGGTCACAAATCCCTCCCATTCCGGTTCGAACGGCGTTACGTTCACAATGATTCCGCAACGCGCATAGGTTGACTTGCCAACGCAGATCGTCAATACATCCCGGGGAATTCGAAAATACTCAACCGACCGCGCCAACGCAAACGAGTTGGGCGGGACAATCACCGATTCTGCCTGAACCGAAACAAACGAACGCTCGTCAAACGACTTCGGATCGATGATTGCGCTATTAACATTGGTAAAAATCTTGAACTCGTCGGAGACTCTTAGATCGTATCCATAAGAAGAAAGCCCGTAAGAAATCACGCCCGACGCCACTTGCTTCTCGCTGAATGGCTCGATCATGCGATGGTGGATGGCCTGTTCCCTGATCCAACGATCGCTCTGAATCGACATGCTTCTCCCGTTCCGGTGGCAAAAGTCTCTCCCGGAATAATAGCGATCCGAGCGCCGGTTTGCGGTTTCATCTTACGAAAATCGCGTGCGGATTGACAATCGAAATCCCCCGAATTCGCACCGAATGCGTCATCGCCCCGGCATGCACAAGCGCCCGCTCGAGCCGCTCCTGACGATACGACCGTCTTTTCCTCAGCTCGAATTACAACGCGCTCCCATTCTGCTGTTCCAAATTCGAAGCAAAATCTGTAGCATCTCCCCTGTAGGTCGTAGTACAGTCAATACCAGTCGCGCCAGCGAGGATACACCTTTGATTAAACAGGACATCGTCCATCACGTAATCGAGCGCACGGGCCTGCCGCGCACCAAGGCGGAAGCTGCCGTGGATACCGTCTTCGAAGGCCTTAAGCAGGCTCTGGCCGCGGGCGAGCGCATCGAACTGCGCGGATTCGGAGTTTTCAGCGTCCGCGCCCGCAAAACCGGCATCGGCCGCAATCCCCGAACCGGCACTGAGGTCAGCATCGCTCCCGGCAAAGCCGTGCGCTTCAAACCCGGCAAGGAATTGCACGCGCTCGAGAATGGCACTGCACCCCGCTCCTGAAGATGCGCCTGCAGTGTCGGCGCGGCCGCCCCAGGCCGCCCGCTCCGGGTCGCATGCTTCAGGCCACCTGCCTGGCCTTGACTGACGCGGTGTGCCCGCCCATGAAGCTCCCGTATGTTCCTATGCCAAGGATTGGTGTAACTCTCTTCAGCCTCTCTTAAGACCATGAGGAGCCTGGTGCGCTCAACCTTCCGGGAGTATGGCCTGCCTGTGCTGCTGCTCGCCGCAAGCGTGGTCACCACGACGGCCAACGGCGCCCGCTTCATGCAGAACTTTCTTGAAGGCATGCCTCCCGTGGTGCGCGACGCCGACCTCTGGCCCTGGGCCTGGCTTTCGGATCATCCGGATCTCTACATCACCGGCTGGGCATTTTCCTTCTCCCTGCTTGGAATCCTGCTCATTCACGAGTTCGGCCACTATTTCGCCTGCCGCGCCCACCGCATCGAGGCAACGCTCCCCTGGATACTGCCCGCCCCCACCCTCAGCGGCACGGCGGGAGCCGTCATTCGCATCCGATCCCGCATTGCCAACCGCGATGCGCTTATGGATGTGGGAATCTACGGCCCTCTCGCCGGCTACATCGCATCCGTGCTGGCGGTTGCCGTCGGTTTTGCACTTAGCGTCCATGCTCCATCCAGCCCGCCGCCGGCCATCGTGCGTTTTGGAGGCGAACCTCTCACATTTCGCCTGCTCCACGCACTGCTCTCACGCTGGGATCCCCAAATCCCTCCCTTCGACCTGATCACCCCGCACCCGGTGCTCATCGCCGGATGGATCGGCATCTTCATCACCTCCCTGAATCTGATCCCCGCAGGCCAACTGGACGGCGGCCACATCCTCTATGCCATCTCTCCACGCGTGCACAAGGTTTCCACCAACCTGCTTCCTTTCGTGCTCTTCGTTGCCGGAGCCGTCTTCTGGGTCGGATGGATTCTCTGGGGCATCTTTCTCATGATTCCGGCCATGCGTCACCCCACCGTCTCCCGGCAAACCACCCTGAGCCGTGGCCGCCTTGTACTCGGCGTGATCGGCATCGTCCTCTTCCTGCTCACCTTCACCCCCACCCCCTTCTACGGCAACTCCCTGATGCACTTCATCGGCACTGCGTCGCAGTGAGCGGGGTTAGCGGAGTTAGCAAAAGCCTGGGGAGCCGCTGGTGTCGGCGATTAGACGGGCTAGCTCCGCTAACTCCGCTAACCGCGCGAAGCGCGCAAACCCCGCTCGCCCCGCCCCCACCCCGGAACGATACAATCGCCTCTAGGCCACCTGGAATTTCGCGGCTGGTCTCAAGGAGCGCGTTCACTAATGGGTTACCAGGTCCTGGCCAGAAAATACCGTCCGCAGCGCTTTGCCGACGTCGCCGGCCAGGACCACGTTACGCGCACCCTGATGAACGCTCTCAGCCAGAACCGCATTGCGCACGGCTACATCTTTTCCGGCCATCGCGGCATTGGCAAAACCACCATCGCCCGCATCGTCGCCATGGCCCTCAACTGCCGCAACGCCGTCGGTTCGCCTGAGCGCCCCACCCCTGAGCCCTGCGGCGTCTGCGATTCCTGCATCGAAGTCCGCCAGGGCAACGCCGTCGACGTGATCGAGATCGACGCCGCCACCAACCGCGGCATCGACGAGATTCGCGAGCTCCGCGACGCCGCCCGCTACTCCCCGGCCCGCGACCGCTACAAGATCTACATCCTCGACGAAGCCCACCAGATCACCGATGCGGCGTTTAATGCTCTGCTGAAGACCCTCGAGGAACCGCCTGCCCACGTCATCTTCATGATGGCTACCACGCAGCCGGAGGACATTCCCCAGACCATCCGCTCCCGCTGCCAGCACTTCAGCTTTCACGCCGTCAAATTCGACGACATCCTCGCCCAGTTGAAGATGATTGCCGGCCAGGAGCAGGTCACCGCCGAAGACACCGCCCTGGCTTTGCTGGCCGAGGCAGGCGACGGGTCAATGCGCGACGCGCTCTCCATCATGGACCAGGCCATCGCCTCCGCGCCGGTCGAAGATGGCCGCCCTGTCCTCTCCGCCGCACAGATTCGCGACCTCATGGGAGCGGTGCCCAACGCCGTCTTCGAACGTCTGCTTGAAGCTGTCGCCGCTGGCCAGAGCGCCGAGTTGATGGAGCAGTTGAATGTCCTGGTCAACGCCGGTCACAGCCCTTCATCGCTCGCCCGGCAGATGGTTCGTTATCTCCGCAACACCCTTATGGCCAAGCTCGGAGGCGAACAAACCGAGCTGCTCCAGATCTCCGGCGACGAACGCGCCCGCGCCGCGCGCACCGCACTGCTCT
>JBARBP010000250.1:0-8846 GCA_049793195.1 Occallatibacter sp. | reverse complement strand
CGACCTTACAGGTAACGTTGGCGTTGGAGTTGCTGGCCGATGATTCGGCTTTTCTCAATCCACCTCAGAACGAATTGCCCGCCATGCTCCCTCCTGACGATGCCGCCCAGCAAGCGATGCTTGAGGCGGCGCGGCGCTATGTGTCGCAGACTTTGCCGCAATTACCCAACTTTTTGGCCACGCGGACGACTAACCGTTATGACGATAACCCTGAATCGGTTAAGAAGGGTACTCCGCGACTTGAGGGGGGATTGCACCTGGTGGACAGCTCAAGGTTCGAAGTTTCCGTGCGGGACGAACCGCAACCTCAGTCGACCGGCGAGGGCACCAAGGACGCGCGAGCCAAAGTCGGGCTTACTTCGTCGGGCGAGTTCGGATCGACCTTGGGGATGATCTTGACCGACACAGCGAAAGGCGAATTGAGTTGGGGACATTGGGAACAGACCCCGGCGGGCTTAGTGGCGGTCTTCAATTACTCGGTGCCGAGGTCCGCCTCGCATTACGCAGTCGTGGGAGTTGTGCCGCAGATTTCCATGAGCGATGAGCCGCCCCCACCGATCACCAGCCGGACCCGAAATGGAGAGGTTCCGTTCAATCCAAACAGCAATCCTTCCTCATTCAAGTCCATTCGGGTAAGCCCCGGCTATCGAGGGTCGCTCTGGCTGGACCCGGTTACCGGAACGATTTTCCGTGTCACGGTCGAGGGCGATTTGAAATCGGGCGACCCATTCATACGGGCAGACATGCTGGTGCAATACGGTGAGGTCGAAATCGGCGGCAGCAAATTCATCTGCCCGGTGCGCAGTTTGGCCTTTTCCATGCCGACCGGCGGCGCACAATCCAATTCAGGGGATGGAGCGACTCGATCGATGAACGAATCATTTTTCACCGGATACCACCGTTTTGCTGCAACAGCTAGAGTTCTGCCCGGAACCGCGGCACAGAGTTCCGAGAAGCCTGCAAGTGGAGAGGCGAAGCCGCAGTAACCAATCTGGTCGATCAGCGGTCGATTCTACTTCCTGGTTTTCTGCGGCTTGGGCAAAAAGTAGCCGGGACGAGCCTGTACCTGAAGAGCCTCCCGATCCACCTTCACGTCCAGGCGGTGGTAAATTCCGTCCGGCTTCACGCTGTCGAGCGAGAGTTCAAGCACATAGACAGATTCCGGCAGCTCAATCACGTTTTTGAATCCCGCGTCCATGTCGTTGCTATTATGAAAGAAATTACCGCCGGTGGCTGCAGCGAGGCTTGCCAAAGAGAGCCCGGCATCCTGCACCTCGGCGCGATGAAATTCATCCAACAGCGCCGAGACGGTCATGGTGCGCTCGTCCGCGGACAGAGCCGATGAGTACAATCCGCGGCCATCGATGGCGCTGATGGTTACATTGGACGCGTCCGCAAAGTTCATGAGATCCGATTCCGCGATCCTTCCCACGTCATCGATTGTCAGCATCCCAGGCGACACCAGAATCAGCGAGCGCTGCCCCGGCAGGGTGGCCATTCTCCGCACATATGCCTCAATCGTGGTGTAGGTTGCCTTTACATTCTGCTGGCCGGCGGCCAGAGCTTGCCTGGCAATCTCGTTCACCTCTTTCACGCCCGGACAGTTGGTCATGTCCGCATTGCTCGAATAGAGGTCGGGGCACGAAGTATTGTGGGGATCAACCATCACATGACACTTTAGCCATTGCTGCTGGGCCTCTTTGAGTGCACCACCTGATGTATTGTTCAGAATCTGGTCGGCCTCGTAATAGTCGATCTGTATGCAGTTGTCTCCGACTTCAAGCCTGTGGAGGCCAAGTGGCCGCAGTTTCATAACGGCTGCCTGCAACTTCGCGCGATCCTGTGTGAGTGGGCTGGTGATTTGGCCTGAGGTGGAAACAACGGCAGCCATGTCCGAGTCGGCCAACGCTTCGGTCATCGCTTTTTCGCCAGCCTTTTGGGTGCGCTCCAGATCTGCAAACTGCAGGTTCATGTCATCGAAAAGAAATACGATGAAACGCCGGGGTGTGGCAGGAGTCTGCGGCGGGGCTGCTGCAAGAGCCGGGTGCGGCTGACCGCTTTCTGTGCTGTCGGCCGTGGCCGTCACCAGGACTCCGCGATGCTGAACTGTGAATCCGGAGATCGGATGCGGTTTGCCTCTGTCAAGGACCTGAAAGTCCTCTTTCTTCAGGTCGTCCACTGTGTGCCCTTTGGAATCGCGAACCACTACCGGCACCAGTAACCTGTTGACATTCACCTCCAAGCTGAATGGCGGCTCTTGAGGTTTCTGTGTTTCCTGCGCGCCTGAGTGCGCGCAGGAAATGAAGACCGGGAAACCCAAGACAAAAGCAGACCACAGCCGTACGCGCCAATTCATGCGAAGACACTCCTTCCTAACATCGAGGAGAACATTTCTTGCGCAATGAACAAAGTTAGTGTGGCAACTCCTGCGAACCAACAATGGTGAAATGGCCTGTAAGTACGGGCGTGGTCGTCAGCAAATCCTTTGGTTGCGAGCCTCCGACCGAGAGCGAGTACTTGCCGGGCTGCACCGAGCGCACGCCCTTCGAATCGACCTCGGAGAGCTGACGCGGATCGAGTTTGAAGGTCACCTTCCTTGTCTCTGCAGGCAGCAGGTGAATGCGCGAAAAGCCTTCCAGCTGCAGGTTCGGAGACAGCCCTTCATTGCCGTCCTTCGGGGCCATCAGGTAGAGTTCCGCCACCTCGTCACCGGCCAAATTGCCGGTGTTGCTTACATCTGCGTCCACCGTGAGCGTGTCGCCCGCGTGAACAGTCTCGGTTGAAAGCTTGAGGTTCGCATATTTGAACTTCGTGTAGCTCAACCCGTATCCAAACCCGTAAAGCACCTTGCCCTTGAAGTAGCGGTAGGTGCGGTTCTGCATCGAGTAGTCGGTGAAGGCAGGAAGCTCGTCGACCGACGCATAGAAGGTCACTGGAAGGCGGCCAGCCGGATTGTTGTGGCCGGTCAAGGTATCGGCGATTGCCTTGCCGCCGGCCTCGCCCGGATACCAAGCATCGAGAATTGCATTGGCATGCTCTTGCGCCCAATTCACCGCAAGGGCGGACCCGTTCAGCAGGACTACGACCATCGGTTTGCCGGTGGCTGCCACCTGTTCCAGCATCGCCTCCTGCGGGGCGGGTAGCACGATATCGGTTCTGTCGCCACCCGAGAAGCCATCGACGTGAATGGGCATCTCTTCGCCTTCGAGATTCGGAGACAGTCCCACCATTGCAACAACCAGGTCGGCCTTCTTAGCGGCATCGATGGCACGCTGTAACAGCACACCGGCGGACGGCTGCCAATTTAACGAGATGCCTGCGCCCGTGCTGGAGGAGGAACGCACCAATTCGATCTTGATGGTCTGGGGTTTGTTGTCCGCGAATTCGAGCGTAAAGCGGGGCGGGCCGTTATGGCGTCTCGCTATGCCAGCAGCGGAAGGGTTGCTCGGAGCCGCAGCCACTTCCTTGCCGTCGACAACGACGGAAACACGGTCATGGCCGCAGGTGGGGCAGAGTTCGACACGTAGCGTGAAGTCGTACTTGCCTGGCGCCGGCGGAACCACAACCCCGGTCCAGCGCACCGCAAAACCGCCGGTAGGATTGCCGGGCAAGGGGCTAACCGAGTCCCAGTCAAAGTCAATTTGCGGATCGACGCGCGAAACCACCGGCTTGCCTTCCAGGCTGTCGCCTGCAAAATACTCCGCCTGCAAGCCTTCTTTCGTCGAGGCAGCCGCGGGACGGAACAATGTGCGCGGCGCCGGCACAACGGTGCCTTCCGCATAGGGCGAGCCTTGCTCATAGATCACGTGGGCCGGAGAGAACGCGGTCTTCAGCGCATCGATCGGCATTACCATGGATAGTGGCGAGCCGTTGTAGTTGCCTTCCATCGCCGCCAGCGAGGCCGCGTTCGGTCCAATCACCGCAATGGTTTTGTACTTTTCCAACTTGAGTGGAAGAATGCCATCGTTCTTCAGCAGCACCATCGACTTGTCGGCGACGTCCTGTGCAAACGCATGATGAGTCGGCGAGTTGACCTCGCTAAAACGAATAGAAGTATAAGGGACCATACTTGGCGGATCGAAGAGGCCAAGTTTCATGCGCGCCACAAACAGGCGTCGCAGAGAAACGTCGATATCTGCTTCGCTGACCAGCCCCTGGTGCACGGCATCCGTCAGCGCCTTATAGGTTGCGCCGCAGTTGGTATCCGTACCGTGCAGCAATCCGTCGGCTGCGGCATGCGCTTTGTCTGGCGAAGTGTGATGCGCTCTCGCTTCCCAAAAGTCGTCGACTGCGCCGCAATCGGAAGTCACGTAGCCCTGAAAATTCCAGTAACCGCGCAAAATGGTCTGGAGCAGCAGATCGGAGCCGCATGCCGGCTGGCCGTACAGCGCGTTATAGGCGCACATCGTCGAGTCCGCCTTGGCATCGACGATCGTCGCCCGAAACGCCGGCAGGTACGTGTCCCACAACTCATGCGGCGTTGGCTCGATGTTGGCTTGATGCCGCTCGCTCTCCGGGCCGGAGTGAACCGCAAAGTGCTTCGGCGTCGCGATCGCTCTGTAGTAGTTCGGATTCGTGCCCTGGATGCCTTCAACAAAATTCACGCCCAACTGTGCAGTTAGGAATGGATCTTCGCCGTATGTCTCCTGTCCGCGGCCCCAGCGGGGATCGCGAAAAATATTGATATTCGGAGACCAGAAGGTCAACCCGTAATAGATGTCGTGATTGTTGTGCCGGAGCGCTTCATTATTTTTGGCGCGGGCTTCGGTGGAGATCACTGTAGCGAGGTTCTTGATCAGCGGAGCGTCCCATGTGGCAGCCATGCCGATGGCCTGGGGAAACATCGTCGCGTAGCCGGCGCGTGCGACGCCATGCAGACCCTCATTCCACCAATCAATTGCCGGCACATTGAGCCGGGGAACCGCTTCAGAGCTGTTCATCATTTCAGAGACCTTCTCGTCGAGGGTCATGCGCGAAACCAGATCGGCTGCGCGCTGTTCCCTGGGCAGAGATGGATCGAGGTAGGAAAGCGGCTTTGCCGATTGAGCAGCGGCAAAATCGAAGCTCATAGTTGAGGTGAATCCGAAAAGGCAAGTTGCCAAAGCAAGAAAGATAGCGCGCATGGGACTTCTCCGCCGCCGATGAACTGTGCAAGGTGAAACCGATGATGCACGGGTCAATCCGGCATTCTGTGAATTCTCAGGTTCCGAAAGCATTCGGCCCGACTACCAGTCTCAACTCGCCGACAGGGAGCCAGTCTCGTGACAATGACTCTCTGATCCGGCGCGGCTGTTCGACAGCGATCCGAAACCGTGAGGAATGGACTTAATGAGCAATCTTAGTCTAATCGGCCACATCATCGATTGATTTTCTCCGAATGAGGCCACAAAGAGGTTCGGTTCATTTTCCGCGCGCAGCCAGGTGAACGTCAAAAAAATGCGCGATCAGTCTGTCAGCTTCCTGGCTCTCCGGCAGGCTCGCCTCATACCAGAATCCGTGCGTGAGGGCCTCGAAGACAACAAGTTGGGCGTCGTCTCCGGCACGAAGGAACGCTCGATGCAGGATAACCGTGCCGCTCAGCATCATATCTCGCGTACTGGAGAGAAAAAGCGTCGGCGGCATGCCGTGCAAGTCGGCATAGAGCGGAGAAAGCACGGGGTCTTTTGGATCGGTAGAGCCAACATAAGGCGAGAGCCACACTTCACTTCCTTTTTTAGGAGTCGTGTGTGCCGCGAGCCCTGTGACAGAGTAGATCGAACTCGAGTCGCCCGACTTGCTGAAATCGCCCGAGCCGGTAAAGATGCCCAGCGCGCCTGGCATGGGCAGGCCCAGTTGCTTGATCTTGACCGCAACTTCGGCGGTCAGAATGCCGCCAGCGGATGCACCATAGATGGCCATGTGCTCCGGTTTATACGTGCGGAGAAGCTCCTTGTAGACAGCAACGGAGTCGTCGACAGCGGCTGGGAAGGGTGACTCAGGCGCAAGACGGTAGAGGACCGAGATGACCTTGGTTCGCGTCAGGTGCGCAATAGGAATCGACTCGGTAAGTGAGCCCGAGTCAGTTGTGAAGCCCCCTCCGTGGAGGCAGATAAGCACGCGATCGGACTTGGCGGCTGGAATCGGAGCGACCGGGGTAACGATGTGGACAGGTACTCCGGCGATGGTGCCTTGCGCGATGTTTACCGGATAAAGGGCAAGATTCCGGGCCGAGTCACGAGTCTGCATAGCGGCCGTCGAAGCGCGATTCTCGGCAACCGTGGCTTCAGGGCCGGCATGAGGCACGGGCGTAGTGAGATATTTCTGAGCCTGAGGACTGACGGTTGTGGGCAACGGGACGATACGCGTAACGTATGCCGTTCCTTGCGCGTCGACGTAGCTTGAATCTTCCTGCGGTATCGAACGTGCAGGTTGCTTTGGCGAGGCGTTTTGGCAGGAAGCGGCAGTCGCGGCCAAGACAATTGCAAAGGCGAAGATTGGCGTTCTCATATTGTGTCCCGTCCTTTGAAATACGTGGAATACGAAGATGTTTGAAGTCCGACAGGGAAAGGTAGAGCGAGGAGTATCATTTGTCAACATGAATCGGGATAGGAAACCTGATAGGAAACCGGATAGCTTTCCGCCAGACGCGTTTTTCTCTTGCAGACCCACCCGGTCTATGATTCTTTTCTTCAAGAGGTAACAATCATGCCAGAGCAAGAAATGCACTCAGAAGCGATTCAGCAATTTTCCAGGACAGCTACGACCAGTCGGCGCGCATTGCTGGGCGGGATGGCAGCCTTTGGGGCAGGACTGGCCGGTTCCGCGATTGCGCAGCAAAAGGTGCCCACAGTTTCAGCAATAGCCCCACACTCCGAGCCAGAAAAAACGGGAGCACCTTGTGGCCACGGAAAGGTCGTCGCATCAGACGCAGCAACCGTGGTGGAGACAAGCGCAGGCAAGATTCGCGGATTTAAGAGGAACGGAGTGTGTACCTTCAAAGGCGTACCCTACGGCGCATCGACCTCCGGCATCAACCGTTTCATGCCTCCGGCCAAACCCGAGCCCTGGGCAGGAATTCGCAACGCGCTCGCGTATGGCCGCGTTTGTCCGCAGCAAGACTCTGCGCACTTCAATATGGACGGCAAGAACCAGGCCAACTCCGACGAGGATGCATACTTGCTTCATCGCGGCTCGGCCATCGTTGTGCCTGGCGAAGACTGCCTGCGCGTCAATGTTTGGACACCGGAAATCAACGGCTCCCATAAACGCCCGGTCATGGTCTACATGCACGGAGGCGGGTACTCCGGCGGCTGTGACCACGATCTTCTCTCCTACGAAGGCGATAGCCTGGCGCGCAATCACGATGTCGTGGTCGTGAATCACAATCATCGCTTGAACGTGTACGGATATCTCAATCTTGAGGCAATCGGTGGAGATGAATTTGCCTCATCCGCCAACTTGGGGATGCTTGACATCGTCGCTGTTCTGGAGTGGGTACGCACCCACATTGCTTCGTTTGGTGGCGACCCTGGCAACGTGACTATCTTCGGTCAGTCTGGAGGCGGCGGAAAAGTTGCCACGCTAATGGCAATGCCGTCTGCCAAGGGGCTGTTCCACCGCGCCATTATTCAAAGCGGCCCTTTCCTGAAGGCTCTTTCGCCGGACTATTCAGAACATGTGGCCGAGTTGTTGCTAAATGAGCTTGGACTATCGAGTTCGCAGGTGAGGGAACTCCAAAAACTTCCCGTGGATCGCATCTCGGGAGCTGCCGCCGAGGCGATGAGGAAAATGCCGAAACCTCAAGCTTCCCGTCGCGGCACTTTTGGAGAGAGCGATTGGGGTCCCACGGTCGATGGTCGCGTTCTGCCCAGTCATCCCTTCGAGCCGGGTGCGCCGGCAATTTCGGCCGATGTTCCATTGATCACCGGTACAAATCTCAACGAGAGCACCAGTGGCCTGGACCATCGCGAGGTCACCACGATGACGGCCGAGGAAATGAATCGAAAAGTTCATGAAGCATTTGGCAATGACAGCGAGGCGTTCATTGCGGCTTACCGTCAGGATTATCCCACCGCAACTCCGTTCGGACTTTATGCTGCCATCTCCACCTCCAATTGGCGGATCCCCGCATTTGCGCAGGCCGCGCGAAAGGTCGCGCTGGGCGCGGCGCCGGCATACGCTTACGTGTATTCCTGGAGGACCCCCGCATTGGACGATCGTCCCGGCACATTTCATGCCGCGGAAATCTCATTCGCATTCGACAACGCGGAGATCTGCGATCACTACAGCGCCGGCGATCCGGCTGCATTTGTGCTGTCGAGGCAGATGGGCGCGGCGTGGGCGAGTTTCGCGCGGACCGGCAATCCCAATCACAGCGGCATGCCGCATTGGCCCGCATACACGGTCGATGGCCGCGCAACCATGTACTTCAATGCGCCTTGCGAAGTTCGTCACGACCCGGAGGGCAAAGGGTTGAAGATCATTACGCAATCCTGAGCGGAACAACCCCGGCCGCAATCGGATATCCGCCCAGAAAGATACGGTGAAGGACTGCGCACCAGCCTGTAGCTGCGCCTGCATTTCGCCATTGGGAAGCGCTACGCCTGATTGATACAGCGCAGTGCTGACCATTGAGTTTTCTACTTGATAGGCCGTAAATTCGGCGGGAACAACAACGTCGGTAATTTGAACCTGTGCCATATGGCTAACCTCGAATCAAAGTGGAATTTGTTTGATCCGGGCTCACCGACAGGTTCGCCTTCGTTCCCGACTGGGAAAGTGAAACCTTGAAACAGGGGCCTCCGACTGATTGGCCGTACTGTTACAAGAGGGAATATGGCACAGTTTCAATCTGAACGCAACCGTCC
>JBARBP010000249.1:0-33243 GCA_049793195.1 Occallatibacter sp. | reverse complement strand
ATTCTGGAGCCCACACCCGCACTGGCCTAAGGCGTTCACGACGCCCCAAAAACCAAAGCCCCATCCTCGCGGATGGGGCTTCGTTTTCCTGTGGTCCGTCAGCACAAGGCGCCCAACGGCCTAGTCGTAGTACTCGAGCCCAAGATGCGTAATCAGCGTCTCGCCCATAATGTGCCGCAACGTGTTCTTCAGCTTCATCGACTGGATAAACAGATCATGCTCCGGATAAAGTCCCTCGGCAGTTTGTGGTGACTTCAGATAGAAGCTCAGCCACTCCTGAATCCCGATCGAACGCAACGAGGGCGTACGCTTGGCCAAATCGAGAAACAGAACCAGGTCCAGCGCAATCGGAGCTGCCAGAATCGAATCGCGGCAAAGGAAGTTCACCTTGATCTGCATCGGATAGCCCAACCAGCCAAAGATATCGATATTGTCCCAGGCTTCCTTGTCGTCCCCGCGCGGCGGGTAATAGTTGATGCGAATCTTGTGGTACAGATCCTTGTAAAGGTCGGGATAAAGCTCCGGCTGAAAGATGTACTCCAGTGATCCCAGCTTCGACTCTTCCTTGGTCTTGAACGACTGCGGATCGTCAAGAACCTCCCCATCCCGGTTTCCCAGAATATTGGTCGAGAACCAGCCCCTCACACCCAGGTGACGTGCCTTGAACGCCGGCGCCAGCACCGTCTTCATAAACGTCTGCCCCGTCTTGAAGTCCTTGCCGCAGATCGGCGCGGCATTCTGTTTCGACAACTCGATCAGCGCCTTCGTATCCACCGTCAGGTTCGGTGCGCCGTTGGCAAACGGCACGCCTTCTTTCAGCGCCGCGTAAGCATAAATCTGCGACGGCGCAATCCCAACGTCGCTCGCTTCCAGTCCCTTCTCAAACGCCGCAATCGTCTCGTGCACCGCAGTCGGCTCCAGAAAAATCTCCGTGGACCCGCACCAGATCATCACCACGCGATCAACCGTCTTCTTGAACGCCCGGATGTCGGCAATCAACTGGTCCGCCAGGTCACGCTTGTTCTTGCCCTTTTTCACATGCGTGCCGTGCAGCCGCTTCACGTAATACTGATCGAACACCGCGGGCATCGGCTTGATCTGTTCCAGATAAGGCCTCAGCTGCTCCAGCGTCTCCTTGTCCAGCACTTGGGCGTGCGCCGCCGATTCGTAGACGTTGTCCTCAAAAATGTCCCACCCGGTAAAGACCAGGTCGTTCAAGTCGGCCAGCGGCACAAAGTCTTTCACCAACGGAAACTTGTTATCCGTGCGCTTGCCCAGCCGAATCGTCCCCATCTGCGTAAGTGAACCAATCGGCTTAGCCAGTCCGCGGCGAACCGCTTCCACGCCGGCAATCATCGTGGTAGCCACAGCGCCCAGACCGACTACCATCACTCCCAGTTTTCCCGTTGCTGGAGCTACTTTGCTTTGAGCGGTCTCGGGGCCGCCTTTTCCCTTACCACTTTCTCCGTTAATTGACATCGTCTCTCCTGATCATCCTTTGCGTTCTCGATAGTTTCCCATCGATCCAGATTTAAAGTAGTGGTGCAGTTTGAAGGGTACGGGCTTTAGCCCCTGAGGGAATGCGCTTTCAAACTAACCCACCACCAGAATTAATTCCCGTCAAACGAAACAGCGTACGTTTAAAAATCAGCGAGTCGCCCGCAACCTCAAGCGGCCTTCGCCTCTCTGCCGCGATTGATGTGCGACCAGACAAACCACACAATCCCCACCACCAGCGCAATCTCCACCACCAGATGAAAGCGATGGAATGCCTCGGCCAGTCTTGGATCCGTGTTCCACTTCTCGCCCAGCTTCATGCCTGCATAGGCCAGGCAGTAGTACCACACACATGACCCCAGCGAAGTGTAGATATGAAACCGCACCCGCCCCATCCGTGCAATCCCCGCGGGAAAGGCCACAAACGTCTGAACGATCGGCAACATCCTTCCCACCAAAATCGCGATCGATCCGTACTTCTCGAAAAACCACGTCATCCGATCCAGATCGTGGCGGCTCATCAGCACCCATTTGCCATACCGCTCCACCAGCGGACGGCCGCCCTTCGCGCCAATCCAATAGGCAATCGCCGACCCAACATTACAGCCCACTGCCCCGGCCAGTGTCACCAGTAAAAGGTTGAAGCGCCCCAGGTAAACCAGGTAGCCGGAGAACGGCATGATCAGCTCAGAAGGGATTGGAATGCCTGACGAATTCAGCCCCATCAACGCGGCAATGCCCGCATACCCGCCTGCATCGATGACATGCGTAATGAACTGAACCAGGAGGGTAATTATTCTTTCGCTCATGAGCGTTCCCAGTATATAGGCCTGCGCTGCACGGCCTCCCGCCCTTTCAGCCTCACGAACACAAAAGATAATTGCACACGTATGCAATCTCACTTTGTTACGATTGACGGCGGACCAGCATTTGTCTCAGTAGCCAGGCTTAAAAGGGCGCGGCGTCAGCAACGTCGCACTCCCCTTAAAATGAGGATAGGATCTAGCTTTGAAGAGTCCGATTCCTGCCTTTGATCGGAGCAAGAATCTTTAGCTCTGAAGGGTACGGGCTTTAGCCCGTACATCTACACAACAAAACAGTCGTGGCCTTTAGCCCCTGAGGGCCCGCTTTACAAACCTGTCCTACGATCGAAAGTTCGAGGTGTCCCCGTTGTCTGAATTCTCTCCCGTCCCACTCACCCTTGAAGGTTCCAGCCTCCTCCACCAGTTCTTTCGCTTCGATTGGAAAGCCTGGCGGTCCTGCACGGACGGCAAGCGCCACGAAATCGCCGCCGCTGCAATTGCAAAACTCAAGGCTCTCGAACGCTCCAACTCCGACGCCCCCATTCAGTCGGCCCTCTTCTCCGAGCTCGGCCACAAAGGCGACCTCATCCTGGTTCACTTCCGAGACTCCCTCGAAGCCCTCAACCAGGTCGAGCTCGATCTCGCGCAAACCGAACTCTACGACTTCCTTACCCCGACCCACTCCTACGTTTCAGTCGTCGAACTCGGCCTCTACGAGTCCAGCCGCAAGACCTACGAAGCCGCCGCCAAATTCGAGCAGCACACCCCGGAATGGAACGCCGAGATCGCCGCCTCGCTCGAGCGCGGATCGGCCGCCATGGCCCCGCGTCTCTTCCCCTCCGTGCCCGATGCGAAATATATCTGCTTTTATCCCATGGATCGCAAGCGCGGCGAGCAGATCAACTGGTACACCGTCCCCTTCGCCGAACGCCAGCGCATGATGCACGAGCACGGGATGATCGGCCGCCGCTACGGCGACCGCGTCAAGCAGATCATCTCCGGCTCCATCGGCATGGACGATTGGGAGTGGGGCGTCGACCTCTTCGCCGAAGATCCCATCGTCTTCAAAAAGCTGATCTACGAAATGCGCTTCGACGAAGTCAGCGCCGTCTACGCCCTCTTCGGCCAGTTCTACATCGGCGTTCGTTTGCCGATCGACAACCTCACCAACTGGCTGAGCGGAAAGCTGTAGAATCCTCACACAGAGCACGAGGCAGCGCGATGAAGAAGACAATCGGACCAGGAAATGTTTGTCCCGAATGCGGCCACCGGTTTCGGGGTAATGGATTCGATGGCATCGATGCACATTGGCGCGCAAAGCACGAGCATCTGATGCCCTACTGCACGGCCTGGCCACTCATAAAGTCGGGCACTTATCGGCGCCGGACCGGTTCCATCGAAGATTTCTGTGGCAGCTTGGCCCGGGTGGGTGGGCCAAAGCTCACGATCGCACAAATCAAGAAGGTCACCGAAGACGCCTGGGCTGGCAAGCGATAGGGTGCGCTCAATGTGTGTGCTGATTCGTGCTATCCTTCTCGGTTATTATCCTTGCTACGAGCTGGGAAACGCTATGCGCTCGTTGATCTTCCTCTTTGTCGCTTTTTGCCTGACTCCTCCAGTGGTCTCGGCGCAACCCGAGGTACTTAAACCGGGAGCTGTCGCGGGGCACGTGTATTGTTCCGACATGAACAGGCCGTGCCGTTTCGCTGAAGTCAATATTCATCGAGTTCAGGCGGACTTTCATGCCAATAAGACCGGGGGAACGAGCTTTACTCCCGACAAGAACGCCCATTCCGCCACAACAGGAATCGACGGAGGATTCCTGATAACCGGTGTTCCTCCTGGAGACTATTATGTCCGCAGCCATTTTGCGGGGTATCTCGATCCGTTTCAAGTCGTCTTCAGCGAGACTGAGGCAGAGGAGACGATTCCCTCCGAGGACCTCGAAAAAGTACTTCCGAGGATTACAGTTTCAGCCGGAATGACTACCAGCTCCGACCTCACGCTCTCGCGTGGTGCTTCCCTCGAAGGGACTGTTCGCTACGACGATGGCGCTCCGGCGGGCTTTGTCAACTTCTGTCTTTATCGAAAGAGCACGACGGGAAAATGGAACAAATTTGGCGATTCCCTTGTTGCTGGATACCGAATGACATCGTTTGCTCGAACTGACGATCGCGGACGCTTCTACTTTCCGGGGCTCCCTTCAGGCTTTTACATCGTCGAAGCCAGTTTGCCTCAGACCCGTATCATTCCTGGCATAGGAGCCGGCTTTAGCAGCAACGGCGCGGATTCGCTTCGTGTCTTCAACGGCGATAAATACCGAATGAAAGATGCTCCTCCCATCGAACTCAAGGATGGCGAAGATAACCATGGAATCGACATTGTCATCCCCACCAACGGACTGCTCGCACTTCAGGGATTTATTATCGCGAAGGCGGATGGGCACAGTCTATCGAAGGGGACGGTCAGCCTGCTCGATCCGGACGACAAGACCATTTTGCGGGAAGCTGATATCCAAAAGGACGGTTTCTTCGCTTTCAATTATGTAACAAGCGGAAACTACCTTGTGCAAGTTGAGGCCCAGGCGAACGCCGGAGAACTTCCGTATGAATCTCTAAGTGTTCCGCTTCGCGTCGGGAGCGATATGCCCGATCTGACATTCGCCGTGTCCACAAAGAATCGTTGAATGGCTAACCTCAATTCAGACTTACCAGAATCTCCTCCGTCAAACATCGAACAACAACGCCATCAAAAAACATCGATGCGGCCCTCTCACCCGCGATCGCAGCCCAGGCAGAAACTCAGCGCCAAGCAAATCTCGCTCATGCGGCTGGAGTGCAACTGCCCCACACGTCTTCCCAGCCGTTCCTTTAACACGGTCACCGCGTTGTGCAGATTCACCGCACAGGGACCCTTCATGCCGTCCTCGCTACCCAAGGCGACCTCCGAAGGCACACCGCGAATCGTTGATGTAATTGGCGCTACCGTCACGACACTAAGGTAGCCGATGGCGCTGTCGCGCGTAAGCACAACCACAGGTCGCTCCGTATCAGGCGGAGCGAACCTATAAAGGCGAATCTCCCCGCGCGCTATCTTTCCGGCCACGCTGCCTCCGCCTCCCACGCGCCTTGATCGTCGTCGTTCTGCGGCTGCCTTCCGTACCCTTCGCGGTCGTGATCTTCCTTGGTTCGGATCTCCAATCGCCGCAGATGCGCCCTCAGCGCATCGCGCATTAAGGCCGAACGGTTCACCTTCAACTTACGTACAGCCCGGTCAGCCGCAAGCAAGAGTTCCCTGTCGAGAACAACCTGAATCGTCTCCATATGTTGACCCTATTCCACAGTAGACTCCACAGTCAAGAGAAGCGCTCCATCTGGGTGCTGCCCGAATCGGCTCCTTCATCGGCAGCCCTTCGGCTCGTCCCTTCCGCAGCCCGCTTCTTCTTGTCGAACCTTTGCACTTAATTTCCTATCTATGGCGCACAATGAATTCAGAGTGCGGTTCAAAGCGAAGGAAGAATCTTGGCCTGGAACCGGTCTGAAGTCCCAACTCACTTTCCGTTGCCCACCTTTAAACCGTTTCTTTTGTCTATTTTGCGGATAACTCCAACGCCTTCAAGATTTTAGGGTGCCTTTCCCTAAGTCCATACGGCAGAGAAATTTAGCCATTTGGGGGAGGGGGGGCCCCCCTGTGAAACCGGGTCGCGCCTTCGAGCCCAGACCTCCCTGCCGCAGAAGCCCCGGGCGTGCTAGAAATGAATTAAGAATGCCAGCGACCAGATTGGCCCCGAAAAAACCGGCAAAAAAATCACCTCGTGGAGACCTGGCTCCCGGCCGTATAGCCGCCATCCTCGAAGCACTCGACGAAGCCTATCCCAACGTCGAATGCGCGCTCACGCATCGCAGTCCATGGGAGCTCCTCGTCGCCACCATCCTCTCTGCCCAATGCACCGACGTCCGCGTCAACATGGTCACGCCCGAGCTCTTTCGCCGCTTCCCTACCCCACAGGCGATGGCCAAAGCAACTCTACCCGAACTCGAAGACCTCATCCGCACCACCGGCTTCTTCCGCAACAAGGCCAAGTCCATCCAGGGCGCCGCCCGCAAAATCGTCGAAGAGTTCAAAGGCGTGGTCCCACAAACTCTCGCCGAACTGATTACCGTCCCCGGCGCAGCCCGCAAAACCGCCAACGTCGTATTAGGCGTCTGTTTTGGCATGGCCGAGGGCGTTGTCGTCGACACGCACGTCTTCCGAATCTCCCACCGCCTCGGCCTCGCCAAAGGCGAAACAGCCGAAAAGGTCGAGCAGGAGCTCATGCAGATCATTCCCAAGGATCGGTGGATCGCCTTCTCGCACCAACTCATCCACCACGGCCGCCAGGTCTGCGACGCCCGCAAGCCCAAGTGCGACCGTTGCAACCTCGAGCAGCTCTGCCACTCCAAGGACAAAACCTGGAGTTCATGAGAAAACAGGAGTTAATTACTGGGGCGCTTCTCAAGGACACGGACGGTCGCGGACAACAAGCCGGAAATATCCGATGGGCTGGCCTCGATCGCAGGTTCCCATCCCAGCTCGCGCAACGTCTGGCTGGTGATCGGCCCAATCGAAACGGCAGCGACACCCTTGAATGGAAATTTAACCCCTGCCGTCCGCGCCGCCTCCGCGAGGTGCGCCGCGCTCGACGAACTAGTGAACGTCGCAGCATCGATGCCCGAAGCAAGGGCGATGCGCAGCCGTTCCGGCGCGTCTTCAGGCATGACATTCCGGTAAGCGTCTACAACGGTAACCTCTGCGCCTGCCCGCCGCAGCACTTCTGGGATCACGTCTCGCGCAATTTCGGCGCGGGCCAACAGCACCCGTCGCCCGGAGACAAGGCTGGTTAGTCCCTTTACCAAGCTCTCCGCAACATACGATTCAGGGACCAGCGTGACCGTAAAGCCGGCCTTGCGCGCAGCCGCCGCCGTCGCATCCCCGACCGCGGCTATCTTCAACGAAACCGGCAGCTCAAGCCGCAAGCCCAATTCCGCCGCGCGATCCGCAAGCGTCCGCACAGTGTTGGCGCTGGTCAGAATCAGCCAATGGTATTGATCGAGTTGATGCAGAGACAGATCGAGCGGTTCAAAACTGACCGGAGGCCGAATCTCAAGAACCGGAACTTCCACCGGCTCCGCACCAAGAGCCCGAAGCCCGTTGCTGAGCTTCCCGGCCTGATGCACAGCTCTGGTAACGAGGACTCGCCTGCCATGCAGCGGCAGCGAGCTCATTGCGCCGCTCCGCCCTGTGCCTCAAGCAGCGGCCCAGCTCCGGCATTGAGCAGCATCTTTGCAATCAACCGCCCAAGTGAGACCGGGTTGCTGCTTTGGCGCGGCGCGGAGTGATGCACACGTACTGCTTCTCCTGTCTCCGGCGCAGCGACCACAGCAAAGATTTCGTCGAAAGGTGCTCCATCAATCCCAGCCAGGCCTTCCCTGCAATGAATCCCGATTGGCACCTGGCAGCCGCCGCCTAAAGCAGCCAACGCGGCACGCTCCACCGTGACAGCGAATCGCGTAGGCGCGTGGTCGAGGAAGGCAACCGCTTCAATGGTTGAATCGTCGCCCTTGCGCGTCTCGATGCCCAGCGCTCCCTGCCCTGCCGCCGGGCAAAATTCTTTCGGATCAAGTCTTTCGCGAATCCAATCTGTCTTGCCCAGCCGCTCAAGACCGGAAGCAGCAAGCAGGATCGCATCAACTTGTCCTTCGGCGAGCTTGCGTAGCCGCGTGTCCACGTTTCCGCGGAACTCGATCGCATCGATGTCCGGCCGCAAAGCCTTCAACTGCGCGCGCCGCCGCTGGCTGCTCGTTCCCACCTTCGCTCCCTGTGGCAACGCGGCAAGATTGGCGTGATTCACGGAAACAAAGGCATCTCTCGGATCGATGCGCGGAGGCGTCGCAGCCAGAGCGAACGGCTCAGGCAGTTCGGTTGGCAGGTCCTTGAGCGAGTGAACAGCCAGGTCCACGCGTCCATCGGCAAGAGCTTCCTCAATCTCTTTGGTGAACATTCCCTTGGAACCAACCTGCGCGAAGGTGACATCCTGCAGGCGATCACCGGTCGTCTTGATGATCTCGATTTCAACTATATGGCCCTCGCCGCGCAGAAGAGCCGCAATGTGGTTTGCCTGCCAGAGAGCCAGTTGAGAGCCTCGGCTCCCGATGCGTAAATTCATTGGCGGATCTCCACTCCTTGCTCGCTTGCCCTCGCACTCTCGGCCGTCGACTGCTTGGTACCCGCCGCAGCGGTCTCTGGCTTTTGCCCCTGACTCTCGGCTTCGGCAGGCAGGTCAGTCGACACCGACCATGCTTCACATAGAGCATCCAGGCGCGCTGAATCTCCTTCGCGCGCTGCCTGCTTTATGGCCTGCAGGGGTGGATGGAGGAATTTGTTCACAAGTCCGCGCGTGAGCGCTTCAACTGCGGCTGCCTGTTCGGCGGTTAGAGTCCCCAACCGCGCCTGGATGCGATTTAGCTCACCCTGACGAATCTCCTCGGCCTTGCGTTGCAGCGCCACAATTGCCGGTGCCAGATTGACCGTACGCTGCCGCTGATGGAAGCGTTCCACTTCGCCTGCGATTAGCGTTTCAGCGTCGCTGGCCTCGCGATTCCGCTCTTCCATGTGAGCGGCAGCCACTTGTTGCAAGTCGTCGATGTCATAGACAAAGATGCCATCCAGCTTGTTCATCGCCGGATCGACGTCACGAGGCACGGCGATGTCGATGAAGAACATGGGGCGATTGCGGCGGCGTTGCAGGAAGGCCTGCCCATGTTCGCGGCGGAAGATGTGGTGCGGTGCGCCGGTAGAGCTGATGACGATGTCGGCCTCGCTGGCCGCCTCATAGACGCTTTCAAACGGCACCACCCTCGGGACAAGGCTGCCCTGGAACTCCTCGGCCATGCGCCGCGCGCGTTCATGGGTCCTGTTCGTCACCAGGATCGCCCCTGCTCCCTGCTGCACCAGATGCCGCGCCGCCAGTTCGCTCATCTTCCCAGCCCCAACCAGAAACACCGTTCGCCCTTGCAGCGATCCAAATATCTTGCGCGCCATATCGACGGCCACAGACGCAATTGAGACCGAATTCGAACCGATTCCAGTCTCGGAACGAGCTTTCTTTGCGGCGGCAAAGGCGCCCTGAAGCAGGTGTTCCAGTTGCCCGCCCACAGTGCCGGCGGCCTTGGCCACGGCAAAGGCCTCTTTTACCTGGCCCAGGATCTGCGGCTCGCCCACAACCATCGAATCCAAGCTAGCGGCCATGCGGAAGAGATGCCGTACAGCCTCCTGCTCGCGGTAGTCGTAGATATGCGGGGCCAGCTCCGCATGATCGACACCAAAGTGGCTGTGAAGAAAGGCGGTCAGATCGGTGCTTGGTGAATCCACGGCGGCCAGCAATTCCACACGGTTGCACGTCGAGACAATCATGCATTCGCTCACCCCGGGCACATCGGCCAGGGCGCGCGTGGTTTCGGGCAGATCCTCGCGGGAGATGGCGATCCGCTCGCGCAATGCAATGGGCGCGGTCTTGTGATTCACTCCTATGAGTACGAGTGTCATTGCGGACCGAACCTGTGCACGTGGCTGAAGAGGTTAGCGGCCCAGACGGCCATCATCACAATCAAGACCGCGCCGGAGAGGTATGCGGCTTTGCGGCCTCGCAGTCCGGCAGAGCGGCGCACAAAGAGCAGAAAGACGTACACCCCCCAACTGATAAAGGAAGCAACGACCTTGGGATCCGCAAAGTAGGCTGCGCCGAGAGCTGTCTCCTGGGCCAGCACGGAGCCGATAACCAAGCCGACAGTCATACAGGGAAACCCAAACTCAAGCGTTGCATGCGAAATGTGTTCAAGTGTGTCGAGAGGTGGCAGCCAGTCCAGGGGGGCCCACCACGAACCCTGTCCGGCCTTCGGCTTGCTCTTGATGCGCCGCTCCTGCACCAGATAGAGCATGGAGGCCAGCAGGCTGAAGCAGAGCGCCGCGTAGGCCATCAAAAGCGCCGCGATGTGGGCGACCAGCCAACTGGTTCTTACTCCTTCAGACGGAAAAGTGTAGCGGTCCGGGCCAAGCGCCGGGACAAAAACCAGGAAGAAGGTCGCCGGTAAGGCAAAGATGCCAAGGGAGATAGCGTCGTAGAGCCACCAAACCAGAAAGAAGAGGCCCGCTACCGCAAGTCCAAGAAGAGATTCGATCTCACGGACTGTGACCGGCATCCAGTGATGCGCCTGAACCAGCATTTCAACCACCGAGACAAAATGGAAGAAGAAGGCCATTCCACCCAGGTGGACACACGTTTTCTTCCAGCGGACGATGCCATAGAGCACGGCCGGGAAGACGGCCACACTAGCCGCCACATAGAGAACAGCCGCAACTCGTAGCCAGAGAAGGTACATTTCGATCTTCACCTTAAAGCGTGTAGAGGCATTAGACTGTGATCCAAATCACCTAGAACAGGGGCCAGAGATCGGGGATCGGCGGTCATTCGCAACAACGAGCACGCTGTCAGAGTCCGGTGCCGGATGTTAACTCCAGAGTAAATCTTCCGCGCGGAATCGTCTTGGCAAGTGTGAATGCCTGAGTTAGCAGTATTGTGTTTTTTGGGGGGAAATTGAGCTTTTTAACGTCTTCTTTCAGAACCTCCACCTCAAAACCGGCAAATAGCTTCGTTGATGACGAAAAGGACGCGGTTTACATCGGAATCGAAATGTGTCAACCTTACTCCAAATGAACAAAAAGAAGGCTTTGGTCACCGGCTCCTGTGGTCTGATCGGGTCCGAGGTATGTATTCATTTCTCACATGCCGGGTACGACATTCTTGGTGTCGATAACAATCAGCGCGCTGTGTTCTTCGGGCCTGAAGGAGACACCTCTGGGTCGCTGCAGCGACTCCGGCGCGAGATTCCCGCATATGAACACTTCGAACGCGACATACGCGACCGTGAGGGCATTCTTCGCCTCGTGCAAGATACCAAGCCAGACGTAATTGTTCACACGGCAGCGCAACCATCGCACGACCGAGCAGCCCAGATCGCATTCGATGACTTCGACACGAATGCCGGTGGAACGATGAACCTGCTGGAAGCGGCGCGACGGTATGCGCTCGAGTCTCCCTTCATTCACATGTCGACGAACAAGGTCTATGGCGATGGACCCAATCACCTCAATCTGGTTGAGAAGGAGACGCGTTGGGGCTTCGCTGATCCTGAGTTTCAGCACGGCATCGCTGAGACCTTCTCCATCGACCAATCTCTGCATTCCGTATTCGGAGCTTCAAAGGTCGCGGCCGACGTCATGGTGCAAGAGTATGGGCGCTACTTCGGCATCCCAAGCTGCGTTTTGAGAGGGGGGTGCCTGACGGGACCGAATCACGCCGGAGTCGAGTTGCACGGGTTTCTAAGCTACCTCGTTCGCTGCAACCTGACCGGCAAGGAATACAAGGTCTTCGGCTACAAAGGCAAGCAGGTTCGGGATAATCTGCATTCTGAGGATGTTGCCAGATTCATGCTGGCGTTCGCGCAGAGTCCGCGCTGCGGCGAGGTCTATAACCTGGGCGGTGGATACGAGAACTCATGCTCCATCCTGGAAGCATTTGATCTGGCCGAACAGTTCACCGGTCGCAAGCAAGTCTGGACATATGTTGAAGGTAATCGCATTGGTGACCACATCTGTTATTACAGCGATCTCCGGAAAATGAAAGCTCATTACCCGGGTTGGGGGATCACAAAGAGCTTGAAGAAAACCTTCGCGGAGATCGGGGATTCGTGGTCGTCCCGGCTCGCTTCCACAAAGGAGTGAGAATCCTGCCCTCCTGGGCGGTTTGGTTCACGGTCATGTGGCTGCATCTTACCGGACAATCCCCTTCCGTCTGTGACTCTAAACTTTACTTCCACTATCCGTGAAGCATTTGCCACGCACTATGGCAGATGCGGAGCATCCGTACTCCATTCCAGAACACTCGAGTCATTTTAGTTACACCATAGATGCGCTCTTGATAGTGGACTGGCATCTCAACAATCTCGAGATGCAATTTCGAAGCACCGAAAATCAGCTCGTAATCGCCCCAGAGGTCTCGAATGCCCCAACTTCCGAGCCCATTCTCAATCCTCATCCAGTCTTTGCGCCAAAGCACTTTGGTGCCACATAGGGTGTCTTTAAAACGCTGATTGAGGAGATAAGAGAAAACAATCCCGAAGACGCGGTTGCCTGCCTGATTAAAGAACTTCATAGCCGTTTTTGGCACGGGATAGACCAGACGGCTACCATTGACGAACTCCCCGGTGTTTCCCACGATTGCTTTGAAAAACAGGGGCAATTCCTCTGGCATGACAGTAAGGTCCGCGTCGAGGATCATTAGAACGTCACCTTTGGCGCCGCGGAAACCGGTCCATACATTTTCCGCTTTGCAGATCCCCGGCCCATCCAGTAGCCGGATATCGCGATCCGGGAAAAGTCCCTGCATTCGGCGGACCTCATCGGCTGTTCCATCAGTAGATTTGTCGTCGCAAAAAATGATTTCTGTGTGTTTGCCCATGTCAGGAATTCGCTCAACTGCAGGCTGAATATTGCCCTTTTCGTTTCGGCAAGGAACGATGACGGATACGGAGGTCTCGTTTTCAACGTGCGCAATGGGTTTGAGACGGGCCACGGTGACTTGGATCATGCAAAGCCGGCGCAGGCCTGGGAGTTTGGCCAAGAACTCATTCAAGAATGCGGATACTAACGGAATGTATTTCGGAAACAGGAGAATACGGTGAGTACGAAGCGGTTTAAAGCCGGACAGAACCAGAAATCTGTTTACATCTTCGGAACTCACCCAGTTCGGCTCAACGTAGGGGGAACGTAGTCCCAATGCACTGGCGACCTCGAGTACCGGCTCCCAAAGCTGATTGTAGTTAACGATCAATATGCGCGTATCTTGCGTGCAGTGAGCGTGAACACGATTAAAAGCCGCGAGGATATCGACGGTATCGAAGATATGGCCAATGATAACGTAGTCAAACTTCTCGCCAATGGCCAGGTCTTCAGGGTCGGCACAAATGAAATTAAGTTCCGGATGATCCTTCTGCGCAACGTCTACGAGCTTCTCACTAATCTCAACGCCAACGCCGAAAGACGGTTCTACCCCGGCCAGCAGACCGCCGGTCTGGCAACGCACTTCCAACACTCGCTTGTTGGGCTCGATAATGAAACGCAGGAGGCGCTTTATCCGGCCGTAATAGTAGCGATTTCGCTCAATCCAGCGATCTCGCTTCAGGGCTATGCTGTCCTGTAATTGGCGGCGCGCCTGGCGGGTGGATTGCAATGCTGCTATGCCCCAGGCATCTTTCTCAACCGCTGTGACCGGCAAGTAAAACCTCCTTGAAGCTGCTGTCGCGGATCCGTTCAGGTGTCGATTTGATCGTAAAGATCTTCCTGTTCGAATACCACCCCGAAGACAAGCCAAGCAACGCCAAGGAACAAGATAGTAACTATCTCGCCCGACCCGGGCCACCTTTTGGCGTTTCATTAAACTATCATCTAACTAATGGGGTGTCAGTCCTTTCCGGGCTTTGGAATGCGCGCTTTTCCGCAGCACCGAAAGGCCCCGGAAGAAGTGCCAGCCATTCAGGATAAGCAGATGAGTCTTTCAACAAATCGGGAAAATCTGCTCCTGTCCGCATACTCTTTCGTTAAGCGATCCGGTTTCCTTCAAACCTCCCTTGGCCGCCGGTTGTTCAAGTCTGCCTACTTTCTTTACAAAGAGTACATAGAGGACGATCTGCAGGATCTATTGCATGCCTATCCCACTCTGGTTGATGGGGGAAATGTCCTGGATGTCGGTGCAAACATTGGCTACACAGCAGCCGTTCTGGCGCGAGCCGCAGAGTCCGGCCGCTCGATCTATGCATTCGAACCGGAGCCGTTCAACTTCAGAATTCTGCAGCAGACCGCGCAGCAACCGGAGTTCAAAGCCAAAATCGTCCCGATCCAATTGGCTGTCGGGTCCGGGAACGGGACCATCGACCTGTGGATCAATGATCGCCACCATGCGGATCACCGGATTGCCACGGAAGAGTTTCGTTCGACACATCCAGGGTCGAAAGAAGTCAGTGTCTCTCTGACCAGCATTGACAGTTTTCTCCAGACCAGGCCGGGGCAAATCTCTTTCGTCAAAATTGATGTTCAAGGTTATGAACTTGCCGTCTGCCGGGGCATGCAGAATACGCTGCGGCAGAATCCAAATATCGCGATTGTTCTCGAATTCATGCCCTCCGCGATGTGCGATTTGGGGTTCGAACCGTGCCATTTAATAGACTTCTTTGTTGAGCGAGATTTCAATATCTACCAGGTTCATCCACGAGGGAAGCTATCGCAGGGCATGCCACTTATCACAAAGGATTCAAGCTATATCAACCTTTTGTTTAGCTGCCGTTCCCTTTCATGCAGTGGTGAAAAATGAAGACCGATATCGCGGGAGAAAGCATGAATGCGGAAGCGATGAAAGATTGGCTCACACCGCGGCCAGTTTCAGCTGCCGCTGTGCTGGGTTGCGCCTGGCCTGCGTTGCTGCTTGCCACCGTTTGCCTTCTTCCCTACCTGAACAAGGCCTTTCTCATAGACGATCCACATTTCCTTGCCATGGCGCGGCAGATCATCAAGCACCCGATGCATCCGATGGATTTCGATATCTGCTGGAACACCATTGAACCCTGCACGAAAGCCTATCTTCTGACGCCCGGAAATGCCCTGATGGGTTATGTACTGGTGCCCACTATCTTGGGCGGAGCCCACGAGTGGACCGCCCACTTAACGCAATTGGTGCTCGCCTGGATTGCAATCGTGGCGATGACTTCGCTGATCTTCAGGCTCGGATGGGATAGCTTGCACGCAACTACGGGCGCTCTGCTCCTGGTCGCCATCCCCCCATTTCTCCCCATGGCGAGTACCGCTATGCCCGATATGCTTGCAACGGCCGTCGCACTGGTGGCGATGGAGCGGCTCGCGGCGTGGAAGCAAGAGCAAAAATGGAGTCCGGGCGCAGCGGCAGCCGTCGCGCTGGGGCTCGCAGGGTTTGCGCGGTCACACCTCGCACTTCTTCTACCGCTTGCGGCCTTCTTTCTGCTGGACAGTCTTAAGCCCAGGGAGATTCTGGGACAAGTCCGACGAAATTTATGGCTTTGGAGCCCAGTCTTCGCAGGCTGTGGATTACTGCTGGCGATCATCCTCGCCGTTCGCGAGCACAATCTGGCCATCAGCCCCCCTTCTGTGGTTTTGGTGCGGCAGCATATAGTCAATAACCTCCTTGCCTATCTGCTGTACTTTGTGTTTCCACTACCGCTGGCAGCGTGCTGGCTCGCAAACCGTTTGAAGGGCGGGCGCCTGTTGACCGTTTTCATTCTGCTTGGCGTGGCGGCCATTCCGTTGCTGCAGCATTGGAAGCTTTCATTTGTTTTATTTCTGGCGGTAATTGGGTTTGGAGTGCTCGCCGACCTGCTTTTCCAGGCGCTGAAGCGGTGCGAACATACCGATCTATTTCTGGTCCTCTGGATTCTGATTCCCTTTCCCATCGTTTACTATACTCACCTTCCTATGAAGTACTTGCTTCCTTGCATTCCTGCCGTCATTCTGCTCTGCTTCCGGTTACTTGATGGTGTTTCGGTACGCTTTGCCAGGGCTGCGGTCTATGTATTGATCGTTGCCAGCACAGGCTATTCTCTTCTGATTCTTCACTCGGATGCTGAGTTTGCAAATTTTGGACGGGATGCCATGTATCGCCTAATCGGGCCGCACGTTGTAGCAGGCGAACGAGTCTGGTACCCCGGGCAGTACTGGTCGTTTTGGTATGCGCCGCTGGCTGGGGCAACACTCACATATCTGGGCGGCCCTCAGCCAATGCCGGGAGATCTACTGGTTGTCGATGTATACGCGGCGGGAGACCTTTCGCCGCTGTCGCGCTTCCCTCATCGAACGTTGGTGGAAACGATCTTCCACAAATATCAGTTCGGGAGAACGATGGGAGCCGGAAAAGGCCTCTATGCCAATGGGTCTGGTTTCTGGCTGTGGGGGTTTGGCGAGAGTGACAAAGATCGATTTGAACTCTGGAGAATCGATTGAGACTCGCCGAGCCGCCGTCGAATTCCGCGCCAGGCAGGCTCGCAGCCGCGATAATCTTAGAACCAGCGTGATCCGAGAAACCCCTCAACCCGACGCTCCACGCTTTGCCTCGTTGGACGGGAGTCCCGATGCGGCTCCGCCTGTTCCTCCCATGGATAAGAGCTCTGCCGAGTTGACTCCTTTCATGCGCCAGTGGACGGCGGCAAAGCGCGAGAATCCAGATGCGCTTCTGTTTTTCAGGATGGGGGATTTCTACGAGCTCTTTTACGACGACGCGGTAGTTGTGAGCCGGGAGCTGCAGTTGACGCTGACGGCGCGCGACCGAGAGCGCAATCAGCCGATGTGCGGAGTTCCTTACCACGCGGTTGAGAGCTACCTGACGCGGCTGCTGCGGAAGGGTTACCGCATCGCCATCTGCGACCAGATGGAGGACCCGAAACTCACCAAGAAGATTGTGCGGCGCGAGGTGACGCGGGTCCTTACGCCCGGAACGGCCCTCGATAATGCGCTGGGTCAGGAACAAAACAATTTTCTAGCGGCGCTGTTCGAAGCGGGGTTGCCTGAAAAGCAGGCCTCGGGGCCTAATGCCCATCAAGGATTAGACCCGCACTCGGCGTCCGAAGCCAACGGAACGGGGTCCCAAAATCAACCGGGGCGAAAACACCCGCCAAGGAGCACGGTGTGCGCCGTGGCGCTCCTCGATGTTTCGACAGGCGAGTTCCGGACGGCCGAGTTTCAAGGAACTAACGCGAGGCAGTTGGCGGCGGACGCCATTCTGATGGCGGGGGCCAGCGAGGTACTGTTGGCTTCAAGCGCGGAGCTGCCGGTGGTGCTCGAGCGGATTCCTGCACGGACGCGCGTTGACGACTGGGTGTGGACGCGCGACTTCGCCGTACCGCTTGTGGAGCGCCAGCTCGGCGTGCGTTCGCTTGAAGGATACGGCCTCGTAGGGCACGAGGCGGCGGCGATTGCGGCCGGCGCCGTGTTGCACTATGTACGGACGACGCAGAAGAACGACGCGCTGCACGTCGACTCGCTGCGCTTTGAAGAACATTCGACGGCACTTGAGCTCGACCAGGTCACAGTGCGCAATCTCGAGCTAGTTGAGCCGCTGTTTGTCGGGCAGGACACCCGAGCCACACTGTTTCATACCCTGGACGAGTGCCAGACGCCCATGGGCAAACGCCTGCTCCGGGCAACGATTCTAAGGCCGCTGGTCGATGCAACTGCGCTTGAGGCCCGCTATGAAGCAGTGGGCGAGGCGCACAGAGATCTGCTGAGGCGCGAAGAGATTCGTCGCGCGTTCGGCGGCATCCTCGATCTGGAACGTCTCCTGGCGCGATTGAGTCTCGACTCGGCAGGACCGCGCGATGTGCGTGCCCTGGCAGCGAGCCTGCGCAAGCTCCCGGGCTTAAAGACGGCTCTCAACGCGATGCAGTCAGCGCAATGGCGGGATGTAGCAGCCCGCCTGGACACGCTCGAAGATGTGACTGCGCAAATTGAGACAACGCTTGTGCCAGAGCCTCCACTTACCCTGGTGGATGGCGGTGCAATCGCGGTCGGAGTGGATGCGGAACTTGATGAACTCCGCACGATTTCGACCACCGGACGGCAGGCCATCGCGGCCATCGAAGAACGGGAGCGGCAGCGGACGGGAATCGGATCGCTGAAGGTGCGTTACAACTCAGTATTTGGCTACTACATCGAGATTACTAAGGCCAACCTGGCAATGGCGCCGGCGGATTATGAACGCAAGCAGACTCTGGTAAATGCAGAGCGGTTTACAACGCCGGAGTTGAAGGAGTACGAGCGCAAGATTCTCACGGCACATGATCGGTCGATCGAAATTGAAAAACGTATCTTCGCGGAGCTGCGGACCTCGGTGCTTGGGGCAGCGGGAAGGATTCGACGCGCGTCGGCAGCAGTTGCCGAGGCGGACCTGCTGGTGAGTTTTGCGCACCTGGCGGCAGCGCGCCGGTATGTGCGTCCGCGCATTGCAGCGGAAACGGTGATTGAGGCTGTGGCCGGACGACATCCTGTAATCGAGCAGTGGATGGAAGAGACGCGCGAAGGGCAGTTCATTGCGAACGATATCTATCTGAATGCGGGCGACGGCGATTCGGGCGCGGCCGGCCCGAGTCTGCTGTTGATTACGGGGCCAAACATGGGCGGCAAAAGCACCTATCTGCGACAGACTGCGATGTTGGTGCTGATGGCGCAAATGGGCTGCTTTGTGCCCGCGGAAAGTTTCCGCTTCGGACTTGTGGACCGTATCTACACGCGCATCGGCGCCAGCGACAACGTAGCCCGCGGCCGCTCGACGTTCATGGTGGAGATGACGGAGACCGCGACGATCCTGAATACGGCAACGCGGCGATCCCTCATTCTTCTCGACGAAATGGGGCGCGGAACGGCGACGTTTGACGGATTGAGCCTGGCCTGGGCGACGGTGGAGTTTCTGCATGCGGAGACGGGTGCCCGCACGCTGTTTGCTACCCACTACCATGAGTTGACGATGCTTGCCGAGAAGCTGCCGCGGGTGCGAAATCTGCGCGTGGGCGTGAAGGAGGCGTCGGGCGGCATTGTGTTTCTACATAACATTGAGCCGGGCGCGGCGAGCAAAAGTTATGGAATTGAAGTAGCGCGGCTGGCGGGATTACCTCCGGCGGTGATTGAACGTGCCAAGCACGTGCTGCGACAGCATGAGAAGCAGGAGCGGCAAAGTGTTCAAAAGGAGACAGCCGCTGATCCGATGCAGCTGACGATCTTTACACCGCTGTCGCAGCGGATTGTGGATCGTATTGAGGCGACGGACGTGAACTCGCTGACGCCACTGCAGGCGCTGAATCTGTTGGAGGAGTTGCAGCAAGAGTTGAAAGACAGGGGTTAGTGATCAGAGATCAAAGATCAGCACCGGCGCGGACGTTTGAGGTGTGCGGATGAGTGCGAGTTTGCGGCGCGCGGCGGGGAGCCTGCTGGTGGTGGGGCTTGGCGGCACGGAGCTGACCGGCCTGGAACGAGCGTGGCTTAAGCTGGTGTGCCCTGCGGGGACTATCCTGTTCAAGCGAAATATCGCGGATGCGCGGCAGACGAGGGCGCTGCTCGATGAAGCGACGGCGATATGCTCGGCGCAAAGCTTGCGATGCGTCGATGTGGAGGGCGGGACAGTCGACCGGCTTCGGGATGCGCTCGCCGCTATACCGTCGGCGCAGGCTGTGGCGCGAGCGATTTCCCAAAAATCGAACGGGCTCGCGCGGGGGCATGGAGCATTGGTCGGGCGGGCGGTGAAGGCGTTCGGATTTAATACGACTCTGGCACCGGTGTTGGACCTGGGCCTCCCGGAATCTGCTGCGGTGATGGGGACGCGGGCTGCGGCCGCGACGGCTGCGGGCGTGGTTGATTACGCGCGGGGATTTTTGAGCGGCCTTGCCGTGCAGAATGTGGTAGGGTGCGGGAAGCATTTTCCAGGCCTAGGCGGCGGAGCGCTGGATTCGCATCTGGAAACGCCGGCGATTTCGCGCAGTGGTGGAGAGCTTTGGCGGGAGGATTTGGAGCCTTACCGTGCGCTGCGCGATGAGCTACCAATGCTGATGGTCAATCACGCGGCGTATCCGAAGACACCGGGAAAAGCACGCCCCGCAAGCGTATCCGCGTATTGGATCACGAAGGTGCTGCGCAGGGAGATTGGTTACCGGGGAATTGCCTTTTCCGACGATCTGGAGATGGGCGGGATTCTCAAGTTCATGCCAATGGAAGAGGCTGCGGTTGCCGCGGTGTGCGCGGGGATAGATTTGATGGAGATTTGCCACAGCCCGGAGCTGATTCTGCGGGCCTATGAGGCGTTGATTGCAGAGGGTGAGCGGTCTGGGGCATTTCGCACGATGTTGCTTGCGCGAGAGAAGAGAACAGCGCGGCTGAGGGCGAGGCTATTTGCTGCACCCGTTCCAAAGGCACTAACGACGAATCAATTTCAGGCGCTGCGAAAGCATATTTTACGTTTTGGTGAGACGGTGGCTAAGGCACAGGCTAACGCAGAGGTGCAGACAGCATGAGCGCGAAAGCGATGACGGTGGCCGGCATCATGAGCGGCACGTCCGCCGATGGAATCGACGTGGCGATTGTCCGGATTGCCGCGGGAAAGCGTCGGCCAATGCTCACATTGCTGACACATCAGGGGTTTTCGTTTCCCGTGGCGTTGCGGCGCGCGGTACTTGCGGCAATGAATGCGGAATCGATCTCAACGGCCGAGTTGGCGCGATTGAACTGGCGATTGGGGCTGGCATATGCTGAAGCCGTCCGAGCAACAATGAAGCAGCAGGCGGCGAAGATCGACAAGCTGGACCTGATTGGGTGCCATGGGCAGACGCTGTTTCATCAGGCGCGGGCAGTGGCTTATGCGGGTCGGCGATTTGCGTGTACATGGCAGGCGGGCGAGGTAGCGATGATGGCCTCTGCGCTCGGAGTGCCGGTCGTTTCGAATTTTCGCCCCGCGGACATGGCTGCGGGCGGGCAGGGTGCGCCACTGGTTCCGCTGCTGGATTACGTGCTGTTCGCAGACGCAAAGCGCGGGCGCGTATTACAGAACATAGGCGGCATCGCCAACCTGACGGCAATTCCGGGCGGCGCAACACCTGGGCAGCTGATTGCCTTCGATACGGGGCCGGGGAACATGGTTATCGACGCGCTGACTCAGCAACTCTTTGGGAGACCCTTCGACCGCAACGGAGCGCTTGCCGCCGAGGGCACCGTGCTTATGCCTGTGCTGGCCACGGAAATGCGGAATCCCTATTACCGTCTCAAGCCGCCGCGCACGGCAGGGCGTGAGCAATTTGGCCGCGCTTACGTGACGGACTTTTGGGGCAGGTGCAGCAAGCATAGCAATCGGCCCGAGGACGCGCTGGCCACCGCGACGGCTTTGACGGCGGAGACGATCGCTGCGAGCTTCATGCGATTCATCTACGCGAAAATGCGCAAGGGCCCTATCGACTACATCGTTTCTGGCGGCGGGGCGCGCAATGCGACTCTGCTGGCGATGCTGGCGCAGCGTTTGGAACCGCTGGGGTGCGAGTTGGCCTCGAGCGAAGAGTTCGGGTTGCCGGCGGAGGCGAAAGAGGCGGCGGCGTTTGCGCTGCTTGCCTGGCAGACTTGGCATCGGCTTCCAGGGAACGTTCCTGCGGCAACCGGCGCTAAGAAGGCTATGATTCTGGGCCAGGTGACGTATGCGTAGGTAGCTTTTCCCCTTCCACCCTGTTGCAAGAAACACGAAACGATGGGGCTACCCGCTGGTCGTGGTTTCACTGATGGCGATTGTCGGTTGCCATTCGGCTTGCACGATAAACTTACGAAGCCGATCATCCTGGATTGCGGCCCCTGCAATGCGCCGGAACAGAAAAACTGCTGCCTACGGGGTTAGATTTTGGTTGAAGTTTGCAGCCCTCGAAATTGAAGCTAAACAACTTCTTACCGACCTGTGTAACTTTGGGTTCTCTGCGGGCGCCGTGCAAAGCGAGACATTCAACCTTTTCGCGCATTGACTCGTCTACCGGAAGAGAGAGGCATTTGAGCAAATCGGAAAACCAGTTTTGGGTCGTGGAGAGACGGCGAATGACAAGCAAGACGAAGGTTGGCTCGGCAATACTTTTGTTTCTGGGAATGGTGCTGGTTGCCGCCGCCGTTGCTGGCGCGCAGACGGCCGCGCGCTTTCTGGGCACAGTGACCGCCGTCAATGGAACCACGCTGACAGTAAAGACGGACTCGGGAGAAGTGCACGAAGTTGACGTGCCCTCAACAGCCTCGTTGAAGCAGGTTGAACCCGGGGTAAAGGATTTGAGCACCGCGCAGACCATCGAATTCGGCAGCCTGGCCACCGGGGACCGTGTTCTGGTTCGTTTGGATCCGAATGCTCCGGCCGGCACCGCGACCGCGCTCCAGATTATTGCCGTCAAGCAGGCGGACCTTGCAAAGAAGCAACAGCAGGAGCGGGAAGACTGGCAGTTGCGTGGCTTGGGCGGACTGGTGAAGAGCGTCGACGCTGGGGCTGGCGTGATAGTGCTGACCAGTGGGGCCGGCACAACGGCTAAGACGATTACTATTCACACGACCAAAGACACGATATTGCGGCGGTATGCGCCGGCTTCGGTTCGTTTTGACCAGGCGAAAGTGGCGCCGATCGATACGATTCACGAGGGCGACCAGTTGCGGGCTCGAGGCGCCAAGAATGCAACCGGAACGGAGATGACGGCTGAAGAGGTGGTATCCGGCTCTTTCCGCAATCTGTCTGGACTGGTTCCGTCGGTCGATGCGGCCAGTTCGACACTGGCAGTCAAAGATCTCGCCTCGAAGAAACAGGTGACCGTTCACATCACGCCAGATACGCAGATGAGGCGCTTAGATGAGCAGATGGCGACCAGGCTGGCGGCAGTGTTTAACGGAACTGGGGGCGGGCGTAGCGGAGGAACCGCACGCGGCGCGGGGGGTCCCAGTGGAGGTCAGGGCGGAACTCAACGTGCGGGATTTGGCGGCGGTGGAGGCGGGTTCGATGCGCAAATGTTATTCAGCCGCGCGCCAGTAATCAAGCTTACCGATCTGAAGAAGGGCGAGGCGGTGATGGTGGTCGCCACAGAAGACGGATCAGGCACGACAGCGATCACTTTATTAGCAGGCGTAGAGCCGTTGTTGGAAGCTCCAGCGGCAAGTCAGAATCTGCTCAATTGGAGTCTGAGCTCGGGCGCACCGGACGTAGCCCAGTAAGCATCGAAATTAATCATTCAGATGGAGTGATGGATACGTGTCTTTAAAATTGCATTCCTTAAGAACTTTTGCGATTGCCGCTTCAATGGTCTTAGCGGGCTTTGGGGCGCGACAGGCGCAAGCGCAGGCGCCCGCACCGGCTGCGCCTGCGGCCACACTACACGGGCACATAGCTGATCCCAGCGGGGCTTTGATTCCTGGCGCAAAAGTTACCATTGCCAATGCCCTCGGTGTCGCTCAAAAGACCACAACTTCGGACGCATCGGGAAGCTATTCGGCGACCGGGTTGGCACCAGGCAGCTACATTGTGCAGACGACGGTTGATGGGTTCGCACCCTTCACATCCCAGACAATCAAGCTTGAAGCCGGACAGTCGAAGCGCGTCGATATCTCCATGGCCATCGAAGCGGCGGAGCAGAGCGTGGTGGTTTCAGACGACGAAGGCGCGCCCCAAGTGTCCACGGACGCCGGAAGCAATGCGAGTGCGATCGTACTGAAGGGCAAGGATCTGGATGCACTGTCTGACGATCCTGACGAATTGTCGAACGAACTGTCTGCGCTCGCTGGCCCCTCAGCCGGGCCGAATGGCGGGCAAATCTACATTGACGGATTCACCGGCGGGACTCTGCCGCCCAAGTCGGCGATCCGGGAGATTCGCATCAACCAGAATCCCTTCTCAGCTGAGTTTGACCGCATCGGTTACGGACGCATAGAAATCCTGACCAAGCCGGGAACCGATGTTTTGCATGGACGAGCCTTCCTCCAGGGGAACGACAGCTCGTTCAACACCAAAAATCCGTTTGCGCCACCCCCTTCATACCACAGCATTCAATACAACGGGACAGTCAGCGGCTCGCTCAACAAGAAAGCGTCGTACTTCCTGAGCGTTGAGGGGCGCGACAATCCGGATGCAAGCATCTATTCCGTTTCCCTTCCTGTGCTCGATGCCACCACTGGTCTCTATGAAGTTGATTCGAACGGGAACCCGATCACCTCTCCGACAGGTGGCGCTATCTACAGTCCATCCAACCGAATTGAAGTTTCTCCGCGGCTTGATTTGCAACTGGGCACGAAGAATACGCTCACGATGCGCTATCAACTCGAGCGCAGCACGCGTAGCAACAGCCTGGGGGCCGCATCGGGTGGCGGGGGCCCATCGGGGTCCACTTCCCTGCCCACGCAGGCCACCGGTTCCACATCTACAGAGCAGGCGATTCAAATTGCCGATTCGCAGATCATCAGCGAACACGTTGTGAATGAGACCCACTTTCAATACCGGCGCTCCCCTACTATTTCAACCTCGGTAAGCGCAGTGCCGACGGTCGGCGTGGGCGGATACTTCACTGGCGGCGGCAGCGGAACCCAATTCTCCACCGTCCACACCGATCATCTGGAACTGCAGAACATGACCACGATGTCGGCAGGCGCGCATGCCATCAAGTTCGGCACGTGGATACGCGACAATCGTGAAGCCAGCGACTCCAGCGGCGGATTCAACGGCAGCTTCAGCTTTCAGTCATTAGGTGCGTATGTTGCCACGCTCAACGGCCTGGCACAGGGACTGACAGTTGCGGAAATCGCCGCGGCCTGCACACCTCAGCAGGTGCAGAGCTGGGGTGGCTGCACTCCGAACCTGCTCAGCTACACCGCAGGCGGTCAGAAGTATGCGGCTAATCTCTTCGATGCGGCACTCTATCTCCAGGACGACTGGAAGGTAAACCAGTTTCTGACCCTGTCCGGAGGGCTGCGCTGGGAGTCGCAAAATCATATTGCGGATCACGACGACTGGGCCCCGCGCTTCGCATTTGCATACGCGCTTGATGGACACAAAAAAGGAAAACAGGCGAAGACGATTCTTAGGGGCGGCTATGGCTTCTTCTACGACAGACTCCAGATCGCAAGTCTGATGACGCTCGAGCAGGACAATGGCGGGCCGAATAGCCAGAAACAGATCAACATTACAAATCCGACGTGCTTCAGCGCCACCAGCCTTGCTGTGGCATTGAGCAATAGCGGCCAGAACGCCAACTCCAACTGCAGCGCGGGTAACGCGGCAACCCCACAAATTTACGAGTTAAAGCCGGGTTACCACTCGCCCTACACCGAGCAGCTTGGCGCCAGCCTGGAGCGCCAGCTTTCCAAGGCGGCCACGCTGACTCTCACCTACCTTCACACATACGGCGTCCACCAGTTGGCCACGCGCGACGCCAATGCGTATCTGCCTGGCGACTACATCTTCAACCCCGGCGCGCCACCAACGGTAAATGCTCCAAGACCCTTGACCACCTCCACGAACAATCTCGGCATCGTGGACGAGTTTTATCCGGAGGCGGTCTTTAAGCAGAACCAATTCATCCTGAATCTGAATGCCAGGCTCACCCCGGCGTTTTCCGTGATGGGTTTCTATACTTACAACGACGCCAATGGCGACACTGGCACCGCGTCGAATTCTTATAACCTGCTCCAGGATTACGGGCGCTCCGCTTTTGTGAGAAACCAGATGGTTTTTCTGATGGGCAACTATACGGCCAAATGGGGCATTACCTTCAATCCATTTCTTATTGCGCAGGCGGGCCGTCCATTCGACATCACAACCAACACGGACCTGACAGGAGACAACTTTTTTAACGACCGGCCATCCTATGCGGCTAGTTCATCCTGTAGCACGGGCTCCTCACAATATGTACAAACATCGTTTGGCTGCCTTGATACCATACCGCAGCCAGGGGAGGCCCTGTTGCCGAACAACCTGGGCAACAGCCCGGCATCGGTTGCGGTAAACCTGCGCGTGAGCCGGTCGTTCGGGCTGGGGCCGGAGGTCTCGTCGCCCGCCGGGCGCGGCGGTCCGCAGGGAGGTGGTCCTGGCGGCCCCGGTGGATTCGGTGGTGGTGGATTTGGCGGGCTTGGACGCGGTGGCGGAGGCGGCTATGGAGGACCAGGAGGCGGCGGAATGCGCGGCGGCATGGCGAACACGGGCCGGAAGTACTCGCTCACCTTCAGCGCGCAGGCATTGAATCTCTTCAATGACATCGACTATGGATCGCCGTCCGGAAGCGTCGTGCCAGCGCTGCTTTCGGGAACTGGCGCCAGCGCCGTGTATGGGCCGGGCAGCCGGTTCGATAAATCTACGAGCCTGGCGGGCGGCATCTTCGCTTCTCCCACCGGATCGGCAGCGCGGCGAATCTTCCTGCAGGCTGCATTCTCGTTCTGAGCGGCTGGGTTTCAATGGCCGGGAACCGACTCTGTAAAGATTGTGCACCCACGGCGGATAATTGTCTGCAAACGCGAGGGCCGAAGCGAAATGCTCCGGCCCTTTGCTTTGACTAATGAGCAGCCGAGATGACAGCAGAGTTGCCGCCGGGTGCGAAGGCATCCGTTAGGGAGATGATTTTCAGCTGCGCCTTCAATGCGTCAAGTGTGGCTGCGCTGGCAGCGGTGATCTCGATTGTTTCGCCCGGAAGGATGTCGAAGTAGTTGTCCGAGAGTTTTGCGTCGAGGTCGCCGAAGGAGAGATAGACGTTGCGCGCCAGAACAGGCGAGGTTAGACGGATCTTATATTTGCCGTTAGCTCCCGTGGTCTCGGCTCTCAATTGAGCCGGCTTGAGATGGACTTGCTTGGTCGGGGCCAGGTAGATGAGATTGCGCGAGAGCTCGGCGCCGTCCAAGGAGAGATCGGCGACGACGAAAACACGGGAAGTATCGGCGGCGCCGGCGTCGGTGATCTTCTTGAGCGGCCAGTCGACATAGACCTTGCTGGAAAGCGGCACCACATCAACGGGGTGCGTGTCTTCGAGAAGGACCTTGCCGTCAAAGTCCATCAGGCGTACGCGAAGGTTAGCAGCACGCGCCTCGGTCTTGTCGGAAACGATGTAGACCTTCAGCGATCCGTCTTCGACATGCGGTGAGACCAGGATGGGCGCATAGAATCGCCGAGCGTAGTACTGCAGCGCCTTCCAGCGGCCGTAGTAGTCGATGGAAGACCACGACGCGACTGGCCAGCAGTCGTTCAACTGCCAGAAGATGGAGCCCATGGTCTCCGGGCGCGAGCGGCGAAAGTGTTCGGCGCCGATCTTGATGCCCTCGGCCTGCAAAACCTGGCTCACGTAGAGGAAGCTCTGAAAGTCTTTCGGCTCTGAATAATCCCTGAGCAGGTAGTCGTGGATGATGGAGTTTCCTTCGTTGTTCTTTTGATGGGCGAGCATGACGGGGGTGAAGATGCCAGTGCGATCTTCAGGCAGCGTGAATGCTTCGATGGTCCGCATCTCCGGGAAGGACTGAAAGCCGTACTCGGTGACAAAGCGCGAGTGATGTGACTCGTATTTTGAAAACGGAACGCGACCGTGCCACACATCCCAGATGTGGTCGTCGCCGGTGTGGAAAGTCGGAGTGATGTTTTCGTAATCTGCGCTGGGCGAACTCGGCCAGTAAGGAGTCTCGGAGTCGAGACGAGCCACGATGCGAGGCAAGACACCGCTGAACTCGGTGAGATAGTCCTGCCACATAAAGAGTCTTATGTCTGCAGGCAAAGCGGTGCGTGAACCCCAGTTAAAAGCCAACTCGGTCTCGTTGTTGCCGCACCAGACGACGACGCTTGGATGATTGCGCAAACGGCGCACCTGGTCCTCCGCTTCGGCTTCGATGTTGAGTTTGAAGGCGTAGGTTCCGGGCTGCCAGTCGTTGCCGAATTGGAAGTCTTGCCAGACCATGATGCCGAGCTCGTCGCAGATCTGATAGAACTCGTCGGTCTCGTAGTAGCCGCCGCCCCAGTGGCGGATCATGTTCATGTTGGCGTCGCGTGCCGACTCCAGAATTCGGCGGTAGTAGACAGTGGTCACGCGATTGGGAAAGCTGTCGAACGGAATCACATCCGCGCCTTTGGCGAAGACAGGAATTCCGTTGACGACGAGCTGGAACGATCGTCCCCACTGGTCGAGATGGCGGTCGAGCACGATTGAACGGAGGCCAGACTTGACCGCTCGCGTTTCGGCCCATTGGCCGCCCACTCCGATTTGCGCGGTGAACTCGTAGAGTGGCTGCTCGCCGTAGCCTGCCGGATACCAAAGGCTGGGATTGCGGATTTCGATGGGAAGATCGATCACATTGTGCCCGGCATGAAGCGCAGTGGCAGTCGTTACAAACGGAACCTGGATGCCGGTGGGCGCGCCGGACTGGTGATAGCTGACGGTGACGCGTGCGACACCAGTGGTCGTTGCATCGACTTCGACTTCGGCATTGAGGTGGGCGACTTCCAAGCTCACGTCGCGCTGACGGATAGCAAAATCGACGATGCGGACTTTGTTCCAGGCTTCAAGGCGTACCGGCCGCCAGATGCCGCTAGTGACAAAACGCGGACCCCAGTCCCATCCGTACTCATAGGCCGCCTTGCGGATGTAAGTCTTGTCTTCGGTCTTTGAGTTCAGCCGGAATGGATCGCTTGCCGCTGCTTCCTTGGCGGCTTTGATGGGCGATGGAAAGACGACGCGCAGTTGATTGCTGCCAGCGCGCAGGTGAGCCTTTGCCGGGATGCGCCAAGTCCGGAACATGTTGTCGGCAGCGAGCATCTGCGCGCCGTTCAGATAAATAATGGCGGCTGCATCAAGGCCGTCGAATACAAGATCAATGTTAGTGTGCGAGAGCAGCGCTGGAGTTGCGTCGAAGTTGAGCCGATACTCCCAGCTTTCGTCTTCAATCCACTTTAGCTTTGCTTCGTTATCGCGGTAGAAGGGATCGGGGATCTTCTTGTTGGCGAGCAGATCGAGGTGAACGTCTCCAGGAACCTTGGCGGGGAGCCATCCTGCTTCGGCGCCCTGTGCCGATTCGACCGGACGGAACTGCCAGCCGTGGTCAAGCGCCATCACTGCATTTTGTATGGGAATGGTTTGCGTCTGCGTTGCAGCGACTCCGAGGCAAGAGGTTGCAGCGAACAGGGCGCCGCACAAGATTGTCTTGGTAAAGCTCGCTTGCATTGCAATTCCTCCATTGCCAGGGACGTGGATCGATTTGCCCACACGTTCGGAGCTGCGTTATTTCGCTGATAAGGCTATCAGATGGGGCACGAGCCGATTTGGGACGGAATGCGCCACGAAGAGTATCAGGAGCCGGCTTCAATGAAGGTCCCGTAAAGCGCCTCCCACTGTGCGGCCCTGGCATCGATGCTGAATTGAAGCGCGATGCGCGCGCGTGCAGCCGAGCCAAGCGCATGCCTGCGTTCGGCGGACTGCTGCATCTGGCCAATCATGGCTGCGGCGAGCGCGGCGGAGTCCTTGGTTTGCACGATTATCCCGGCGTCACCGACCATCTCGCGCGTGCCACCTGCATCGGTGGCTACAACAGGTTTTTCCATGGCCATGGCTTCGCCAACCGTGAGGGGCATACCTTCCCATGCTGACGCCTGAACAAATCCGTCGGCGGCGTCGAAGAGAGCAGGCATATCGCGGCGCAGGCCCAGCAGGCGGACCTGTTCCATGGAACCGCCCTCAGCGGCGATCAGACTTACGAATACCGATCGTCCGTCCTCCGTCTGCTTCAACGTTGCGTCCGCGAACGCGCCTGCAATCCAGAGCTGTGCGCTTGGGAAGACTGTGCGGACTTCCTTGAAAGCGCGCAGCAGGTTAGGAAAATCCTTCGCGGGAACAAGACGCCCGGCAGCAAGCCAAACAAAGCTCTCGCCCGCATCCATGGCCGCCCGCGTAAGGGTGCGGCGCTCATTGTTTGGCGCGAACTCTGCAACGTCAATGCCGTTGGTGAGGACCTGGCACTTGCATTTGGGAATTGCCTTGAGGCGCACAAAGCGATCGGCGGCGGCCTGGCTGACAGCAGTGGTATGGCAGGCCAGCGAATCGGAGAGCCGATAAGCCAACATGCGATGCCATCCGCCTTCGTAGACGTTGTGAACGGTTGAAACTACTTTCACTGAGGGCTCAAGCGATTTGAGCAAGCGGGCCACCATATTGGCGTGAAAACTGTGGCTATGGAGCAGGTCCGGATGAAATTCGCGAAGAAAGCGGCGCGCCCGCAGAAGCCCGGTGAACACGCTCACCGGGGATTTGCGAATATCGAGGTGAACGACGCGGAGAGCGGTGGGCCACTCCTCGGCAAGTCCGGGACGCAGAACGAGAATAGCGACGGAATGGCCGCGCTGCACCATGCGATCTGCAAGACTCAGGGCCTGGCGTTCCGCACCGCCAATGCCGAGCGATGTGAGTACATAGAGGATCCGCATTCCACCCCGAGGCGACAAGAAAGATTAAGTGGAATGATGATATCGCGCGCGCTCAGGCTTTGTATGACTTGCCGAACCAGCGCTTGATCAGCGTATCGACGGCGATCCAACCGGGGCCGAGGATAAGAATCAGCAACGCGGCAAACCAGTAGGTGTAGGGGGTTGCGTTGTAGAAATCGCTGGGATTGGAAAGGATGTGGCTGAAGTTGATGCGGTCGTCGGGCACGCTGAGGTAAGCCATGGTCATGTTGACAAAGAGCACCAGCGAGACCAGGCGGGAGGCAATGCCGAAGAAAAAGAGGATGCCGCCTGCTAATTCGATCGACGCAACGGCATGCGCGGTGAGCCCCGGCGCGGGAAGGTTCAGGCTGGCAAAGAACTCGGTGACGCGGGCGAGATGGGTGAGTTTGCCCCAGCCATCCTGCGTGAATTGAATGCCCCAATAGAGGCGGATGGCGAGCAGCAGACCGCATTCGGCCTTGCCGATTACGAAGGCAAATCTTTCGTAGGTATTTCCAACCAGGCGTATGAGATCGCGCATGTCGTTCATCCTCTTCTTGAGAAAAATTCCTAAAGAAGTGTTTCGAAGTCCGGGGCGCAGATCCAGCCTAATTCGGCCCACGTGGCAAACCACTCGCGCACGCAGAGCGCGCGGCGCGGTTCCGGAATGCGCGAATCGGCGAAACCGTCTGCAAGCGCTTCAGCAAGCGGCAGCCCATGGCGGATGGCGGTGAGAGTCAGAAACTCTTCGCGCTTGAGACGCCGGTAGAAGACCGAATTGTCGACGCGATGAGCGGCCAGCCACGTGGGACGGCGGCGCAGTTTGGGCAACTTCGCAGGCGCGTCGGGAGAGCCTTCGTGGCGGACGCCGGCTTCGCTGGTCTGGCGTTTCTCGCGATTGTGGAGGCCGAGAACTAGGTCGTCGGCAGGATATTCGAGGGCAGCGAGGCGCAGATGCGGTTGGAGCGCGAGGCGCGAACCGGCGTCGAGGGTCGCAACCTGATCGAGGGTCAGCGGATTGTGTTCAGCGCCGTCAAAGGCCTCAACGAAAGCCCACTCGATGCGGGCGACGTCGAGAGCGAGGCGGTGACGGCGGCCAGCAAACTGCGGGTTTGCGGCGAGCCACTCCGGCAGCCTCGATCCGAGATTACGCAGCGTGAACGAACGGCTTGGATGCGCGGCGAGATAGGCGATCGAGAGCTTCTCGAAGGCTCGCGCCCCGATGACAACGCCGAGCCCCGCGAAATCTTCTGCCAGCGCGCCAAGTACACGGAACCAGTATTGACGGTTGTAAATCTCCAGCCGCTCGAAGGCGGAGAGCCGGCTGTTCGGAGCAATGAAGGATTCGGCGATTGCCGAAGTCGAGTGGCCATCGGGAGTTCTGGCGCGCATCTGCTCATCGGCCGTAAGAGGAAGCATCACGGCCGCGGCCATCTCGCGTTGCAAGGCTTCGAGGTTCATCGCGCGGTCTCCGCAAGCGTGTCGGCTTGGCTCTGGAGATACTTCTCCGCTTTCTTTGCTTCGGCATGAACCTCGTCGAAGCTGGGGATGTAGTCGTCCCACTCCAGCAGCGTTGGCGTGGCGCCGCAGCGCTCGATGGCGCGCGCATAGAGTTGCCAGACAGGATCGATCACCGGATGATCGTGGGTGTCGAGAATGTACTTCTCATACTTGGAGTGTCCGGCGATGTGAATCTGCGCCACGCGATGCGCGGGCACGGCGTTGACGTAGTCCATCGGCTCGAACTCGTGATTCATGGCTGAGACGTAAATGTTGTTCACGTCGAGTAGGATGCCGCAGTCTGCACGTTCGACCACTTCGGTCAGAAACTCCCACTCAGTCATCTGCGAGCCGGTAAAGGCAGCGTAGCTGGAGACGTTCTCGACGGCTATTGGGATTTCGAGGAAGTCCTGCACCATGCGGACGCGTTCGACGGTGCGCTCGATGGCTTCCCAGGTATAGGGCAGCGGCAGCAGGTCGTGGGTGTAGGTTCCATCGACCGAGCCCCAGCAGAGGTGATCGCTGAGCCAGGGAGTTCCCGTGCGGCGAACGAGGGTTTTGAGCCGGTGCAGATGCTCGGGGTCAGGCGAAGTGACGGAACCGAAGTACATGGAGACGCCGTGCTGAACGACTCGGTACTGCTCAAGGATTTGATCGAGCATGGCAAGCGGGCGGCCCGCGTCGATCATGAAGTTCTCGGAGATGATCTCGAACCAGTCGACAACCGGCTTGCGCGAAAAGATGTGCTGGTAGTGCGGAATACGCAGACCGATTCCGACGCCGTGATCCTGAAACGCATTAAAGCGATTGCCGGGCATAGAGAGACGGGCTCCGTTCCTGGTTCACAGTTCTTTGTCGCCGGAGATCGGAGGATGGGAGACGCGGCGGAAAATTAAGTTGCGGTTCTCCGCCACGCTGTTAGCCCTGGGGAAGAATCTAGATTGCGTCGGGCATCTTGGAGCCGTCGGTGGCGCAACCGCCCTTGCCCTTGCAGCTATTCTTGCCACTGCAGCCATTGTCACCGGACTTGCAGCCGCCCTGGCCCTTGCAGTCATTCTTGCCTTTACAGGAGTGCTTGGCAGTGTCGTAGTTGCTCCCGCTGTAACGTAGGCCCGCCTTCATCACCTTTGCCGAGTTCACGGTTGTGGAGCCGGAAGTGGCCGCGTGGGCCGCTACGGAGGTTCCGCCAACCAGGCCGGAGAGAGCCGCCGTCAGGAGCAGTGCATTGAAGTGGTTCTTCATTGATTTTGACCTCGTGTTTGGGGGTTTGGGGCGGAAGGGGGGTCCGCCGTTTGTGGCAGTGCGGATTTACCCTGGGGAAATTCCGCAGTTTCGAGTCACGCAGCCTTAGAG